>NZ_JBNNGV010000014.1:0-124370 GCF_050268485.1 Pseudomonas sp. NPDC078416 | reverse complement strand
TCAGGTTGCGCACGATCGCTTCAAAGTCAGCGTTGACCAGCTGTTTGGCGCGGCCAAGCAACATCGGCAAGGGGCTTGAAGCAACTTTCTCGACCGCATCGGTCTCGGTGTTGTTCAGCGGACCTTTGCCGTCGACAGGGTTACCCAGTGCGTCGACTACGCGACCCAGGAGTTCCTTACCAACCGGAACTTCCAGGATGCGGCCGGTGCACTTGGCACTCATGCCTTCAGCCAGGGAGGTGTAAGCGCCCAGTACGACAGCACCCACGGAGTCTTGCTCCAGGTTCAGTGCCATACCGTAAACGCCGCCCGGGAACTCGATCATTTCGCCGTACATAGCGTCGGCGAGACCGTGAATCCGCACGATACCGTCAGACACGCTGACGACTGTGCCTTCGTTTCGGGCTTGGGAGGCTACATCGAGGTTCTCGATGCGGCCCTTGATGATTTCACTTATTTCGGAAGGATTGAGTTGCTGCATTGCTCTGCTGCCCCTTCAAACTCAAGATTTCAATGCTTCGGCTAGTTGCGCGAGTTTGCCGCGAACTGAGCCATCGATAACCAGGTCGCCGGCGCGGATGATGACACCACCTATGAGGGCGGCATCCTCCGCAGCGTGCAGGCGCACTTCCCGGCCGAGCCGTGCACTGAGAACCTTGGCGAGTTTGTCTTGCTGTTCTTGGTTCAATGCAAAAGCACTGGTCACATCCACATCTACCGATTTTTCCTGCTCAGCCTTGTACAGCTCGAACAGTTCGGAGATCTCCGGCAGAAGCTGGAGACGGTCGTTTTCAGCAACGACGTGAATGAAATTCTGTGCCTTGGCATCGAACTTGTCGCCGCACACTTCAATAAAAGTGGCGGCCTTGTCTGCGCTCGTCAGTCGCGGGGCCTTGAGCATGCGCTGCATCGTGTCGTCTTGCGACACTGCAGCAGCCAGGCCGAGCATGGCTGACCAATTGGCCAGTTGCTGGTGCGCCTGTGCATGCTCGAAGGCTGCCTTAGCGTAAGGTCGGGCCAACGTGGTCAGTTCTGCCATGATCGCCCTCGCTTAAATTTCAGCAGCCAGTTTGTTTACCAGCTCCGCGTGCGCGTTTTGATCGATTGTGGCACCCAGGATCTTCTCTGCGCCGTTGACTGCCAGGCTACCCAATTGGGCGCGCAGCGCGTCTTTGACGCCGTTCAGTTCCTGTTCGATCTCGGCCTGAGCCTGAGCCTTGATGCGGTCAGCTTCGACGCGAGCCTGTTCACGGGCTTCGTCGACAATCTGTGTACCGCGTTTCTTGGCTTGCTCAATGATCTCAGCTGCCTGAGCCTTAGCTTCGCGCAGTTGCTGACCCACTTTATCTTGGGCCAGCTCCAGGTCGCGAGCTGCTCGTGTAGCAGCGTCCAGTCCATCCGCAATCTTCTTCTGACGTTCGTGCAAAGCCGCGATGACCGGAGGCCACACGAACTTCATGCAGAACAGCACAAAAATGAAGAACGCAACGGACTGGCCAATCAGGGTTGCATTAATGTTCACGCCAACACCTCGCTCGTTCGTTGTCCATCACACCAATCAACTCGAAGATTCGAGTGATCAGCCAGCGAGTTGACCAACGAAGGGGTTCGCAAAAGTGAAGAACAGAGCGATACCAACACCGATCATGGTCACGGCGTCGAGCAGACCAGCCACGATGAACATTTTAACTTGCAGCATTGGAACCATTTCCGGTTGACGCGCAGCGCCTTCCAGGAATTTACCGCCCAGCAGGCCGAAACCGATTGCAGTACCCAGTGCGCCCAGGCCGATCAGCAGTGCAACAGCGATAGCAGTTAGACCAACTACAGTTTCCATCTTTCCTCCCGACTTTTACGTCGTATTGGTTAGGTTTTCTTAGATTAAAGCGGTAAAGCAAAATCGTTTCTTACATCAAGCCCTCGCGGGCACCCCCTCACCAAAGCGAGGGGATCATCAGACTCGCCAGGCGGGTCTCAATGGTTATCTTCGTGAGCCATCGACAGGTAGACGATGGTCAGCATCATGAAGATGAACGCTTGCAGGGTGATGATCAGGATGTGGAACACAGCCCACGCCCATTGCAGGACCACGCCCAGACCGCTGAGCCACAACAGACCGCTGCCGAACATGACCGCGATCAGAATGAACACCAGTTCACCCGCGTACATGTTGCCGAACAGTCGCAGTGCCAGGGAGATCGGCTTGGCCACCAGAGTCACGAATTCAAGCAGGAAGTTCACCGGAATCAACAGCGCCTGAACGAAAATGTTCTTGCTGCCGAACGGGTGCAGGGTCAATTCGCCGATGAAGCCGCCGATACCCTTGATCTTGATGCTGTAGAAAATGATCAGGGCGAATACGGACAGGGCCATGCCCAGCGTCGCGTTCGGATCGGTGGTCGATACGGCGCGGAAAGGAATGTGGTGATCACCGGTGATCATGATCGCCAGTTGAGGGATCCAGTCGACAGGAATCAAATCGACGGCGTTCATGAGGAACACCCAGGCGAAGATGGTCAATGCCAGAGGGGCGATCACGGCGCTACGGCCATGGAAGCTGTCCCGGACGCTGCCGTCAACGAACTCGACGAGCACTTCAACGAAGTTCTGCAGCGCACCCGGCTGGCCGGAAGTCGCCTTTTTAGCGGCCATACGGAAGATGAGGACGAAAATCAGACCCAGTGCGACCGACCAGCCGAGGGTATCGACGTGGAAAGCCCAAAAGCCCATTTCTTTTGCTTCCGCCGCGGAATGCGCGAAGCCCCAACTGCCGTCAGGCAAATGACCAAAGGTCAAGTTCTGCAAGTGGTGCTGGATATAGCCCGAAGCTGTTTGCTCTGCCATGGTTGCCTCAAACGCCCTAAGGTCTCGAAAGTCTTGTTCTCAGTAGCAGGGGCGCAAACCAACTGACCAGTTGGGTCAGTATGAACACGCCGAAAACCGCCAGCGGAGCCAGCGGCTTTACACCTGCAAACGTCAGTGCAAAGAGCACTGCCGTAAAAATCAGCTTGCCTGCCTCGCCGGCGTAGAACGACCGAACGATGGCCTGCGCTGCCCTGGCCCCGGAGTACCGGAATGCCTTATGAGCAAAATACACATTCGGCAGCCAGGCTATCAGGCCTCCGCAAAGCCCCGAATACCCGGCTACGACACCATGCCACTGCCAAAGCGCCAGCGCAGTCCCCAAGAGGACAATCAACTGAGCCAGCAAGATCGGGAAAACAGCCAGGCGATGGAATGGCAAGCGGTTTGGCGTGCGTGTCTCCATCACATGGGCTCCTAGTGAGCCGGCCGCCAAAATCAATAACTTGGCATAAATTGTGCCGACAAAATGCGCGCAGAGTATAGGGGCGGTTCAGCCCCTATTCAACTGCCAGGTAGTGATTTCCGACTACGCGCTACGCATGATTTGTTTCAGCGAATGTGAGCGAGCACACCTTGTAGCTCATCCAGCGAGTTATAACGGATGACCAACTGACCTTTGCCCTTCTGTCCGTGCCGGATTTGCACCGCGGAGCCCAGCCGCTCGGCCAGGCGCTGTTCCAGACGTGTGATGTCAGGGTCAGCCTTCACTGGCTCTGCAGCCTCTTGTTTCCCGCTGAGCCACTGGCGAACCAGCGCTTCGGTCTGGCGCACGGTCAGACCGCGTGCGACAACATGTCGCGCCCCTTCAACCTGTTGATCTTCAGGCAGTCCCAGCAGCGCACGGGCATGGCCCATCTCCAGGTCACCATGGGAGAGCATGGTCTTGATGACTTCCGGCAATGCGATCAGTCGCAGCAGATTCGCAACGCTGACTCGCGACTTGCCGACCGCTTCAGCCACTTGCTGTTGGGTCAGCTGAAATTCCTGCTGCAGACGCTGCAGGGCAATCGCTTCCTCGATCGGATTCAAATCTTCGCGCTGAATGTTCTCGATCAGTGCCATTGCAATGGCCGCTTCATCCGGCACATCACGCACCATGGCAGGAATCGTTTCGATCCCTGCCTGCTGGCTGGCGCGCCAGCGGCGTTCACCGGCAATGATCTCGAAGCGGTTGTCGGCAATCGGGCGGACCACGATTGGCTGCATCACCCCTTGCGCCTTGATCGAGTTCGCAAGTTCTTCCAGTGCCTGGGGGTCCATATCACGACGCGGCTGATACTTGCCTCGTTGAATAAGGTCCAGCGGAATGTGCTGAAGCTCGCGCTCACTGGCCTTCACTGCCTGTTCTTCCAGTGCGGTGACGGTTGGGCTGCTCAGCAGTGCGTCCAGCCCACGTCCGAGTCCACGTTTCTTGACGGCCATGGAATTTCCTTAAGTGGGCTGAGCCGCGGTGCGACTGCCGCGACGTTGGCGACGGACCATCTCGCCCGCGAGCGCCAGGTACGCCAGCGCGCCGCGAGAAGTCTTGTCGTACGCCAATGCCGGCATGCCGAAGCTAGGCGCCTCGGCCAGACGAATATTGCGCGGAATAACGGTGTCGTACAGCTGCTCGCCGAAGTGCTCTTTGAGCTGTGCCGAAACGTCGTTGATCAAGCTGAGCCGCGGGTCGTACATGGTCCGCAGTAAACCCTCGATCTTGAGCTGAGGATTGAGCAACTCACCGATGCGTTTGATGTTATCCACAAGATCGCTCAGACCTTCGAGCGCAAAGTACTCACATTGCATGGGGATAATGACGCCGTCGGCCGCAACCAGAGCGTTGAGTGTCAGCATTGAAAGCGATGGAGGACAATCGATGAGGATGTAATCGTAGTTTTCGCGGATGGGCGCCAGTGCTGAGCGCAGACGCGACTCCTTCATCTGCATTTCCAGCAGGACCACTTCGGCAGCCGTCAGATCGCGGTTTGCCGGCAGTAGCTGATAGCCGCCGTGCTCGGAAAAGTGCATGGCCTGATTCAGATCGCACTCGCCAATCAGCAAATCGTAGACCGAGTGCTCAAGCGCGTGCTTATCCACACCGCTGCCCATGGTGGCATTGCCTTGCGGATCGAGATCGATCAACAACACCCTACGCTTGGTAGCCACCAGCGAGGCCGCGAGGTTGATACAGGTTGTGGTTTTACCCACACCCCCTTTTTGGTTCGCTATCGCGAATACCTTAGCCATTATTGCGTGTGTTCCCTGTCATGCCGTGCGGCGCAGTATCAGCAGATGCCGTTGACCTTGGCAACCGGGTACGGCCAAGGCTTGCGCGCTTTCCAGATGAAAATCTGCGGGCAATGCTACCAGTTCATCCACTGGATGCAGACCCTTCATTGCCAACCAGCGCGTTTCGCCGTCGCCCATGTGTCGAGTCCACTGGGTAAAGTCTTCCAGACTGCTGAAGGCGCGGGAAATGATGCCGTTGAACGGCAGCGCGGGCTGGAATGCTTCGGCACGGCTGTGGATAACTTCCACGTTGGCGAGTGCAAGCTCAAGTTTTACCTGGGTCAGAAACCGGGTCTTCTTGCCATTGCTGTCGAGCACCGTGACTTTCATGTCCGGAAACAGGATGGCCAGCGGAATGCCGGGCATTCCGCCGCCGCTGCCGACATCCAGCTGACGCTCACCCTCGATGAAACGCACCACGCTCAAGCTGTCCAGCAGATGGCGAGACACCATCTCATCCGGATCACGAACAGCAGTCAGGTTGTAGGCCTTGTTCCACTTAATCAGCAAAGCCAGGTACGCCAGCAACTGGCTGTGTTGGCTCTCACTCAACTCAACGCCGAGCTGTCTAGCGCCAAGGGTCAGTTCTTCTGCATGCTGCGGGGTAACCATCGAACTCAAGCGCTTTGCTCCAACTGACGGCCCGCGCCGCGTTTTTTCAAATGAATCATCAACAGAGAAATCGCCGCGGGTGTGACGCCTGGAATCCGCGAGGCCTGGCCCAGCGTTTCCGGACGAGTTATCCCCAGCTTGCTCTGGATTTCTTTGGACAGACCGGAGATCCCGGTGTAATCGATATCAGCAGGAAGCCGTGTGTTTTCGCTGGCACGCAGACGAGCGATCTCATCCTGCTGACGGTCGATGTAACCGGCGTATTTGGTCTTGATTTCGACTTGTTCAGCGACCTGCGGGTCAGGCGAGCCGTTGCCGGTCAGCGCAACCAGACTGGCGTAGTCCACTTCCGGACGGCTCAGCAGATTCAGCAGATTGTATTCGTGGGTCAACGGAGTGCCGAAGTGCGCCGAGACCGCATCGCCCTGCTCGGTACCCGGACGAATCCAGGTGGATTTCAGCCGCTGTTCTTCCAGCTCGATGCCTTCACGCTTGGCACAGAACGCCGCCCAGCGGGCATCGTCGACCAACCCGAGCGCCCGACCTTGTTCGGTCAAACGCAAGTCCGCGTTGTCTTCGCGTAAAATCAGACGGTACTCGGCGCGCGAGGTGAACATCCGGTACGGCTCTTGGGTGCCCAGGGTAATCAGGTCATCCACCAGTACGCCGATGTAAGCCTCATCGCGACGCGGACACCAGCTGTCCTTGCCTTGAGCCCGAAGCGCTGCGTTGGCGCCGGCAAGTAAACCTTGGGCACCGGCTTCTTCGTAACCGGTCGTGCCGTTGATTTGTCCTGCGAAAAACAACCCCCCGATAACCTTGGTTTCCAGGCTGTACTTCAGGTCGCGCGGATCGAAATAGTCGTACTCGATGGCATAGCCAGGCCGCACGATGTGGGCGTTTTCCATCCCGCGAATAGACCGAACAATCTGCAGCTGTACGTCGAACGGCAGCGAGGTCGATATACCGTTCGGATAAAGCTCATGGGTCGTCAAACCTTCCGGTTCGATAAACACCTGATGGCTTTCCTTGTCGGCAAAGCGGTGAATCTTGTCTTCGATCGACGGGCAATAGCGCGGGCCGACCCCCTCGATCTCACCGGCAGCAGAATACATCGGCGACCGATCCAGATTCGCAGCAATGATTTCGTGGGTCCGGGCGTTGGTGTGGGTAATCCAGCAACTGACCTGGCTCGGGTGCTGAGCCTTGGAGCCCATGAAAGACATCACGGGGATCGGCGTATCGCCCGGCTGTTCTGTCATCACCGAGAAATCCACAGATCGGCCATCGATGCGCGGAGGCGTGCCCGTTTTCAAGCGACCCACTCTCAGCGGTAGTTCACGAAGCCTGCGTGCAAGCGCAATGGACGGCGGATCACCGGCGCGCCCGCCCGAATAGTTCTGCAGACCTATGTGGATAAGTCCGCCCAGGAAGGTACCTGTGGTGAGAACCACGGAGTCGGCCAGAAAACGCAGGCCCATCTGAGTCACTACGCCGCGCACTTGATCTTGCTCGACGATCAGGTCGTCGCATGCCTGCTGGAATACCCACAGGTTGGGCTGGTTTTCAATGATCTCTCTGACAGCCGCTTTGTAAAGCACGCGATCTGCCTGTGCACGCGTCGCCCGGACGGCCGGGCCTTTGCGGCTGTTCAACACGCGAAACTGGATACCACTTTTGTCAGTGGCCGTTGCCATAGCACCGCCAAGTGCATCGATCTCTTTGACCAGATGACTTTTACCGATGCCACCGATGGCCGGGTTGCAACTCATTTGGCCGAGGGTTTCCACGTTGTGCGTAAGCAGCAGGGTGGTGACACCCATACGTGCAGACGCCAGTGCTGCCTCGGTACCGGCATGACCGCCGCCGATGACGATCACTTGAAAACGGGAAGGGAAATCCACCACGCACCTCGTGCCTGTTGATTGGGGGGAATAGGAATGGCGGCAAGTATAGGGACTTACCCCCCCTTAAGAAACCCGTTGCGCAAAATCTAACCAGCTGTGGATGAATGGCGTTTATAGAAATTAAAAAGAAAGAAATTTATAAGATCTTTGTTTTTATGTTTATTTTTACTGAGCCCGCTTTCTGTGGATAAATCTCTGAAAGCCTTTCAATACCTCATGTACAGAGAATCAAAAGCCTGTGTCCATGTAGGCATGAGGCCCTTGGATAACCTGTCTAAGCCTGTGGATTAAACGAACAGTTGTCCACAGGCGCAATTATCCTCAGGTCAGAGCCCTGTTTATCAACCGGGCTCATTTGCAGTTATGCACAGGGCTTATTCGAGAATGCGGGTGCTGAACGGTCAAATTCGAAGCGCACTTATCCGCCATGACACTGATCGGAGGTCAGGAAAAGTGGGATGAGTGAATCGAGATGGGGCAGATCCGGAAAAATTGACCTGCCTGGAGATAACGCGCGGCGTTATTTGCCGATGCAAAAGCTGGAGAAAATACGTCCCAGCAAATCGTCCGAGCTGAATTCACCGGTAATTTCGCCCAGGGACTGCTGAGCTTGGCGCAGGTCCTCGGCAAGGAGCTCACCAGCGCCGGCCAAGGTCAGCTGCGAGCGTCCATGCTCCAGAGAAGCGCTTGCCCTGTGCAACGCCCCAAGATGGCGCCGGCGCGCACTGAAGCTTCCCTCTGCTGTTTGCTGGTACCCCATGCATGCCTTGAGATGCTCGCGCAGAAGCACCACGCCCTCACCGCCGGTCTTGGCGCTGAGGCTGATGGTCACGTGGCCATCGACGCTGGTCAACAGCTCCACCGGCTCATCACTCAAGTCCACCTTGTTACGAATCAGCGTGACATGGGCCGGGTCAGGTCGTTGGTCGAGGAACTCTGGCCACAATGCAAAGGGATCACCCGCCTCGGGTGCTGTTGCATCCACCACCAGCAAAATGCGGTCGGCCTGGCCTATCGCCTGAAGCGCGCGTTGAACGCCTATTTTTTCGACCTGATCGTCCGTGTCGCGCAGACCCGCAGTGTCCACCACGTGAAGCGGCATTCCATCAATGTGGATATGTTCGCGCAGGACATCCCGGGTTGTGCCGGCAATTTCAGTCACGATTGCCGCTTCTTTGCCCGCGAGTGCGTTCAGGAGGCTGGATTTGCCGGCGTTGGGTCTGCCTGCAATAACCACATTCATGCCGTCCCTGAGCAAGGCGCCCTGATTGGCTTCGTGCAGCACTGTGGATAACTGATTGCGTACGTTATCCAGCATGGTAAGGACGTGACCGTCCGCGAGAAAGTCAATTTCCTCCTCCGGAAAGTCGATTGCCGCTTCAACGTAGATACGCAGGCTGATCAGTTTCTCCGTGAGTTCATGGACTCGTTGGGAAAATGCACCCTGCAGCGACCTCAATGCATTGCGCGCGGCCTGCGCAGAACTCGCCTCGATGAGGTCAGCGATCGCCTCGGCTTGAGCCAAGTCAAGCTTGTCATTGAGAAACGCGCGTTCACTGAACTCTCCCGGACGTGCCAGGCGGCAGCCCAACTGGACGCACCGTTGCAGCAACATGTCGAGAACCACAGGCCCGCCATGCCCTTGAAGCTCGAGCACATCTTCTCCGGTGAACGAGTGAGGGCCTGAAAAATAGAGACCAATGCCCTCATCGATTACTGCACCGTTCTCTTCTTTAAAAGTGCCGTAGTGTGCATAACGGGGTTGTGGCAGCTTGCCCAGAATTGCCTTGGCACAATTGCTAGCCTTGGGCCCGGAAATACGGACGATACCGACGCCTCCGCGGCCGGGAGCCGTCGCAATGGCCGCGATGGTTTCAGAAAGAACGTTCATGGGCCGACTCCTGGGCAACTGACGGATAGCAAAACGCCCCACGAGGGGGCGTTTTGAATAACTTGTTAACAGGGTAGATCAGGCTTCAGCTTTCTTGGCTTTCGCTTCGATGCTGCGTGTGATGTACCACTGTTGAGTGATGGACAAGGTGTTGTTCACGACCCAGTACAGCACCAGACCGGCCGGGAACCACAGGAAGAAGAACGTAAAGATGATTGGCATCAGCTTCATGACCTTGGCCTGCATCGGATCCGGAGGTGTCGGGTTCAAACGCTGCTGGATGAACATGGTAGCGCCCATGATGATCGGCAGAATAAAGAACGGGTCTTTGATCGACAGGTCAGTTATCCACAGCAGCCACGGGGCCTGGCGCATTTCAACGCTTTCAAGCAGTACCCAGTACAGCGACAGGAACACCGGCATCTGCACCAGAATCGGCAAGCATCCACCCAACGGGTTGATCTTCTCTTTCTTGTACAGCTCCATCATCGACTGAGAAAGCTTCTGACGATCGTCGCCATGTTGCTCTTTCAACGCAGCAAGGCGTGGAGCTACCGCACGCATGCGTGCCATGGATTTGTAACTGGCGGCCGACAGAGGGAAGAAAAGCCCCTTGATCAGCATGGTCAGGAAGATGATCGACCAGCCCCAGTTGCCCACGATGCTGTGGATATGTTGCAGCAGCCAGAAAATAGGCTGGGCAATGAACCACAGAATCCCGTAATCCACTGTCAGTTCAAGACCTGGGGACAACTCCTTCAGGACCGCCTGACTCTTCGGACCGGCGTAGAGCGTTGCAGTCGTTTCGGTTTTCGCGCCAGGTGCGACCGTCAATGCCGGGCCAGTGAAACCGATAATGTAATTGCCGGCACTGTCTTTACGGGTGGTGACGGTATTGCTGTCAGCCTTGTTCGGGATCCAGGCGGTCACAAAGTAATGCTGCAACCAGGCGACCCATCCGCCCTGAACAGTATCCTTTACCGAGCCTTTGTCGATGTCCTTCATGGAAACCTTTTTGTAGGGTTCCGAAGGCGTCCACATGGCAGCACCCAGATAGGTGGCGGTGCCCGTAGCGGTCGTCGAGGATGGATCGGCGCTCGCATCGCGTTTCAACTGGGCGAACAGATTACCGTTCCACGGCTGCGCGCTCTGGTTGTCGATCACGTAAGAAACGGTAAGGTCATACAGACCGCGTTTGAACGTGAAGCGCTTGATGTAATTAACGCCGGCATCGCTGAATTTCAGATCGACGACCAGATCGTTCTGGCCATCAGTCAGCTGATAACTTTTTTGCGTGGCCGAGTAAACCGGGCGACCCGCTGCACGGGCATCAGGACCGTTCGCGCCAGTCAGACCGCTCTGCGCAAGGAATATACGCTCGCCACCGTTATCGAACAGCTGGAAAGGAATCTCGGGATGATCCTGACGGCGTGGATAAAGTGGCAAACGAAGCTGCACCACATCGCCGCCAACCGGATCAATTTCCAGATTGAGGACGTCTGTCTTCACCTGGATCAGATCTTTGCTGGTGGCCACCGGCATTTCCGCAGGCGCAGCTACTTCGCCGGTAGCGCTGGGAACGTCTGCATTGGCAGTCGCTGAACCTTGCGGAGCATCAGGAATAGCGGATGTATTGGTGTTGGCAGCAACATTCTGAGTCGGCAAGGCAGCCTGACCATAGTCCTGGTTCCATTTCAGGACACCGACATAGGTCACGATTGCCAGGGCGACGATCAGGATCGTGCGTTTAATATCCATGATTACTCGGCCATCGAAGAGGAACGGGAGGTGGGAGCAGGTGGAACCGGGTCATAACCACCGGGATTCCACGGATGACACCGACCTAAGCGACGTAAGGTCAGCCAGCCACCGCGCACCAGACCATAATTTTCAATGGCCTCGTACGCGTAGCAGGAGCAACTGGGGTAGAAACGACAGTGACTGGCCATCAGAGGACTGATGGCATAGCGGTAAAACTGGATCGGAACGAGCGCCAGTTTACGCATCAGGACTGTCTACCCCCGCAGTTTCGGTTTTAAGTTCGGGATCGGGCCGGCTGCGCGCCAGACGTTTCCAGAGCTTGCCGAAATGCTGAATCAATTCGGGGTTTTCAATGTCACCCAAGCCTTTGCGTGCGACGACGACGATATCCCATCCGACCAGGTTGTCCTGGTGAAGGCGAAACGACTCACGCATCAGGCGTTTCAAACGGTTGCGCTCGACAGAGAGCTTCACGCTCTTCTTCCCGATCACCAGCCCTAGACGGGGATGATCAAGGTCGTTGTTGCGCACAAGGAGCAGGAGATTTTTTCCCGGAACCTTGCCGGTGGGGGAGTCAAAGACTGCCTTGAAATGCCGGGGTGTCAGCAAACGCTTTTCCCGACTGAAGTCCTGACTCACCACCTGTGCCGATTAATCAAACTGCCAGACGCTTACGGCCTTTGGCGCGACGACGCGAAAGAACTGCGCGACCGTTTTTAGTGGCCATACGAGCACGGAAACCGTGGGTGCGAGCGCGCTTGATAGTGCTGGGTTGGAAAGTACGTTTCATGGCGTGTTACCTGGTTCGTCCACAACGGGCCGGAATGGCCCCCGTTTTAAGAGACCGGGGATTCTAGAGAAAGCGGGCTCGCAGGTCAATTTCCAACCAACGTTTCTTGCATTTAGTTCCTGAGTGGACTTCATCGACAGCGATCCATCCGTCGGTGCATTCTTGGGACGTAGATATAGAAATAAAGAAGGAAGGTATTTAAAGCTTCTTTGTAAAGCTTATAAAAGCTTAAGGAGAAGATTTCTGTGGATAAAACGCTGTAGACCTCGTAATGCGTGATGTACAGAGGAATGAAAGTCTGTCCACAAGCGGTGCTGCGGCTGTGTTGCAGCTGACGACAAGCTGTGTATAAAAACGTCTCTTATCCACAGACGATTTATCCACAGGTTTCAGGCCCGTGTTATGCAGAGAGCTAATGCGCGGTTATCCACAGAGCTTAACTATCCACTGGTTGTCGTCTTTTTAGGTGTTTTGCGCAGGGTTTCGCGTGTTAGCGCCCCACCTTCATGTGGATAAGTCAGCTACGGGTGGTTACAATGGCCGCTTGTTTTTGCCGCGCCGGCTTCAGAATCTAGGGGATATTTGTGTCAGTGGAACTTTGGCAGCAATGCGTTGAGCTTTTGCGCGATGAGCTGCCTGCCCAGCAATTCAACACCTGGATCCGTCCGTTACAGGTTGAAGCCGAAGGCGACGAATTGCGCGTATATGCACCCAACCGATTCGTGCTGGACTGGGTCAATGAGAAGTACCTGGGTCGATTGCTCGAGTTGCTGGGCGAGCATGGTCAGGGAATGGCGCCGGCGCTGTCCTTATTAATAGGTAGCAAGCGTAGCTCGGCCCCACGTGCGGCCCCGAATGCACCGCTCGCTGCTGCGGCGGCCGCATCTCAGGCTGCCGAGATGGCTGCCACCAGTGAAGCGCCGGTCGCAGCCCGCGCGCCACAGTCCGTAGCGACGCCTGCTCCGATGATTCAGACTTCATTGAATGTCGAGGACGAGCCTTCCCGGGCGAGCTTCGATCCAATGGCTGGCGCCAGTTCTCAGCAAGCGCCTGCGCGCGCCGAGCAGCGTAATGTTCAGGTCGAGGGTGCGCTGAAGCACACCAGCTACCTGAACAGGACCTTCACGTTCGAAAATTTTGTCGAAGGTAAATCCAACCAACTGGCGCGCGCGGCCGCTTGGCAGGTAGCCGACAATCCCAAGCACGGCTACAACCCGCTCTTCCTTTATGGGGGTGTGGGTCTGGGTAAAACTCACTTGATGCATGCTGTGGGTAACCACCTGCTCAAGAAGAACCCGAACGCCAAGGTTGTGTATTTGCACTCCGAGCGATTTGTGGCGGATATGGTCAAGGCGCTGCAGCTCAATGCCATCAATGAGTTCAAACGGTTCTATCGCTCCGTAGACGCACTGCTGATTGACGACATTCAATTTTTTGCGCGCAAGGAGCGTTCTCAGGAAGAGTTTTTCCATACATTCAACGCTCTTCTCGAAGGAGGTCAGCAGGTTATTCTCACGAGTGACCGCTACCCTAAGGAAATCGAAGGGCTTGAAGAGCGCCTGAAGTCACGTTTCGGCTGGGGCCTGACCGTCGCCGTCGAACCCCCGGAGCTGGAAACACGGGTGGCGATTTTGATGAAGAAGGCAGATCAGGCGAAAGTCGATCTCCCTCACGACGCCGCATTTTTTATCGCGCAGCGGATTCGTTCCAATGTGCGTGAGCTTGAGGGTGCGCTGAAGCGCGTCATCGCTCACTCGCACTTCATGGGCCGGGACATCACGATCGAGCTGATCCGTGAATCCTTGAAGGACTTGCTAGCGTTGCAGGACAAACTGGTGAGTGTGGATAACATCCAGCGGACCGTGGCTGAGTACTACAAGATAAAAATCTCCGACCTGCTGTCCAAACGCCGTTCAAGGTCCGTCGCGCGACCGCGGCAAGTAGCGATGGCACTGTCGAAAGAACTGACCAATCACAGCCTTCCCGAAATCGGCGACGTGTTTGGCGGCCGCGATCACACCACCGTGTTGCACGCGTGCCGGAAGATCAACGAATTGAAAGAATCCGATGCGGACATCCGCGAGGACTACAAGAACCTGCTGCGGACTTTGACAACGTGATGCCGACGCAGCTTATCAAGGCAAGGGACTAGACCATGCATTTCACCATTCAACGCGAAGCCCTGTTGAAACCCCTGCAACTGGTCGCGGGCGTTGTCGAACGCCGTCAGACCTTGCCGGTTCTCTCGAACGTGCTCCTGGTCGTTGAGGGCCAGCAGTTGTCTCTGACCGGTACAGACCTGGAAGTAGAGCTGGTCGGCCGTGTGCAGCTGGAAGAGCCTGCAGAGCCGGGTGAGATCACCGTCCCCGCGCGCAAGCTGATGGACATCTGCAAAAGCATTCCCAACGATGCGCTCATCGACATCAAGCTGGACGAGCAAAAGCTGATCGTCAAAGCGGGTCGCAGCCGTTTCACTCTTTCTACCCTGCCTGCCAACGACTTCCCCACTGTCGAAGAAGGCCCGGGTTCGCTCACGTTTAGCCTTGTTCAAAGCAAGCTGCGCCGGCTGATCGAGCGCACTAGCTTTGCCATGGCACAGCAGGACGTTCGCTACTACCTTAACGGCATGCTGCTTGAGGTGCAGTCGGGCATTCTGCGCGCAGTTGCGACCGATGGTCACCGTCTTGCGATGTGTTCCATGGCTGCAGAGATCGAGCAGGCTGACCGTCACCAGGTGATCGTGCCGCGTAAGGGCATTCTGGAGCTCGCTCGACTACTGACCGAACAAGATGGTCTGGTCAGCATCGTGCTTGGGCAGCATCACATTCGTGCGACCACGGGTGAGTTCACGTTCACATCCAAACTGGTCGACGGGAAATTCCCTGACTATGAGCGAGTGCTGCCTAAGGGCGGCGACAAGTTGGTGGTGGGTGATCGTCAGGCACTGCGTGAAGCGTTCAGCCGCACGGCGATCCTCTCGAATGAGAAGTATCGCGGTATCCGCCTTCAGTTGGCCAACGGCCAGTTGAAGATTCAGGCGAATAACCCGGAGCAAGAGGAAGCCGAAGAGGAGATCAGCGTCGACTACAACGGCAGCTCACTCGAGATCGGATTCAACGTGAGCTATCTGCTCGACGTATTGGGTGTCATGACTACGGAGCAAGTCCGTCTGATTCTCTCGGATTCCAACAGCAGTGCGTTGGTGCAGGAATCCGGCAATGACGACTCGGCCTATGTCGTTATGCCGATGCGTCTGTAACAGCAGTTGATCAATGTCTCTTAGCCGTGTCTCGGTCACCGGGGTGCGCAATCTGCACCCGGTGACCTTCTCTCCTTCTCCCCGCATTAACATCCTGTACGGCGCCAACGGCAGTGGTAAAACCAGTGTTCTTGAAGCCATCTACCTCCTCGGCTTGGCGCGCTCATTCCGCAGCGTGCGGCTCCAGCCGGTTATTCAATACGAGCAGCCTGCGTGCACGGTTTTTGGCCAGGTAGAACTCGCTGAAGGAGGCCACAGTAGCCTTGGCATTTCACGCAACCGTCAGGGCGATTTTCAGATTCGTATAGATGGCCAGAATGCGAAAAGCGCCGCGCAACTCGCCGAGACGTTGCCGCTGCAGCTGATCAATCCCGACAGCTTTCGACTCCTTGAGGGTGCCCCCAAGATCCGTCGTCAGTTTCTGGATTGGGGAGTGTTCCACGTGGAACCTCGCTTCATGTCGACCTGGCAGCGGCTCCAGAAGGCCCTGAGGCAGCGGAACTCGTGGCTTCGGCATGGTACACTTGACGCCGCTTCGCAGGCCGCATGGGACCGTGAGTTGTGTCTGGCCAGCGATGAAATTGACGAGTTTCGGCGCGCTTATATCAAGGCGCTGAAACCTGTGTTTGAGCAAACGCTGAGTGAGCTTGTTCAGATCGATGGATTGACGCTTAGTTACTATCGAGGATGGGACAAGGAAAAAAACCTGAGCGATGTACTGGCATCCTCGCTCTATCGCGATCAGCAGATGGGTCATACGCAAGCGGGGCCCCAACGTGCAGATTTACGCCTGCGACTCGGCGGACACAACGCGGCGGATATCCTCTCCCGCGGGCAACAGAAACTCGTAGTCTGCGCCCTCCGGATTGCTCAGGGACACTTAGTCAGCACGGCCCGTCGTGGCCAATGTATTTACCTCGTCGACGATCTGCCATCGGAGCTCGATGAGAATCACCGCGGTGCGCTTTGTCGCCTGCTGGAAGAATTACGCTGCCAGGTATTTATCACCTGCGTAGATCATGAATTGTTGAGGGAAGGCTGGCAGACGGAAACGCCAGTTGCTTTGTTCCACGTGGAACACGGCAATATCACCCAGACCCACGACCACCGGGAGTGAAGGCATGAGCGAAAACCAAACGTACGACTCGACCAGCATCAAAGTGCTGAAAGGGCTCGATGCCGTACGCAAGCGTCCTGGTATGTATATCGGCGACACAGACGATGGCAGCGGCCTCCACCATATGGTGTTTGAGGTTGTGGACAACTCGATCGACGAGGCGTTGGCTGGTCACTGTGACGACATCAGCATCATCATTCACCCGGATGAATCGATCACTGTGCGCGACAACGGTCGCGGCATTCCGGTTGATGTGCACAAAGAAGAAGGCGTGTCCGCCGCCGAGGTCATCATGACGGTGCTACACGCCGGCGGTAAGTTCGACGATAACTCCTACAAAGTATCCGGCGGTCTGCACGGTGTGGGCGTTTCAGTCGTCAACGCACTGTCCGAGGTTCTGAACCTCACTGTTCGCCGCAGTGGAAAAGTATGGGAGCAGACCTACGTCCATGGTGTTCCACAAGAGCCGATGCAAATCGTTGGTGAAAGTGATACCACGGGCACAGAGATCCACTTCAAGCCCTCCTCCGAAACCTTCAAGAACATTCACTTCAGCTGGGACATCCTCGCCAAGCGTATTCGTGAGCTGTCGTTCCTTAACTCCGGTGTGGGTATCGTTCTCAAGGACGAGCGCAGCGGCAAGGAAGAGCTGTTCAAATATGAGGGCGGTCTGCGCGCATTTGTTGAATACCTCAACACCAACAAGACGCCGGTG
Organism: Pseudomonas sp. NPDC078416; assembly: GCF_050268485.1. Classification (NCBI taxonomy): domain Bacteria; kingdom Pseudomonadati; phylum Pseudomonadota; class Gammaproteobacteria; order Pseudomonadales; family Pseudomonadaceae; genus Pseudomonas; species Pseudomonas sp. NPDC078416. The sequence continues at coordinate 107,185 of NZ_JBNNGV010000014.1, read as the reverse complement.
AATCAGGTCTTCCATTTCAACATCCAGCGTGAAGATGGTATTGGCGTCGAAATCGCCCTGCAGTGGAATGACAGCTTCAACGAGAACCTGTTGTGCTTCACCAACAACATCCCACAGCGCGACGGTGGCACCCACCTCGTCGGCTTCCGTTCTGCCCTGACCCGTAACCTGAACAACTACATTGAGCAGGAAGGTTTGGCGAAAAAGCACAAGGTCGCCACCACCGGTGATGATGCGCGTGAAGGCCTGACCGCGATCATCTCCGTCAAGGTACCTGATCCGAAGTTCAGCTCGCAGACGAAAGACAAACTGGTGTCTTCAGAAGTGAAGACGGCGGTTGAGCAGGAGATGGGCAAGTACTTCTCTGACTTCCTGCTGGAGAACCCGAACGAAGCAAAAGCCGTTGTCGGCAAGATGATCGATGCAGCGCGTGCTCGTGAAGCTGCGCGTAAAGCACGCGAGATGACTCGTCGCAAAGGTGCGCTGGATATTGCAGGCCTGCCCGGCAAGCTGGCCGACTGCCAGGAGAAAGACCCTGCCCTTTCCGAACTGTATCTCGTGGAAGGTGACTCTGCTGGCGGCTCTGCCAAGCAGGGGCGTAACCGTAAGACTCAGGCCATCCTGCCACTCAAGGGCAAGATCTTGAACGTGGAAAAGGCGCGCTTCGACAAGATGATTTCGTCCCAGGAAGTGGGCACGTTGATCACTGCGCTGGGCTGCGGTATTGGCCGTGACGAGTACAACATCGAAAAGCTGCGCTACCACAACATCATCATCATGACTGATGCTGACGTCGACGGTTCGCACATCCGTACCCTGTTGCTGACCTTCTTCTTCCGTCAGTTGCCGGAGCTGGTCGAGCGTGGCTACATCTACATTGCCCAGCCGCCGTTGTATAAGGTTAAGAAAGGCAAGCAAGAGCAGTACATCAAAGACGACGAGGCCATGGAAGAGTACATGACCCAGTCGGCCCTTGAAGATGCGAGCCTGCACCTGAACGAATCGGCGCCTGGCATCTCCGGTGCAGCGCTGGAGAAACTGGTTCACGACTTCCGCATGGTCATGAAGACGCTGAAACGTCTGTCCCGACTGTACCCGCAAGAGCTGACGGAGCACTTCGTCTACCTGCCGGCTGTCCCAATGGAGCAGTTGTCGGATCATGCGGCCATGCAAGAGTGGCTGGCGAAGTTCGATGAACGCCTGCGCGTGGGAGAGAAATCCGGATTGGTCTACAAGGCCAGCTTGCGTGAAGACCGCGAGCGTAACGTGTGGCTGCCAGAGGTCGAGCTGATCTCCCATGGTCTGTCCAACTACGTAACGTTCAACCGCGACTTCTTCGGCAGCAACGACTACAAGACAGTCACTGCGCTGGGTGCTCAGATCAGCACCCTGCTGGAAGAAGGTGCTTACGTTCAACGTGGCGAACGCAAGAAAGCAGTCACCGAGTTCAAGGAAGCACTGGCCTGGTTGATGGCAGAAAGCACCAAGCGTCACACCATCCAGCGCTATAAAGGTCTCGGCGAGATGAACCCGGATCAGTTGTGGGAAACCACGATGGACCCAAGCGTGCGACGCATGCTCAAGGTGACGATCGAAGACGCCATCGGCGCTGATCAGATCTTCAACACCCTGATGGGTGACGCAGTAGAACCGCGCCGCGACTTCATCGAAGCCAACGCACTGGCAGTGTCGAACCTGGATTTCTAAGGTTCCACCCGCTTACAAAACAGCCCCAACGATGGAAATCGATTGGGGCTGTTTTCGTTTAGGCACTCAGCTCACTGTTTTAATCGGACTGATCGGCGATGTGGTCCGCCCTCTCCTGCTTAACTGTTTGCCCCATTCGATACCGCGCAACTCAATGAATCGATAGCTGACCGTAGATATACCGATAATGATGATCAACAGAGCGACGAGTAGAGCGTTGTCAGCCACTGCGTTGTGGAAGGACAGCATCGGACCGGGCGCATCGGTAGCGTAGGTGACAATTGTGTAACCAGTGACTTTCCCTACAAGAAGCATGGCGAGGGTGACGGCGAAGAGAACCATCGCATGGGTCATGTAGATCGAGTAGGACAGCGCGCCCAGTTTCTCGAACGGGCGAGCCTTGAGCAAGATCGAGATCAATCCTCCCTCAAAGGAGAAAATCAACATGAGCGCGCAGAAGACCAACATCAGAATGATCTGCTTGTGATCGATGTTACTCACCAGCAAGATCGCTGTGAGGCAGATCCCGACTGTTTCCAAAACAGTGTGCACCCAGCGCGGAATGGTCTTGCTGTGGATAACCCGATAGAGATGGTAAGTCATCACGCCCGCAAAGAAACAAGACAAACCCTGCAGAGCGGGCTCCATCAGATAGGCGAGTCCCAAGAACAGGCACGCCGTAGCCACCAACGAAATCGTCAGGAATATCAGCGCGCCCAAACGTGGGGTGCACAACAGTATTCCCGCGAAGATCATGTAGATGTAGTACTCGACACTGATGCTCCATGCCGGAAAGTTGAACGACTGGGGATTGAATCCCGGCCACCAGGATTGCAGCAACAGAAGGTTGGGGATGATTTCCTGGGGCGCGCGCTGTCCGGTGAAGCTCGGCTGATTGAACGCTATCCCGGCATGCTCCGCGGCCAGCTTCACAACCTCCAATGCGATAGCGAACAGGAGCACAAAGACGTGCAAGGGGTACAGTCGGAAGGTGCGTGTGATGAAGAACTGCTTGAACTGGTCCGTCGTGGCCAGGCGCTGTCCGTAGGTGTGGACCATGACAAAGCCGCTCAGAACAAAGAAAAAACTCACCAGGTAATGAGCGTTTCTGAAAAATGCCCATTCGCCGAAGCTCTGTGAAATATGGATGTGATAGACCGCAACGCTGAGTGCGCAGATACCCCTGAAGCCGTCCAGCACTTGAAATCTCTTCATCGCGAACTCCCTGATGAATCCATGCCGGATGCGCTTGGAGCCTCCCCAGGTGCGCAAGTCATCATACGGTGCCTTTCCCGGTTCTGGTCCAACGAATCTTCATGTTGTCCAGGCGAGTGCTTAAAAACCCGGCAAGCCCGCGGCGCCAGGCCATGGCGGACTTCTCGATAATGTGCCAGGAGAATATGGCTGCCAGTAACACAAGCGGGAAGGCGATCAGCATCATGCTGAGAGGGCCGATACCTTTGAACGAATGGGCCAGGATTTCCTGAATCGGGAAGGCATAGATATAAACGCCATATGAGTAATCGCCCAGCTGGTTGTAACGGTCGATCACCGGATGGGTTGCGAACCCCAGATAGAAAATCAGATACGTCCAGGCCAGAACAAAACACTCGAAGAAATACGGCGTGCGCCATGTGCAGGCGGCTAGCACAGCGAAAGGCAGGAAGCCGATAAATCGATGCTTGATGTGCTGACGATATCGGTAGAAGGACATCCCCAGCACAAACGGCAAGCTCCACGTGAAGAAAAACTCGGCGCGGTGGAAGTCATTGAGCAAAGCGCTGTTCAACATCAAGGTTTTGAAGGCAACGTACAGGCCGGCGTAAAACACTAGAAAGCCGGCGAATTTAGGCCCTTTACCGTAAAAGGCGAGTGCGCCAAGCGCACCAACCAGGATGTAGAGGGCAACCTCATAAAAGAGCGTCCACAGCGACCCGTTAATGCCGGGCCAAGGGTTATTTTCGAACACGCCTGGCAACTGGAACTTCATGCTGAACAGGGTCAAGTTGTGGGTTAGATAACCGTATGTTTCACCCGAACGGAAATATTCCGGCGCACTCAGTGTCGTAAAAAAGGGCCCGATCAGAAACACGCTGAGCAAAAGCACAAGGGTCAGCCCAGGGTAAATGCGCAGAAAACGAGCGGTGAAAAAATCCGTTGTGCTGCCTGCCCGATCGCGGCTAAGGGAGATAAAAAAACCGGAGACGCAGAAGAACGTGATGACCGCCAGTTCACCGAGTGACAGGCCAATCCATTTCGAGAGCGGCTCTACCGCATCATGGCCAAGTGCGAGAGGGTAACTGTGGGAAATCAGGACCGCCGTGGCAGCAAGCATTCTGATCAGGTTAAAGTTGTTGCTTCTTCTGGACGCCAGGTCACCCAACGTATTCATGCTGCCTCCGCGAGAGATCAGGGTCATATCGGTTCGATCCATTCTCCGCTGTGACGCTCACGCCGTCGGAGACGCGCGATATCGAGAGGGTTGGAAGTGGTTCTGAGCTTGAACGATACACTGGGGATGCTGCGCGTCTAATTGGCATCCCTAATCGCCACGCGGATTAACTGCACGCCCTGTCAGCCAATAATTTGGCCCTGAAACTCGAACGATAGTTTTTGTTAAGGGACTGTACCGCTGCGCCTTATCTGGGCAATGACAGCGGCAAGAACGTGCATACCCGCCGATTGAACCGCTGCATCAGGACAGGTTTAAGATCAAGGAGCCTCAGTCATATGTCGATTCGCAAATACCAGAAAGTGCTGGCTATCCCTCGAGTGCTGCCTGCCACGTTGTTCATGTTCGTCGCCGGTCTGCCGCTGACCATCATGGGGCTCACGCTGAGTTTGCATGTGCTCAATGAAATGGGCGGCAGTTATTTTGATGCGGGCGTGGTGGGGACAGCGACCGCCCTTGGTTTCGCGGTGGGCTCTCCCCTGCTCGGCCGAATGATTGACCGTCACGGCCTGCGTCCAGTGGTGGCGGTGTGCGGGACGCTGTCGACGCTCGCCTGGATACTGCTCCCCATGGTGGGCTATTGGTTGTATGTGCTTCTGGCGTTTGTGGCAGGGCTGTTCACCGTGCCGACAGGATCGCTCGCCCGCCAGTTCGTCGCCAGCCTCGTCCCGGAAGATCAGCGCCGGCCTGCTTACTCGCTCAACATGATGCTCATGGAGCTCTCATTCGTCATCGGGCCCGCCAGCGGCATCCTGTTGATCACCACCTATTCGGCGACTGCCACTCTGGCGGGCATTGGCCTCTGGCGTGCGCTCTCCTATGTGGTGCTCTACGTGTTGAATTGGCCTACGCGCAATGTGGACGAAGTCGCAGCAAATCCGGATCGTGTACGGCCCAAACTCCGCACCTGGATGAGCGGCCGTTTACTGGCCGTCATGTGTGTGAGTGCGGGGGCTTTGTTCGTGCTGTACGGCACCGAACTGGCACTGATCGCCGTGCTGCGCGCCAGCGATCAACTTGCCTTCACCGGGTATGTCATCGCCGCCATGTCCATTGCGTCCATCGTGGGCGGGTATGTCCACGGTGTTGTCCACAGGTCGTGGTCACAGATGAAACTCGCTTTGGCAATGAGCCTGCTGCTGCTACCTGTAGTGTTCTTTGATGACGTCTGGTGGTGGCTGATGCTCGCGCTGTTGCCAACCAATCTGCTATGCACGCCGACGCTGGCTGCAGGTTCGGAAGCGGTTGCCAAGCTGGCGCCTTCCAGCGTAAGAGGTGAGGTGATGGGGTTGCACGATTCGGCTTACCGGATAGGTCAGACCCTGTCGGCGCCCATTGTGGGATTCGCCATCGACAGCGTTTCCCCCGCCATGGGATTCGTCGCAGCCGCGTGTGGCGGGATTGTATTAGTCGGTATGGGGGCGCTATGCAATCTATGGATAGCCGCGCCGGGGAGGACTGCTTGATTCACGCCTCGGTCTTGGCTGCCAAGGCTCAAGACCGGTCTCTTCAGGGCATCGAAAGGCCCTAGGGGAAAACTTATGCACGCTTTGGACTTGGTAAGCGTCAGAAGAAATAAGTATTTAAATTAGAGAGTTAGCAGCGAATTTCTCGATTTTTTATTTATTCGTGCACAGGTTATCCACAATTCACGCCGGTGATTTCTCGGGTACTGGCGCAGGCATGGCGGGCGATCCCAAATCACGCTGGGTTTGCTCATTCCATGCCGAGACGCGATCGTTCAATGCAGCAATTGCGCGAGGGCCGGTGCCCTCTGCGTACATAGGTTTGCCAATCACGACTTCGATAGTGCCCGGTTTTTTACCCCAGCCCTCTTTTGGCCAGTAGCGGCCGGCATTGTGGGAAATGGGAAGGACGGGCAAGTCCGCATTAACGGCCAGCGCCGAACCGCTGCGCGAGAACTTTCCGATCTGGCCGTAGGGTACGCGCGTGCCTTCAGGGAAGATCAGCACCCAGACCCGATCTTTGAGCAACTCATCGCCTTTCTTCGCCACGACCTTGAGCGCCGCTTTGGGATTGTTGCGATCAATGGCGATGGGACGCAGCATCGCCATGGCCCATCCAAAGAACGGCACGTAGAGCAACTCACGCTTGAGCACTTGGCTTAAAGGCTGAAAGTGGGCCGATAGAAAAAACGTTTCCCACGTGCTTTGGTGATTGGAGACGATCACGCACGGTGTCTCCGGGATGTTTTCCTGGCCGGTGATGTTGACCTTGATGTTGAGAAACACGCGGGTCAGCCATAACGCGCAGCGGCACCAGTAGACATTGATGAAGCGATAGCGAAGACGGAACGGCAGGAAAGGTGCAATAAAGAAACTCAGCGAACACCACAGCAGGGCAGTAGTGCCCAGCAGCAGGTAAAAGAAGAAAATCCTGATGGCCTGCACAATCGACATAGCTGCTTTTACCGTTACGGGGCAATTGCCCGAAATTGAGCGAGCCGTTGAATAGCCGTTAGCGATTCAACGGGGCGCTGTTGTGAATAAGTTCTGCGGCAACCGCCGCCAGATCATCGAAAACCAACGTGCCTGCGGGTAATGCACCGCTTCGCGTCTTCTGACCTTTGCCGGTCAGGACCAGAACAGGTTGTGAGTCGACGGCCACCGCCGCCTCCAGGTCACCCTTGCTGTCGCCCACAAACCACACGCCGCCCAAATCGACGGCGTAATGGCTGGCAATTGTCTTCAGCATGCCCGGTCTTGGCTTGCGGCAATCGCAGCCAGCGTCCGGGCCATGGGGGCAATAAACGACCAGTCCGACCTCGCCGCCCTCCTCCGCCACGAGTTCACGCAGGCGTGCGTGCATGGCATCGAGGGTCGCGAGATCGTAGTAACCGCGAGCGATGCCGGACTGATTGGTGGCCACTGCCACCGTCCAGCCGGCTTTACTCAGTTGCGCAATGGCCTCGATGGAGCCTGGAATCGGAACCCACTCGTCCACCGACTTGATGTAGGCGTCGGAGTCCTGGTTGATCACCCCGTCCCTATCGAGAATCAGCAACTTCACTGGCATGCGCTCCGCTGTCAGCTCAACAAAGAGATGTCGGCAACGCCGAGGAACAGATTGCGCAGACGGGCAAGCAAGGCATAACGGTTGGCTCGCACGCTTGCGTCTTCCGCGTTGACCATCACTGCCTCGAAAAACGCATCCACCGGCTCGCGAAGTGCCGCAAGACGGGTCAGTGCTTCGTTGTACTGACGGCTGGCGGACATCGGCGCTACGGCCTGATCTGCCTGCTGAATGGCCGAGTACAGCGAGAACTCGTTGGCGTTATCGAAGTACTTCGGCTCGACGGTCTGGGCGATGTTGCCATCCGCCTTGCTCAGCAGATTGGAAACCCGCTTGTTCACGGCGGCCAGTGCTGCAGCCTCAGGCAATTTGCGGAAGGCCTGGACCGCCTGAACACGTTGATCGAAGTCCAGAGCCGAAGCGGGCTGCAAGGCGCGCACCGAGAGATAGACGGAAACGTCTACGCCTTCGTCTTCATAGCGCGCACGCAGACGATCGAAGATGAATTCGAGCACCTGCTCTGGCAGGCCAGCAGGCTTGATCTTCACACCAAACTGAGCAACGGCGAACTGCACGGTTTTGACCAGGTCGAGATCCAGCTTCTTCTCGATCAGGATGCGCAGGATGCCGAGCGCGGCCCGGCGCAATGCGTACGGGTCTTTGCTCCCGGTCGGCAACATGCCGATACCGAAGATGCCCACGAGTGTGTCGAGCTTGTCGGCGATGGCGACAGCGGCGCCGGTCAACGTGCCTGGCAATTCAGCGCCAGCGCCGCGCGGCATGTACTGTTCGTTCAACGCCAGTGCGACGTCTTCGGGTTCGCCGTCGGCCAAGGCGTAGTAGTAGCCTGCAACGCCCTGCATCTCGGGGAACTCGCCAACCATCTCGGTCGCCAGGTCGCACTTGGAGAGCAAGCCTGCACGCGCGGCGCGCTGAGCATCGCCGCCAATGCGTGGTGCGATGAACGAAGCGAGCTTGGAAACGCGCTCGGCCTTGTCGAACACCGTGCCCAACTGCGCCTGGAACACCACGTTCTGCAGGCGCTGGTTGAAGGTCTCCAGCTTCTGCTTCTTGTCCTGCTTGAAGAAGAACTCGGCGTCGGTCAGACGTGGACGAACGACTTTCTCGTTGCCGTGGACGATCTGGGAAGGGTCTTTGCTGTCGATGTTCGCGACAGTAATGAAGCGCGGCAACAGCTTGCCTTCGGCATCCAGCAGACAGAAATACTTCTGGTTGTCCTGCATCGTGGTGATGAGGGCTTCCTGCGGCACTTCAAGGAAACGTTCCTCGAACGAGCACACCAGCGGCACTGGCCACTCGACCAGCGCAGTCACTTCATCGAGCAATGCCGGCGGCACGATGGCGGTGCCTTCGTGTTGTGTGGCGAGCTCTTCGACGCGCTTGCTGATCAACTGACGACGCTCGTTGAAATCCGCGAGCACGTGGGCCGCGCGCAGGTCGCTGGCGTAGTTGGCCGGCGAAGAAATGCGCACGCTTTCCGGGTGATGGAAGCGATGGCCCCGGGATTCACGGCCGGACGTCTGGGCAAGAATGGTGCAATCAACGACCTGATCGCCAAACAGCATGACCAGCCATTGGGTCGGACGCACGAACTCTTCCTTGCGAGCACCCCAGCGCATGCGCTTCGGGATCGGCAGATCGTTCAGCGAGTCTTCGATGATGGTCGGCAGCAGACTTAACGTTGGCTTGCCAGGGATGCTCTGGCTGTAGCGCAGCTTCGGGCCGCTCTGATCGATTTCGCTGAGGTCCACGCCGCACTTCTTGGCGAAGCCCAAGGCAGCCTGGGTCGGATTGCCCTCGGCATCGAACGCCGCCTGGCGTGGCGGGCCATCCAGGTTGACGCTGCGATCCGGTTGCTCGGTGGCGAGCTGAGTAATCAGCACGGCCAGACGACGTGGCGCGGCATAAACCTGCTTGGCACTGTAGGTCAGGCCGGCAGCGTGCAGGCCTTTTTCGATACCGGCCATGAACGCATCGGCCAGGGTATTCAATGCTTTGGGTGGCAGTTCTTCGGTGCCCAGTTCAACCAGAAAATCTTGAGCACTCATTGCGCAGCCTCCAGCTTGGCCAACACTTCATCGCGAATATCGGGCGCGGCCATCGGGAAGCCGAGCTTGGCCCGGGCCATCAGGTACGCCTGGGCCACGGAGCGAGCCAGGGTGCGGACGCGCAGAATGTACTGCTGACGCGCCGTCACGGAAATTGCACGACGGGCATCCAGCAAGTTAAAGGTGTGAGAGGCCTTTAGGACCATTTCGTAGCTCGGCAATGGCAGCTCCACTTCGATCAGGCGCACGGCTTCGCTTTCATAGAAATCGAACAGCTCGAACAGTTTGTCGACGTTGGCGTGCTCGAAGTTGTAGGTCGATTGCTCCACCTCGTTCTGATGGAACACGTCGCCGTAGGTGACTTTGCCGAACGGGCCGTCAGTCCAGACCAGGTCGTAGACCGACTCGACGCCTTGCAGGTACATCGCCAGACGTTCGAGGCCATAGGTGATTTCGCCCGTGACCGGGTAGCACTCGATACCGCCGACTTGTTGGAAATAGGTGAATTGCGACACTTCCATGCCGTTCAGCCAGATCTCCCAACCCAGGCCCCACGCGCCGAGGGTGGGTGACTCCCAGTTGTCTTCGACAAAGCGGACGTCGTGTACGAGGGGGTCAAGACCCACGTGCTTCAGCGAGCCGAGGTACAGCTCCTGAAAATTGTCCGGGTTGGGCTTCAGGACGACCTGGAATTGGTAGTAGTGCTGCAGGCGATTCGGGTTCTCGCCATAACGGCCATCGGTAGGACGACGGCTCGGTTGTACGTAGGCGGCGTTCCAGGTTTCCGGGCCGATGGCGCGCAGAAACGTAGCGGTGTGGAAAGTGCCGGCGCCCACTTCCATATCGTAGGGCTGAAGTACCACACAACCTTGCTCAGCCCAGTATTGCTGGAGGGCGAGGATCAAGTCTTGGAAGGTACGCACGGCTGGCGTAGGCTGGCTCACGAAATTCACCTGTACTGGGGGGCTGCGATTTAAAGAGCGGGAGTATACCCGATTCGGCCGCGCCTCCACCCTTGGGAGCCCTATGCCACGCTGCTTTTGGTGCAACGAAGATCCGCTTTACATGGACTACCACGATCAAGAGTGGGGCGTGCCGTTGCGCGATGCGCAGATGCTGTTCGAGTTCCTGTTACTCGAAGGGTTCCAGGCTGGACTGTCGTGGATCACCATCCTGAAAAAGCGTGAGCGCTACCGCGAAGTGATGTTCGGCTTCGACGTCCAGCGCATTGCAGCGATGACCGATGCTGAAATCGAAGCGCTGATGCAGGAGCCCGGCATTGTGCGCAACCGTCTCAAACTCAATGCCGCGCGCAAGAACGCCCTGGCCTGGTTAAGGCTGGAGGATCCGGTTGCATTCGTCTGGTCCTTCGTCGGCGGCAAGCCCAAGGTCAATCACTTCAAGGACCGCAGCGAAGTCCCGGCCATTACGCCAGAGGCCGAAGCGATGAGCAAAGCGTTGAAGAAAGCCGGCTTCACCTTCGTCGGTCCGACCATCTGTTACGCCTACATGCAGGCCACCGGAATGGTGATGGACCATACGATTGACTGCGACCGATACGCCGAACTGGTGGGTGATGTGGATAATCGGCTCCCATGAATGGTTACAATGACCGCCTCATGTATTCGGGAGTGATCTGTGGATAAGTTCAAAGGGGCCTTGATGGTTGGGGCATTGCGCCTGTTTGCCCTGCTGCCGTGGCGCGCAGTGCAATGGGTCGGCACCTGCATTGGCTGGCTGATGTGGAAGCTGCATAACCGGTCTCGCGATGTCGCGCGCATTAACTTGTCCAAGTGCTTCCCCGAACTGAGCCCTGAAGAACTCGAAGCACTGGTCGGCCGCAGCCTGATGGACATCGGCAAGACCCTGACCGAAAGCGCCTGCGCGTGGATCTGGCCGGCGCAGAAGTCGATCAATCTGGTTCGCGAAGTCGAAGGGCTTCAGGTCTTGAAAGACGCCCTGGCGTCGGGGAAGGGCGTCGTCGGCATCACCAGCCATCTGGGCAACTGGGAAGTGCTCAACCACTTCTATTGCAGCCAGTGCAAACCGATCATTTTCTACCGACCACCCAAGCTCAAGGCCGTGGACGATCTGCTGCGCAAGCAGCGTGTGCAGTTGGGTAACCGCGTGGCCGCGTCCACCAAGGAAGGCATTCTCAGCGTCATCAAGGAAGTGAGAAAAGGCGGCTCTGTCGGCATTCCGGCGGACCCGGAACCCGCTGAGTCGGCAGGGATATTCGTGCCCTTCTGCGGGACAATGGCGCTGACCAGTAAGTTCGTGCCGAACATGCTGGCGGGCGGCAAAGCCGTTGGAGTGTTCCTCCACGCGATGCGTCTGGAGGATGGCTCTGGCTACAAAGTCGTACTCGAAGCCGCGCCGGACGACATGTACAGCGCTGATACCGCAACGTCGGCAGCGGCCATGAGCAAGGTGGTTGAAAAGTACGTGCGGGCTTATCCAAGCCAGTACATGTGGACCATGAAGCGCTTCAAGAAACGCCCCGAGGGCGAGAAGCGCTGGTATTGATCAAACCCTTCGCCCAGCAGGCCAGCGATCACCTGTAGGAGCGCGCTTGCCCGCGAAAAAAAAGTAGGTGCATCCGACAGCGCTATGTCAGACCTACCATTTTTCGCGGGCAAGCGCGCTCCTACGTTAAAGGCGTCTGCCCAGAGTCAGAAAAAGCTCAATCCCACCTGAAACAGTCGCTCTACGTCGCGGATGTACTTTTTATCCACAAGGAACATGACCACGTGATCGCCTGATTCGATCACCGTGTTGTCATGGGCGATGATCACCTGGTCGGCACGGGTGATGGCGCCGATGGTCGTGCCGGGCGGCAAGTTGATATGCATGATGGCTTTGCCAATCACCTTGCTGGATCTGGCATCGCCATGGGCGACGATCTCGATGGCTTCCGCCGCGCCCCGACGCAACGAATGCACGCTGACGATATCGCCGCGCCGCACGTGCGCCAGCAACGTACCGATGGTGGCGAGCTGAGGGCTGACGGCGACATCAATCTCCCCGCCTTGCACCAGATCGACGTACGCCGGGTTGTTGATGATCGTCATCACCTTCTTCGCGCCGAGACGTTTGGCCAGCAACGACGACATGATGTTTGCCTCGTCGTCGTTGGTCAGCGCCAGAAACAGGTCGGCGTTATCGATGTTCTCTTCCACGAGCAGGTCGCGATCCGAAGAGCTGCCTTGCAGGATCACGGTGTTGTTCAGCGTGTCTGACAGGTGACGGCAGCGGGCGGGGTTCATCTCGATGATCTTGACCTGATAGCGGTTCTCGATGGCTTCCGCCAGCCGCTCGCCAATCTGACCGCCGCCGGCAATCACGATGCGCTTGTAGCTTTCATCCAGGCGACGCATCTCGCCCATGACAGCGCGGATATCCGCCTTGGCGGCGATGAAAAAGACTTCGTCGTCCGCCTCGATAACCGTATCGCCCTGAGGAATGATCGGACGGTCGCGACGGAAAATGGCAGCGACTCGCGTGTCGACATTGGGCATGTGCGTGCGCAACTGGCGCAGTTGCTGACCCACCAAAGTTCCGCCGTAGTAAGCCTTGACGGCCACCATCTGGACTTTGCCACCGGCGAAGTCGATGACTTGCAGGGCGCTGGGATACTCGATGAGCCGCTTGATGTAATGGGTGACTACTTGCTCAGGGCTGATCAGCACGTCCACGGGAATGGCGCCGTTGGCGAACAGGCCTGAGCGGGTCAGGTACGCCGATTCGCGAACACGGGCAATCTTCGTCGGGGTCTGGAACAGCGTGTACGCGACCTGGCAGGCGACCATGTTGGTCTCGTCGCTGCTGGTCACGGCCACCAGCATGTCGGCGTCGTCGGCGCCGGCCTGACGCAGCACGGTCGGAAACGAGCCGCGACCATGGACGGTGCGTATATCGAGCCGATCACCCAACGCCCGCAGACGATCCTGATCGGTGTCCACGACGGTGATGTCGTTGGCTTCGCTGGCCAGGTGTTCGGCCAGCGTACCGCCGACCTGCCCCGCGCCGAGAATGATGATCTTCAATCAGTCTCTCCTTGAAATGATGATCGGGTCAGATGCGTGGGCTGAAGACCTGCGGCGTTTTCGGACCGTAGGAGCCGGCTTGCTGGCGAACCTGCCAGATCAATCAGTAGCGAGATGACTGATCTGACCCATTCGCCAGCAAGCTGGCTCCCACAGGAGACAGGCATCAGACCGCCGCCGCAATCTTGATCAGTTTGGCGTAGTAAAAGCCGTCATGCCCGCCTTCCTGGGCCAGCAACTGACGGCCGTGGGGCTGTTTCAGACCAGGCGGTGGATTGCCTTGCTGCCCGGCAATGTCCAGCTCCCGAGCACCCGACGTACGCGCCAGAAATGCAGCGATGACTTCGGTGTTTTCAGTCGGCAGCGTCGAGCACGTGGCGTACAGCAAAATGCCGCCGACCTGCAGCGTTGGCCACAATGCGTCGAGCAATTCGCCCTGCAACGCGGCGAGGGCGGGAATGTCATCCGCCTGACGGGTCAGCTTGATGTCGGGGTGGCGACGAATCACGCCGGTCGCCGAGCACGGCGCGTCGAGCAGAATGCGCTGGAACGGTTTGCCATCCCACCATAGATCGGTGGCGCGGGCATCGGCGGCGATGAGTTCGGCACTCAGGCCCAGGCGATCGAGGTTCTCTTTGACCCGCACCATGCGCTTGGCTTCAAGATCCACTGCGACCACGCCCGCCAGGCCCGGTTGTACTTCCAGCAGATGGCAAGTCTTGCCACCCGGCGCGCAACAGGCGTCCAGCACACGTTGACCCGGCGCCAACTCCAGCAAGTCGGCGGCCAGTTGCGCGGCCTCATCCTGAACGCTGATCCAGCCCTCGGCGAAACCCGGGAGCGAACGGACATCGCCCGGTTCGGTGAGCACGATGCCGTCTTGGCTGAACGTGCAAGGCGTCGCGGCAATGCCTGCGTCCAGCAACAGTTGAAGGTACTGCTCGCGGGTTTTGTGCCGGCGGTTGACCCGCAAAATCATCGGCGGGTGGGCGTTGTTCGCCGCACAAATCGCTTCCCAATGCTGGGGCCACGCGGCTTTCAACGCTTTTTGCAGCCAGCGTGGATGAGCGGTGCGCACCACCGGATCGTGTTCCAGCTCCGTCAGCAATGCCTCGCCTTCCCGTTGAGCACGACGCAGCACGGCATTGAGCAACGCTTTTGCCCACGGTTTTTTCAGTTTGTCGGCGCAGCCCACGGTTTCGCCGATAGCGGCGTGGGCAGGAATCCGCGAATAGAACAGCTGATACAGGCCTACCAGCAGTAAAGCCTGCACGTCGTTATCAGCGGTTTTGAATGGTTTCTGCAGCAGCTTGGCCGCCAGCGCGGACAGCCTCGGCTCCCAGCGCGCGGTGCCAAATGCCAAATCCTGGGTCAGGCCGCGGTCGCGGTCTTCAACCTTGTCCAGTTGCGTGGGCAAGGAGCTGTTCAGCGATGCCTTGCCACTCAGTACGGCAGCCAGAGCCTTGGCAGCAGCCAGACGCGGGTTCATTGCGCATCCACCGCTTGGCCAAGGACGGTGCCGACGGCGAACTTCTCGCGGCGACTGTTGAACAGGTCAGCGAAGCCCAGGGGTTTGCCGCCCGGGAGTTGCAGACGGGTCAGGCGAAGCGCGCCTTCACCGCACGCGACCAGTAGGCCGTCTTTGCTCGCGTCGATGATGCTGCCGGGCGTGCCCTCCTCGTCGGCGACCTGCGCGGCCAGCACTTTCAGCGCTTCGCCGTTGAGCGTGGTGTGGCAGATCGGCCATGGATTGAAGGCGCGTACCAGTCGCTCCAGCTCAACCGCCGGACGGGTCCAGTCGATGCGCGCTTCGTCTTTATTCAGCTTGTGCGCGTAAGTGGCGAGACTGTCGTCTTGCACCTCGCTTACCAGTGTGCCGTCAGCCAGCCCGGCGATGGCTTGAATCACCGCAGTCGGGCCGAGCTCAGCGAGACGATCATGCAGCGTGCCCCCGGTGTCGTCGGCCGTAATCGGGGTCGTCACTTTGAGCAGCATCGGGCCGGTGTCCAGGCCCGCTTCCATGCGCATGACCGTCACGCCGCTTTCGGCATCGCCCGCCTGCACCGCGCGCTGAATCGGCGCAGCACCGCGCCAGCGTGGCAGCAACGAGGCGTGACTGTTGATGCAGCCCAGACGCGGGATATCCAGCACGGTCTGCGGCAGGATCAAGCCATAGGCGACTACGACCAGCAGGTCCGGCTTTAACCCAGCCAGCTCGGCCTGGGCTTCGGGTGCGCGCAAGGTCGGTGGCTGCATGACAGGAATATTGTGCTGGAGGGCAAGCTGCTTGACCGGGCTGGGCATCAGCTTCTGACCACGACCGGCCGGGCGATCTGGCTGGGTGTACACCGCAATGACGTCGTGGGGACTGTCGAGCAGGGCTTTCAAATGCTCGGCGGCGAATTCCGGGGTGCCGGCAAACACGATGCGCAGTGGCTCAGTCATGGGCTTCTCTTGAAGTAAGACTGTAGAAACGTGCTTGCCCGCGATGGCGTGGTGTCAGCCGACAAATGCGGCAGGGGACAGGTCGCTATCGCGGGCAAGCGGGCTCCTACGGTAGAAAGGAGGATGGCGGGATCAGGCGTTTTGCTTGTGGAGTTTTTCCAGCTTCTTCTTGATACGGTCACGCTTGAGATTGGACAGGTAATCAACGAAGAGCTTGCCGTTCAGGTGGTCGCATTCGTGCTGGATGCACACGGCGAGCAGACCCTCGGCGATGAACTCATAGGGCTGGCCGTCACGGTCCAGCGCCTTGACCTTGACCCGCTGCGGGCGATCCACATTCTCGTAGAAACCTGGAACAGACAGGCAGCCTTCCTGGTACTGGTCCATCTCGTCGGTCAAAGGCTCGATCTCGGGGTTGATGAACACCCGCGGCTCGCTGCGATCTTCAGAGAGATCCATCACCACCACGCGCTTGTGTACGTTAACCTGCGACGCGGCAAGACCGATGCCAGGTGCTTCGTACATGGTTTCAAACATGTCGTCGACCAACTGGCGAATGCTGTCGTCCACTTCAGCCACCGGTTTGGCGATGGTGCGCAGGCGCGAATCGGGAAATTCGAGGATGTTTAGAATGGCCATATGCGTAAGGGATGCACTGTAGGGTAAAGTCAAAATCGGCTGCTAGGCTTGGGACGTCACAAGCTGCAGCCCTAGTAAAACCGGAAGTCTCGCAAGACTCAGCGTTTCACGCGAAGCCAACATGATAAAGGGATTCACCGCATGAGGAAATCACTACTCGCCCTGCTGCTGTTGGCCGCGACCGGCCTTGTCCAGGCGCAAGTACAGCTCAGGGATGGCCATCCACAGAGTTACACCGTCGTCGCCGGTGACACACTTTGGGACATTTCCGGAAAATTTCTTAACCAGCCCTGGAAGTGGCCGCAGCTCTGGCGCGCCAATCCACAGGTTCACGACCCTGATCTGATCTACCCCGGCGACACGCTCAACCTGATTTACGTCGATGGTCAGCCACGCATCGTGGTCAATCGCGGCGAGTCCCGGGGCACCATCAAACTGTCCCCGCGTGTGCGCAGCACGCCGATTGCCGAGGCGATTCCGACCATCCCGCTGGGTGCAATCAATGCGTTTCTGCTGAATAACCGAATCATCGATAACGCCAGCCAGTTTGAAGCCGCGCCTCATGTCGTGGCCGGCCCCGGTGAGCGGGTGCTCAGTGGCGCGGGTGATCGCATTTATGCTCGTGGGCAGTTCGAACCGAGCCATGTCTCTTACGGCATCTATCGCAAGGGCAAGACCTACGTCGATCCGGTCACCGGCGTGGTATTGGGCATCAATGCCGATGACATCGGCAGCGGCGAAATCGTCGCCACGGAAGGCGATGTGGCGACGTTGCAAATGCAGCGCTCGACCCAGGAAGTGCGCCTTGGCGACCGGCTGTTTGTCAGCGAAGAGCGCCGAATCAATTCTACTTTTGTCCCTAGCGAACCCCAGCAGCCGGTCGACGGAAACATCATCGACGTGCCTCGGGGCGTGACCCAGATCGGCGAGTTCGACGTGGTGACCATCGACCGTGGCCGGCTCGACGGTTTGGCCGAAGGCAACGTGTTGGCGATCTACAAGACCGGCGAGACGGTGCGCGACCGGGTCAACGGTGATCAAGTCAAAATTCCCGACGAGCGTTCAGGGCTGCTGATGGTCTTTCGTACGTACGAGCGACTGAGCTACGGCATGGTGCTGCACGCAACCCGATCTCTGGCGGTGCAGGACAAAGTCCGCAATCCGTAATGCTATGTATCAGCTGTAAATCACTTTTCTCCACCGGCATGCTTCACTTATCAAATTGTTGTTAACAGACTTATCCACAGTTTGGTTCACAGATTTCAGGTGGACCACGGATCAAGGAAGATCACATGCCGTTGTTCGAAAAAGCCGGTCAGTCGCCGGCCGAGCTGGAAGCCCGTTTGCGTTTGCATCGGCTGCCGGAAGTCGGCCCGAAACGTTTTCATACCCTCATCGATGCGTTCGGCAGCGCCTCTGCCGCGTTGAGTGCGCCGACCTCGGCATGGCGATCTTTACGGCTTCCGGCGGCCAGTGCCGAAGCCCGTCGCAGTGCTGAAGTCCGCGACGGCGCGAGCGCTGCACTGGCTTGGCTAGAGCGCCCGGGCCAGCATTTGCTGATGTGGGACGATCCGGACTACCCCGCACTGCTGGCGGAAATCCCTGATCCACCGCCCCTGCTTTTCATCGCCGGAAACCGCGCCCTGCTCGATCGTCCGCAGTTGGGAATGGTGGGCAGTCGACGCGCTTCCAAGCCCGGGCTCGACACCGCTGCGGCATTCGCGCGGAGCCTGGCAGGTGCCGGTTTTGTCATCACCAGCGGGTTGGCGCTGGGTATCGACGGCGCCGCTCATCAGGGTGCGCTGGACGTAAAAGGCGGGACGATTGGCGTGCTGGGCACAGGCATCGAAAAACTTTATCCACAGCGGCATCGGCAACTTGCAGCGCGGATGGTGGCCGATGGAGGCGCAGTGATTTCCGAGCTGCCACTGGACGCCGGACCCCACGCCAGCAACTTTCCCCGGCGCAATCGAATCATCAGCGGTTTGTCCCTGGGCGTGCTGGTGGTCGAGGCCAGCGTCGCCAGCGGATCGCTGATTACGGCACGTCTTGCCGCCGAGCAGGGCCGTGAGGTCTACGCCATTCCCGGCTCGATCCATCATCCGGGCGCCAGGGGGTGTCATCAGTTGATCCGTGAAGGGGCGGTGCTGGTGGAAACCATCGACCATATTCTTGAGGCGCTGCAGGGCTGGAAAAACGTCGCGCCGAGTACGGACGTCGTTGATAAGCCGTCAACCCCGTTGCACCCGCTCCTGGTTCTTTTGCATGCAGCGCCTCAAACCGGCGAGGCGCTGGCCCATAACAGTGGTTGGCCGTTGCCAAAGGTCCTGGCGGCGCTGACTGAGCTTGAACTCGACAGCAGCGTGGCCTGTGAGGCCGGGCGATGGTTTGCCCGGGCACGCTGAGGTTAAACTGCCCGCCTGCGTAATTTGGGAGAACGGACGATGGTCAGCAGTTGGCGAGTGCAGCAAGCCGCACGAGAAATTCGGGCCGGGGCGGTGATTGCCTATCCAACCGAAGCGGTGTGGGGGTTGGGCTGTGACCCTTGGGATGCGGAGGCGGTGTATCGCCTGCTGGCAATCAAGGCGCGGCCTGTTGATAAGGGCTTGATCCTGATCGCAGACAACATCCGTCAGTTTGATTTCCTCTTCGAGGACTTCCCTGAGCTGTGGATCGATCGCATGGCCAGCACCTGGCCGGGACCGAACACCTGGCTGGTGCCCCATCAAGGCCTGTTGCCGGACTGGATCACCGGAAAGCACGACACCGTCGCTCTCCGGGTCAGCGATCACCCGACCGTACGCGAGCTGTGCGCCTTGACCGGTCCGCTGGTGTCGACCTCCGCCAACCCGACCGGCCGCCCCGCCGCCCGCTCGCGATTGCGAGTGGAGCAGTATTTCCACGAGCAGCTGGACATGGTGTTGAGTGGCAGTCTTGGCGGGCGCCGCAATCCGAGTGTGATCCGGGATCTGGTGACGGCTGAGGTGGTAAGGGCGGGGTAATGCCCGCCCGGACCTAGCGCTGACGCGCACAGCCTGTAGGAGTTCGCTTGCCCGCGAATGCGATATGTCTGCTACGCATTCAGCGGCTGAAAGGACGCTTTCGCGGGCAAGCGCGCTCCTACAACGTCAAATGCGGGATCAAGGCACCAGAATGATCGATCCCACCGTTCTGCGGCCGGACAGTTCGGTGTGCGCCTTTGCGGCATCCTTGAGGGCGAACTTCTGGATGTCGTCGACCTTCACTTTGCCGGTGGCAACCATTTCAAACACTTCATCCGCCATCGCCTGCAAGGCTTCCGGGGTGTTTGCGTAGGAGCCCAATGTCGGGCGCGTGACGTAGAGCGAGCCTTTCTGAGCGAGAACGCCCAGGTTCACGCCGGTCACTGCGCCTGATGCATTGCCGAAGCTGACCAGCAGGCCTCTCAATTCCAGACAATTCAGCGACGTTTCCCACGTGTCCTTACCCACGCCGTCATAGACCACCGGGACCTTCTTGCCGTCGGTCAATTCCAGTACACGCTGAACGACGTCTTCCTTGCTGTAATCGATCACTTCCCACGCGCCCAGCGCCTTGGCGTGCGCAGCCTTCTCTGCCGAGCTGACCGTGCCGATAAGCTTGACGCCCAGGGCGTTGGCCCACTGGCAGGCGATGGATCCCACGCCGCCGGCAGCGGCATGGAACAGGATGGTTTCTTCAGGGCGGATTTCGTAGGTCTGACGAAACAGGTACTGCACGGTCAGGCCCTTGAGCATGACGGCTGCGCCCTGCTCGAAGCTGATGCCGTCAGGCAGCTTGGCAATGTTCGCGGCCGGCGTTATGTGAACGTCCCCGTATGCACCCAGCGGGCCTGTGCCGTACACCACCCGGTCGCCGACTTTGACATGAGTGACTTCGCTGCCGACCGCTTCAACCAGTCCTGCGCCTTCGTTGCCCAACCCCGACGGGAACGAAGGGGCCGGGTACAGGCCGCTGCGAAAGTAGGTCTCGATGAAGTTGACGCCAATCGCCTTGTTACGCACGAGCACGTCTTTCGGGCCTGGCGCTGGAGGTTCGAAGTCCACGTACTCAAGCACTTCCGGACCGCCATAAGCCTTGAACTGGATACGTTTTGCCATTTGCTTTCTCCGTCATGGATCGGACTTGCAGGGGATGACTGTCGATGCGAAAGGGCTCTATCGGACTCCTTCGTCGTCGCTTCGTCAACTGCGGCATCCGCCGAGCCGGTGATATGCTACGGGCCGAATTTCGCCGAAGGGATTTGCCCAGTGAGGCGTGCCATCAACGCCAAGACTGGTCGAATCCCGCTCCCGACGCACGTTTCAGTTAATGCAGGTACCGCCATGTCCTTTCGCACCGATGCCGTCAAAGCCTATTTGCTCGACCTTCAGGATCGCATTTGCGCCGCGCTGGAAACCGAAGATGGCAGCGCCCGTTTCGTCGAAGACGCCTGGGAACGGCCTGCTGGCGGTGGCGGACGCACCCGCGTGATCGAGAACGGCCATATCCTCGAAAAGGGCGGTGTCAATTTTTCCCACGTCTTCGGCGCCGGCCTCCCCCCCTCGGCCAGCGCTCATCGACCGGAGCTGGCAGGACGTGGTTTCGAAGCCCTCGGCGTGTCGCTGGTGATGCACCCGCACAACCCTCACGTGCCGACTGCCCACGCCAATGTGCGGTTTTTTATCGCAGAAAAAGAAGGCGAAGAACCGGTGTGGTGGTTCGGCGGCGGCTTTGACCTGACGCCCTATTACGGCGTCGAGGAAGACTGCGTTCATTGGCACCGCGTCGCCGAACAGGCTTGCGCGCCTTTCGGCGCCGACGTTTATCCCCGCTACAAGGCGTGGTGCGATCGCTACTTCCATATCAAGCACCGCAATGAGCCCCGCGGCGTCGGCGGACTGTTTTTCGACGACCTCAATGAGTGGGATTTCGACACCAGTTTCGCGTTCATTCGCGCCATCGGTGATGCATTCGTCGAGGCGTATCTGCCCATCGTTCAACGCCGCAAAGACACCCCATACACGCCGCAGCAACGTGAATTTCAGGAATTCCGCCGCGGGCGTTACGTTGAATTCAATCTGGTGTACGACCGCGGCACCCTGTTCGGGCTGCAATCGGGTGGCCGGACTGAATCGATCCTCATGTCGCTGCCGCCGCAAGTGCGCTGGGGCTATGACTGGAAAGCCGAGCCGGGCAGCGAGGAAGCACGTCTGACGGAGTATTTTCTGCAGGATCGCGACTGGCTGGCTGAGGCGGCACACTGATGACAGACCAGTATGTTGTCTTCGGCAACCCCATCGCCCACAGCAAGTCGCCGCTGATTCATCGCCTGTTCGCCGAGCAAACGGGTCAGGTGCTCGATTACCAGACCTCACTGGCGCCGGTGGACGGTTTCACCGCCTACGCCAAAGCGTTTTTCGAGACAGGCCGGGGCGCCAATGTCACCGTGCCGTTTAAGGAAGAAGCGTACCGGATGGCCGATCAGCTGACCGAGCGCGGTCGTCGTGCCGGGGCGGTCAATACGCTGGCGCTTCGAGCGGATGGCAGCCTGCTGGGCGACAACACGGACGGCGCAGGCCTTGTTCGGGACCTGAAGGTCAATCATGGCGTCACCCTCAAGGACAAACGCATCCTTGTGCTCGGAGCTGGCGGCGCAGTGCGTGGCGCGCTGGAACCCTTGCTGGCGGAAGATCCCTACGTGCTGGTGGTTGCCAATCGCACGGTAGAAAAGGCAGAACAACTGGCCCAGGAATTCGCCGACATCGGCCCGGTGCTGCCCGCAGGCTATGACTGGCTGGAGGAACCGGTCGACATCATCATCAACGCCACGTCGGCCAGTCTGTCGGGCGAAGTACCGCCCATTGCGCCCAGCCTGATTCAGCCGGGCGTGACCTTCTGCTACGACATGATGTACGCCAAAGAACCGACCGCATTCTGCCGCTGGGCCACGGAACACCATGCCGGGCAAGCAGTGGATGGTTTGGGGATGTTGGTTGAGCAGGCCGCCGAGGCGTTTTACCTGTGGCGCGGCGTGCGACCGGAATCAGCGCCGGTGCTGGCGGAACTGCGGCGGTTGATGGCGCAGACCTGACCGGCTGATATGGCTGGCGATGTACCGTAGGAGCGCGCTTGCCCGCGAAGACATTGTGTCAGTCGATGCACCTGGCAATGACTCACTGCATTTCGCGGGCAAGCGCGCTACTACAAAGTGCTGCTTACAACTTGGCCTTCACCGCTGGCAGCGCATCCTTGTCGTCAACGGTTTTCACGCCGTCGAGCCATTTGTCCAGCACCGCCGGATTGGCTTTCAACCATGCTTTCACCGCCTCGGTGTTGCTGACCTTCTTGTCCACCACGGTCTGCATGATCGAGTTCTCCATGTCCTGGGTGAACATCAGGTTGGAAAGCAGCTTGGCGACGTTCGGGCAGGCGTCGGCGTAACCTTTGCGGGTTACGGTGTAGACGCTGCCGGTATCACCGAAGTATTTCTCGCCGCCTTTGAGGTAGTGCATGCCCTTGATCTGCACGTTCATCGGGTGCGGCGTCCAGCCGAGGAACACCACGAACTCTTTCTTCTTCACGTTGCGCTGCACTTCGGCCAGCATCGCCTGTTCGCTGGATTCCACCAACTTCCAGTCACCCAGTTCGAACTCGTTCTTTTTGATGATCTCCTGAATCGACGCGTTGGCCGGAGCGCCTGAGCCGATGCCGTAAATCTTCTTGTGAAATTTGTCGGCGAATTTGTTCAGGTCGCTAAAGTTGTGGACGCCTGCGTCATACACGTAATCAGGGACGGCGAGGGTGAACTCGGTGCCTTCCAGATTCTTCGCGTATTGCGTCACGTCACCCGTGGCGATGAATTTGTCGTAGAAGCCCTGCTGGGCCGGCATCCAGTTGCCCAGAAAGACGTCGAGTTGTCCGTCCTTCAGACCGCCGTAGGCGATCGGTACCGCCAGGGTGTCGATCTTGGTTTTGTAGCCCATGCCATCAAGCAAAAAGCCTGCAGTGGCGTTGGTCGCGGCGATATCGCTCCAGCCTGGATCGGCCATCCGCACGGTGCTGCAGCTGGCGTCGGCGGCATAGGCCACGACGCTGCTCAAGCTCAAGACCCCAACCGCCAGTGTGGTGAACAGCTTATTCATGGTGTGCCCCTTTTTTTGGTTTTCTAAGTGTTGGCAGGGTTCAAGGTTGCGGATAACGGGCCTTGCGCTCCAGGTCGTCGAGATCGATATGGTTGCGCATGTACTGCTGACTGGCGTCGACCAGCGGCTGGTGATCCCAACTCTTCAGCTTGCCGATGGCCAGCGACTCGGCGACGAAACGCCGGCGCCGCTGACTGGCGAGCACCTGGTGGTGTATCGCCGGAATGTCCCACTTGGCCTTTGCTTCGGCCAGGAACGCAGCGAACAGGTCGCGATGAGCCTCGGATCGACTCAGCTCTTCCTGCTCCTTCGGATCGTTGCCCACGTCATACAGCAGACAGGGGTCCCGTTCCGAATAAATGAATTTGTACGCGCCGCGACGAATCATCATCAGCGGACTGTTGGTGCCCTCGGCCATGTACTCGCCAAAGACCTCGTCGTGACCGCCCTCGCCTTGAAGGTGCGGCAACAGTGAGCGGCCATCGAGCGGTAAGCCGGGGTCCAGGTGACCGTCAGCCAACGCCACAAACGTCGGCAACAAGTCAGCTGTCGAGACTGCGGCCTGCACACGACCTGCCTTGAACTGCCCCGGAGCGTACACCAGCAATGGCACCCGCGCAGACATCTCGAACCAGTGCATCTTGTACCAGAGCCCCCGTTCACCCAGCATGTCGCCATGGTCGCCGGAGAACACGATGATGGTGTCGTCAGCCAGGCCGGTTTCCTCCAGGGTTTTCAGCAGTTTCCCGACGTTGTCATCAATGTAGCTGCAGGCACCGAAATAGGCGCGGCGCGCATCGCGAATCTTGTGCTCGGGCAGCGGCTTGTCCCACAGGTCATAGACCTTCAGCAGGCGCTGGGAATGCGGGTCCAGTTCGGACTGGGCCAACGGCGCGTGGGGCATCGGGATTTCTTCGTCGCTGTACAGATTCCAATAAGACTTGGGAATGGTGTACGGATCGTGGGGATGGGTCATCGACACCGTCAGGCAAAACGGCTGATCGCCGTCTTCGCGCACATGATCGAACAGATACTGCTGCGCCTTGAACACCACTTCTTCGTCGAAATCGAGCTGATTGGTGCGCACGCAAGGCCCGGCTTGCAGCACCGATGACATGTTGTGGTACCAGGTCGGGCGCACGTCCGGTTCGTCCCAGTTCACCGCCCAACCGTAGTCAGCCGGATAGATGTCGCTGGTCAGGCGCTCTTCGTAGCCGTGCAATTGGTCGGGGCCGCAGAAATGCATCTTGCCGGACAGCGCCGTGCGATAGCCGAGACGACGCAGGTAGTGGGCGTAGGTCGGCACATCAGCCGGGAAGTCGGCAGCGTTGTCGTAGGCGCCGATCTTGCTCGGCAGCTGCCCGCTGACCAGCGTGAAACGCGACGGTGCGCACAGCGGACTGTTGCAATAGGCAGCATCAAACACCACACCTTCAGAGGCGAGGCGACTCAAGTGGGGCATCTTGATGGGAGAAGAGGCATAGATCGGCAACATGGGCGCGGCCATCTGATCGGCCATGATGAAAAGAATGTTCTTGCGCTTCATGTCTTGGCGGCATCCCATAGTCATTATTTATGCGAAAGTGCTCCGACCGAGGATGGTACCCATGCCATCTGAGGTAAAGCCCATGAGAGGCAATGCCTAGGATAAGTGCAGCTTATGTTTGAAGCCCTTGGTGTCATGTCCCTGGATTTGCTTCGCGGCTTCGAGGCTGCCGCACGGTTGCGCAGTTTTACCGCTGCCGCCATCGAGCTTGGCACTACTCAGCCTGCCATCAGCCAGCAAATCAAGCGACTGGAAGAGCAACTGGCGACGCGGCTTTTTGATCGCATTTATCGCGGCATCGAGCTGACGGACGCCGGGCTGATTCTCTTCGATCACGTCCAGACCGGGCTGGAGTCGATGGACGCCGGCCTCACTGCAATCACCGAGCAGCATCAGCATGAGGTGCTGCAAGTGGCGACCGACTTCGCCTTCGCTGCCTATTGGCTGATGCCGCGCCTTTACCGTTTCCACCAGGACAACCCCGACGTCGACGTCAGCCTGGTCACCAGCGAACGCAGTCACAGCATGCTGCGGGCGGATATCGATGTGGCCGTGTTGTTCGGCGACGGTCGATTCAAGCAGGGAGAAAGCCACTGGTTATTCAGTGAGGAAGTGTTCCCGGTCTGCAGTCCACAATTGCTGAAGGGGCGCGACCTGCCCTTGCCCACCGATGCGCTGAAAGACTTCGCGCTCCTGCACCTTCGTGGCGAAGGCGGCAACAACTGGTTTGATTGGGGTGGCGTGTTCCGCGCCCTGAATATTCCCCAGGCACCCGCGCCGGGGCAGCTGAGATTCGATAACTACACGTTGCTGATTCAGGCGGCGATCGGCGGCCAGGGTGTGGCCATCGGCTGGCGACACCTGGTGGATGATTTGCTGGAGCAGGGTTTGTTGTGCCGCCCGATCGAAGCCAGCGCCGTCTCCGGATACGGCTATTACATCGTCCTGCCGCAACGCAAGCGCCGGGTGCAGATCGTGCAGCGGTTCGTAGACTGGTTAAGAAGTGAACAGGCGTTGAGCGGCGATTTGTTGAAGGGCAAGGCGCTGCCGTCGATTGCGGTTTAAAGGCTTTATCAGAAATATATCGGCACCGGTCTGGTGGCGGATCAATGCGGCGCCGTTGGCGTTCCAAAATTAATTTCATTCCAGAAGATTCCTACAGACTTGTCGGACTCGGTGAAGTTTACAACTGCAGTCACTTAAGATTATTTCCTACATAAAACTTGGGTATGGCAATCGAGATTACTGCATCGAATTTTCCCAAAGCTAATTGCCATGTAGGAGTTTCACCATGCGGATCCGCCTTACAAAGATTCTATTAAATGCAAAGGTGATAGCGACTTGGCGATGGCTTGGAGAGCGTTTGAACAGAAGGTTTATTTTCTTCTGCCTTAACGTATGCAGGGTGCTTTTAATCTTATACCTTGTGATTTTCCTGTTCGGATATTACAGCTTTAGATGGTTTGTTTAATCAGCAGACACTTAACATATTGGAGTATAAAATGCCGACACCTTTAACAAAGTCCACGCTGGACGCATTAAAAATTTTGCTTCGCTACGAATCCTCCGGTGTCATGTATGACGCACTAGAGCAGTTGGGATACAACTATTCAGCTCTGGCACGAGGCATGATGGATAAAAGTTCTCCATCAGGATCAGCGGCAGTTAATTTTCTAAGGCTTACTGCGCAGCGTGAGGGTAGGCCACTTCCGGACCATATGGTCCGCGACGTCTACGACCGCATGGCTCAAGGCTATCTGGATGCGCTATACGCCCAGTACAACGGCCAAGGAGTGGTCAATAGAGATATAAACCATCGGGAGGCATGGGACTTTCACAACAAGGTATTTACAGCTTCCGGATTGTCCACGGATGCCTGGACGCTGAATTCAGTTTTCATGGTCATGGCGAACGATGAAGTCAGGGAGCGATATTGGACTGAAATTCTTAAGTCTGCAGGTGACCCGGTCGCAGAAGCTTTGATTATGATCAAGACGGAGACCTTTATGGCAACTGCTTCAGTCATCGGCAATCCGGATATGAAGGCTGTTGCGGAGAACTGGCGATCGCGAGTGGATGCAGCGTCAACAATTGCAGCTGTTGGAAACGGTGCGACCGGTATGATCGCTGATCGAATCGGAAATCTGTTTAACGATATTACCAATAGCATTTTGGGGCCCGTTCCAGCCGGTACGGTCATACCGACCTGGACACCCGCACCCGCAGCAACTCCACTACCCGTGCCAAATGCCGCTACTACGCCCCCGCCCCCAATACCTGCGCCTCCGCGAGTACCAGTCCAACCGGTACGTAAGCCTCGCAGGCGGCCACGCCTTCCCCCGCCGACGACCCATAGGGGCCATCCCGGGAGTGGATATGAGCAAACCGGTGGAGGGGGGCGTGGGCCAGTTTTCTGGCTAGAGTGATATGACTAACTACTGATCCTTATTTGAGCGCGCTTGATCACGAAAGGCGGTGAGTCATCGCGATTTGCACTGCTGACACAACGCATTCGCGGGCAAGCGCGCTCCTACAGATTTGCGTCCATCTCACGTGCATGGGCGGACGCGATACAGAGGGGCCTTAGTTCAGCACGCCATCCAGGATTTCATAGACGATCCCGCTACCGATTGCGATCAGCACAATGTCCGGGCCCAGGCGGCGCCATTCGTAGCCATCGTATTGCGGCAGGTATTGCAGCGAGCGTTGGTCCAGTCGACGGCCATAACCGCGTGGCAGCGGGTGGCCTTTGACGATATGCACGCCAGGGGGCAGCGGCTGACCGCGACCGATGATTTCCCGGTGCTCGGTAATGGTCCGGCGCACGTCGCCGAAATCAGCTGGAGGATGGCCGCCACGCTGATTGTTGCCACGGTTATCGGCGCGCGGGTCGTTGCGATGGTCGTTGCCGTTGTTATTCCCGTTGCCATTGCCGCGATCGCCCTGCGGCCCACCTTGCGGGCCATGGTCCTGATGCTGACCCGGGCCGTTGTCATCGCCGCCGCGTTGATCGGGTGGTGCAGCCTGAACCAGCGCGCTGGCGCTGAGCATCAACACGCCCAACCCGGCGATCAAACGATTCGAGACTTTCATGTAGCGCGCTCCTGAGCAAAATACGGGCAGCAAAAAGGGGTTCAGGACGTGGTCCTGAACCCCTTCGCTGTACCGCTTAGTGTGTTGCCAGAGACCGAGATTCCTCTGTATCAGAAACTTTACCTTCGGCTACGCGGGCTTTACGCACACCTTCCGAAAGCTGCGAGCACAGTCCGAGTACACCACTGACCGCTTGCTCAGGCGAAGACGCGCTGGCGATCTGGTCGATCAATGCCGAGCCGACGACAACGCCGTCGGCCACACGCGCGATGGCTGCGGCCTGGTCAGCCGTACGAATCCCGAAGCCGACACTGATCGGCAGATCGGTATGGCGGCGCAGGCGTTGCACGGCATCTTTAACGTGATCAATCGTTGCGGAGCCTGCACCCGTCACGCCTGCTACCGACACGTAGTAAACGAAGCCGGAACTGCCATTGAGCACTGTAGGCAAGCGAACGTCGTCGGTGGTCGGCGTCGTCAGACGGATGAAGTCCAGACCGGCGTCCTGCGCAGGGTCGCACAGCTCGACGTTGTGCTCTGGCGGCAGGTCCACCACGATCAGGCCGTCCACACCCGATGAATGCGCTTCAGAAACAAAGCGGTCAATGCCGTAATTGTGGATCGGGTTGTAATAACCCATCAGCACCAGCGGTGTTGTGCTGTCTCCTTCACGGAATTCGCGAACCATCTGCAGGGTTTTTGCCAGGTTTTGCTTGGCATTAAGAGCGCGGATGTTGGCCAGTTGAATCGCCGGGCCGTCGGCCATCGGGTCAGTGAACGGCATACCCAGTTCGATGACATCGGCACCTGCCTCAGGCAGCCCCTTGAGGATCGCCAGCGAGGTGTCGTAGCCCGGATCGCCTGCCGTGATGAAGGTCACCAGGGCTGCGCGATTTTGTTCTTTCAGTTCGGCAAAACGCGTTTGCAGGCGGCTCATCAGTGTTTCTCCTGCTGGGACAGATCCAGGTGGTGCATCACGGTTTGCATGTCCTTGTCGCCACGACCGGACAGGTTGACCACCATCAGGTGATCCTTCGGCAGATTTGGCGCTCGTTTGAACACTTCAGCCAGAGCGTGAGCGGTTTCCAGCGCCGGGATGATGCCTTCGAGACGGCAGCAGCGGTGGAATGCATCCAGCGCCTCATCATCGGTGACGGAGGTGTATTCGACCCGGCCAACGTCGTGCAACCAAGCGTGCTCAGGACCAATGCCTGGATAGTCGAGGCCGGCTGAAATCGAGTGGGCGTCGGTGATCTGGCCATCGTCGTCCTGCAGCAGGAAGGTACGGTTGCCATGCAGCACGCCCGGAACACCGCCGTTCAGGCTGGCGGCATGTTTGCCGGTCTCGATGCCGTGACCCGCGGCTTCCACCCCAATGATGCGCACACTCGTATCGTCGAGGAACGGGTAAAACAGGCCCATGGCATTGGAGCCACCGCCGATGCACGCCACCAGACTGTCCGGCAGACGACCTTCGTGCTCCTGCATCTGCACGCGGGTTTCCTTGCCGATGACGGCCTGGAAATCGCGGACCATCGCCGGGTAAGGATGCGGGCCGGCGACGGTGCCGATCAGATAGAAGGTGCTGTCGACATTGGTGACCCAGTCACGCAGCGCCTCATTCATGGCGTCTTTCAGCGTGCCGGTACCGGAGACCACCGGAATGATCGTGGCGCCCAGCAGCTTCATGCGAAACACGTTGGCTTGCTGACGTTCGATGTCAGTGGTGCCCATGTAGATGACGCACTCCAAGCCAAAGCGTGCCGCCACGGTAGCGGTGGCAACGCCGTGCATGCCGGCGCCGGTCTCGGCGATGATGCGTTTTTTGCCCATGCGCCGCGCCAGCAGGATCTGGCCGATGCAGTTGTTGATCTTGTGCGCGCCGGTGTGGTTGAGCTCTTCGCGCTTCAGGTAAATCTTCGCGCCGCCACAGTACTCGGTCAGGCGCTCGGCAAAATAAAGCGGGTTTGGACGGCCCACATAATCGCGTTGAAAGTAGGCGATATCGTTCAGGAATGATGGATCTGTCTTCGCGATCTCGTACTCGCGGTTCAGATCAAGAATCAGCGGCATCAGCGTTTCAGCGACGTAACGGCCGCCGAACCCGCCGAACATGCCGCGGTCGTCCGGGCCGCTGCTGTAGGCATTCTGCGTCTGAGTCTGGGTCATGTGGACCTCCGGGGATGCGAATAAGATGAGCCGTCAGGCAGTGATCACACTCTAACCAGCGCCAGCGACGATGAAAACCGATAAGATCGGCACAACCTGTCAGGAAAACTCACATATCTCATGAGCCGAGACCTCCCGCCTCTCAACGCATTGCGTGCCTTTGAAGCCACCGCCCGGCTGAACAGTGTCAGCCAGGCGGCTGAGCAATTGCACGTGACTCACGGTGCCGTGAGCCGCCAGCTGAAAGTGCTGGAGGAACACTTGGGTGTGAGCCTGTTCAGCAAAGATGGACGTGGCTTGAAACTCACAGATGCAGGCATTCGGTTGCGGGATGCGAGTGCCGAAGCATTTGATCGTCTGCGCGGTGTCTGTGCCGAGCTTAGCCAGGGCAGCGCAGATGCGCCGTTCGTATTGGGCTGTTCTGGAAGCCTTTTGGCACGCTGGTTCATTCCAAGGCTGGGGCGCCTTAACGCGGATCTTCCCGACCTGCGCCTCCACCTCTCGGCAGGAGAAGGCGATCTTGACCCACGACGCCCGGGCCTGGACGCGCTGCTGATTTTCGCTGAACCGCCGTGGCCTTCGGACATGCAGGTCTTCGAGCTTGCCAGCGAGCGCATCGGGCCGGTGCTGAGTCCACGATTCGCGAGGTTTGAAGAACTGCGGCACGCACCCGCACAGGCCCTTGTAGGCGAGCCGTTGCTGCAGACCACATCGCGGCTGCAAGCCTGGCCGGCATGGGCGATGCAAAACGGCATCGAGCCCGACGCACTGAGCTACGGACAGGGTTTCGAGCATTTGTATTATTTACTGGAAGCGGCCGTCGCTGGCTTGGGAGTGGCGATCGCACCGGAGCCGTTGGTCGCTGACGACTTGAAAGCCGGACGCCTGGCTGCGCCATGGGGTTTCAGCGAAACCCCTGCGCAGCTGGCGGTATGGGTACCAAAGCGCGCCGCAGATGGACGCGCTCAGCACCTGGCTCGATGGCTCAAGCAGGAACTCGAGCGATCGGGGCGGGCTTGATCAGCCGCGCTTGCACAGCAGGTAAGCGGCCAGCAGGCCGATTGCGCCAACAGCGACGCCTGCGGTGGTCCAAGGGTGCTCTTGGGCGTAGTCACGGGTCGCAACGCTGGTTTCGCGGGTTTTGACTTTGACGTCTTCATAGACATCGCTCAACAGGCTGCGCGAATGGCTCAGCGCGCTCTCAGCGTTGGCTTTCAGGTTTTTCAGGGTCTTGCGCGACTCGTCGGAAGCATCTGACTTCAAGCCTTCCAGCGACTTGAGCAGACTTTCGATCTCGGCTTCCATGCTTTGCAACGACGCTTTACGGGATGACGTGAATGCCATGATTTAACTCTCCTGCTGTGATGAGTGGCGTGTGTTGTTTCCGACTACAGGGTTTCGAGAAAGTGCAGTGCGTGATGCGAAGTACCGTTTCTTCTGAACTTTTAGGCCGCATTTCGGCACAGAGATAGTGAACACAATCACTGCGGCGCTGCCACCGCGCAACACCTTTCAGGAGAACTGCCATGTCTGATCATCACACCTACAAAATGCTGGAGCTGGTCGGGTCATCGACCGTGGGCACCGACGACGCGATCCAGAACGCTATTGCACAAGCTGCCAAGTCCGTGAAACTCATGGAATGGTTCGAAGTGCTGGAAACCCGCGGCCACATCGAAGACGGCAAAGTCGGCCACTTCCAGGTGACCATCAAGGTCGGTTTCCGTATCGACAACAGCTGAGTCGCTGAACTTTTGAAGTGGCCGAGTGCCACAACCTTCGCTATACATACCGCGCAGTCGTGACTCCCACCAAGGTTCATGACGCAGGTTCATGTAGTCAGGCCGCCCGATTGGAGCGGCCTTGTTGATCCTAAAATTGCGCCTGACGAGGGGATGTACCGATGAAAAAAGTTCTGTTGGCCATAGGCTTGTTGAGCATTGCGGGCACTACGATGGCTGCTGGCAAATCGTGCGATGACGTGAAGGCCGATATCGACGCGAAGATCAAAGCCAAAGGCGTTTCTTCCTACACGCTGGAAGCTGTTGAAAAAGGCAGCTCGGCGGACGGCAAAGTCGTCGGCACCTGCGAAGGCGGCAGCATGGAAATCGTTTACAAGCGCGGCTGATACCGGCGCGCTGATACAAAAAAACCGACGCATCTGGCGTCGGTTTTTTTGTTTATGGCGGACCGGTTTCAGCGCGTGGCCCTGAATCAGCCCCTTGCTGCCTGCGCCAGGATCTCGTAGGAGCGCAGGCGGTCAGCGTGTTCGTACATGTCGCAGGTGAAGATCAGCTCGTCTGCGTCGGTCTGTTCAAGGAGCACGTCCAGCTTCGCGCGAATTTTCTCCGGGCCACCGACGACTGCCAGCCCCAGGAAATCCATCACCGCGTCGCGCTCATGGGGCAGCCACAGGCCATTCATGCTCTCGACGGGCGGCTTCTGCATCAGACTCTGCCCACGCATCAGACTCAGGATGCGTTGGTACACCGACGTCACCAGGTACTCGGCTTGCTCGTCGGTCTCTGCGGCGGCCAGCGGGACGCCGAGCATCACGTAGGGCTTGTCGAGCACCTCGGAAGGCTTGAAGTGGCTGCGGTAGACGCGAATCGCTTCGTGCATGAAACGCGGCGCAAAGTGCGACGCGAATGCATACGGCAGGCCCCGCTCACCGGCCAGCTGTGCACTGAACAGGCTCGAACCCAGCAGCCAGATTGGCACGTTGGTATTGGTGCCGGGCACAGCGAGAACGCGCTGATGGGGCTGACGCGGCCCCAGGTAGTTGGCCAGCTCAGTCACATCATCGGGGAAATCATCGGAACTGCCGGAGCGCTCGCGGCGCAGGGCGCGGGCGGTCATCTGATCAGAACCCGGCGCGCGGCCGAGGCCCAGGTCGATACGCCCGGGGAACAAGCTTTCCAGCGTGCCGAACTGCTCGGCAATCACCAGTGGCGCGTGGTTGGGCAGCATGATCCCGCCCGATCCGACGCGAATGGTCGAGGTGCCACCGGCCAGATAGGCAAGCAGAACAGACGTTGCTGAACTGGCGATGCCGTCCATATTGTGGTGCTCGGCCACCCAGAAACGGTTGTAGCCCCATTTCTCGACGTGTTGCGCCAGATCCAGCGCATTACGCAGTGATTCCGCCGGGCCTTTGTCTTCGCGGACGGGCACCAGATCGAGCGTGGAAATCTTCACATCAGCTAATCGTTTCATAGGCCGTTGTTGATCCTCTTGGGCTTGAATCGGCGCATCCGTCGGGGACATCACGCGAGCAAACCGGCATTAAGACTAAATATTTGCGTTAAGCCATAGGATAAGGGCGGATTTGAGAGTTGCAATGGGCAATGCGAAATTTCCTACTAATTTGGTCGGATTTAACGTTGCGCCGTCTGCAAAAAAGCACACGCGGCATAAGCGTTGAACTAACTCCCGCCTACACTCCTCAGAACTTTGGTCCGCGTGCGAGCGAAATCGCACTTTTTCATGAGGAGACACCATGAGCATCGTCAAGAAAGCATCCGCCCACTGGGAAGGTGACCTGAAGTCGGGTATCGGCAGCATCTCTACTGAAACCGGCGTCCTCCGTGAGGCGCCGTACGGCTTCAAGGCCCGTTTCGAAGGCGGCAAGGGGACTAACCCGGAAGAACTGATCGGCGCAGCCCACGCTGGCTGCTTCTCGATGGCACTGTCGATGATCCTCGGCAATGCAAACCTGAAAGCCGACAGCATCGACACCACCGCTGACGTCACCCTGGATCAAGTCGATGGCGGTTTCGCGATCACCGCAGTGCACCTGACACTGAAAGCCAAGATCCCTGGCGCAACCCAGGAACAGTTCGAGAAGCTGACCAACGATGCGAAGGAAGGCTGCCCGGTTTCGAAAGTGCTGAACGCCAAGATCACGCTCGATGCCACGCTCGTGAGCTGATTCGCGTTACTGTTGCACTCGATGGCCCGCAATTGCGGGCCATCTTCGTTATGGACGCGCCAGAACCGGCGTGCGCCCCCACGGTCACATGCAAGGCCGATGCGTATCGCACGGTGTCGAAGGAGTCGATCATGAAACGTATCGCCGCAATCCTGATTCTCGGAGCGCTGAGCACCAGCGCTTTCGCTGCACCCAAGCCATGTGAAGAGCTGAAAGCTGAAATCGAAACGAAGATTCAGGCTCAGAGCGTCAGCTCATATACGTTGGAGATCGTGGCCAATAAAGACGTCACCGACCAGAGCATGGTCGTCGGTACTTGCGAAAACGACACGAAAAAAATCATCTACCAGAATAACGGTCGTTAATCCGGGCGTGAGCTGAAGTATTTCGTAGGCTGTGTGTAAGCCATCTCGTGTGCGCGGCGAGGCCGAGATAATGCGTCACGGGATACAGAAGATGTCACCCTCCTCCGCGAGCACGTTGCGTTGCTCGTCCCGCAACTGCGCGTCGATGCTGTTGGTGATATTGCGCACATCCAGACGATAGCGGCGGCCGGCCTCGAAGCGGTCGTAGTTGATCGTGACGTAGCAGGTCCGCTCGTTGTAAATGTCCATCGACAAGCCCATCGCGCCGGGCGCGTAATCGTAGTCATACCGCACTTCGAGCTTGTGTTTGCCCGGCGTCACCTGAAAGAAGCGACCGTCGTAGGTGCGCACGCCGTCGAGCTTGTCGGCCATCAGGGTTTTGCCGGTGAACGTATGCAGGTCGACCCACGCCTGCTGGGGATCAACCGCAGGCAGCGGTCCCGCGCATCCGGCCAGAAGACTCAGGGCAACGAGGGACAGAGGCAAGCGCATGATGAACTCCGCAGTAGGGCAAATGGCTATGATGGTTGCGTCAGAGGCGGGCTGTCCGGCATAACGCTGATGTTTGCACTTCATGAATATCGACGTTAAGGCTGCTGCATGATTCGATCGAAAAAAGTCTGGCTGCAACGTGGCTTGCCGATGCTGGCGACTTTACTCCTCGGCGGCTGTTCCAGTCTTTCCTATTACTCACAGTTGGCCAGCGGCCAAATGGCCCTGTTGCGCGCGCGGGAGCCGGTTACCGACGTCATCGCAGACCCGAATCGCGACCCTAAGCTGCGCGATCATCTGCGCAAATCACAGCAGGCCCGTGCGTTTGCGACCGAGCATCTGCATCTGCCGGACAACCGCAGCTACCGCCTTTACGCCGACATCCATCGCTCGTTTGTCGTCTGGAACGTGTTCGCGACGGGCGAATTCTCCCTCGATCCTGTCACTCATTGCTTCCCCGTCGCCGGGTGCGTGGCCTATCGCGGCTATTACGCCCAGGGCGCGGCGCGCGGGGATGCGGCTGTGCAGAAGCTCGAGGGCAAAGACGTATATGTGAGCGGCGTGGAGGCGTACTCGACACTTGGCTGGTTCGATGACCCGATCATCAGCTCGATGATGAACTGGGGCGATGAGCGACTTGCCACGCTGATCTTCCATGAGCTGGCGCACCAGCGGTTTTACGTGAAGGACGACAGCGAATTCAACGAGTCCTATGCCAGCTTTGTGGAGCAGGAAGGCACACGTCAGTGGCGCGCGGCGCGTGGTTTGCCTGCCGAAGGTGGGTCATCGGAAGCGCAGCGACGCGACCAGCTCACCCAACTGGCCCTCGACACCCGAACTCGGCTGAAAGCGCTGTATGCGGAGCCGCTGAGTCCGCAGGTGATGCGTGAGCGCAAGGCCGCTGAGTTCGAGCGTCTGCGCAGCGAGTATCGACAGTTGCGTGACAGCCAGTGGGGTGGCGACAAGCGCTTCGACGGCTGGGTGTATGCACCGATGAACAACGCACGCCTGCTGCCCATTGGTCTCTACGATCAGTGGGTACCGGCGTTTGAAGCGTTGTTCAGGCAGGCCAACGGCGATTGGTCTGCATTCTATTCGGCGGTGGAAAAGCTGGGCAAGTTGCCTAAGGATGATCGCAAAACGGCGTTGGAGCGGCTCGGCCAGAAAACTTCAGCGGAATGATCGTTCCCCCGCTCCGCGTGGGAATGCCGCCCTAGACGCTCCGCGTCCAGCCCTGAGGTGACGCGGAGCGTCCCGGGTTTCATTACCACGCAGAGCGTGGGAACGATCAGCGCGCTCCTACAGATTGAGTGCTCTCAGCTTTTGAGAAACGCCCGGTGCAGCGCGCTCACCGAATCAAAATGATACGTCGGCGCCTCGGCCTCCAGTTCCTCGCGACTGCCGAACCCGTACCCCACCGCCGCCACGTCCAACCCGTTGCGCTTGCCGCCAATCAGATCGTGTTTACGGTCCCCGATCATCAGCGTCTGTTTCGGGTCGAGCTGCTCCTCGTCCAGCAAGTGCCGAATCAGCTCGACCTTGTCAGTGCGGGTGCCGTCCAGCTCGCTGCCGTAGATCAGCTTGAAATGGCGCGCGAAATCGAAATGCCTGGCGATTTCATGGGCGAACACCCAGGGCTTGGATGTCGCGATGAACAGCGTGCGGCCCTGATCCGAGAGCGTGTCCAGCAGTTCGAAAATGCCGTCGAACACCAGATTTTCGTAAAGGCCCGTGACCTTGAAGCGCTCGCGGTAAAAGCCCACCGCTTCCCAGGCCTTCGCTTCGTCGAAGTCGTAGGCGCCCATGAATTGCTGCAACAGCGGTGGCCCGATGAAGTGCTCGAGCCGGGTGATGTCGGGTTCGTCGATGCCCAGTTTGCTCAAGGCAAACTGGATGGACCGGGTGATGCCTTCGCGCGGATCGGTCAGGGTGCCGTCCAGGTCGAACAGAATATTCTGGTAATGCATGTGTGCTCTCAGCAGGGTTTGTCGAAGCCTTCGGCCAGGTGCTGGTCTTTCAACTTCACGTAATTGGTCGCGCTGTAGGGGAAGAACGCGATCTCTTTTTCGGTCAGCGGGCGCATCTGCTTCACCGGACGCCCTACGTAGAGAAACCCGCTCTCCAGGCGCTTGCCGGGCGGCACCAGACTGCCCGCGCCGATGATCACCTCGTCCTCCACCACCGCGCCATCCATGATCGTGGTGCCCATGCCGATCAGAATGCGATTGCCGACGGTACAGCCGTGCAGCATGACCATGTGGCCGATGGTCACCTCATCGCCGATCAACAGCGGGAAACCGTCCGGGTTGAAAGGGCCGGCGTGGGTGATGTGCAGCACACTGCCGTCCTGCACGCTGGTGCGCGCGCCGATGCGGATGCGATGCATGTCGCCTCGAATGACCGTCAGCGGCCAGACCGAACTGTCGGCGCCGATTTCGACATCGCCGATCACTACTGCCGAATGATCGACAAACGCCCGCTCGCCAAGGGCCGGGGTGTGGTTCTGGAACGTGCGAATGGCCACGATAGGCTCCTTCTCTGGCGCCGATAGCTGCGGTCGGCGCCGATTCTAATTAAGATGCGTGGGTGTTTCTTTTAGCCAAGGTGCCAAACCGTGAGCGCGAACAACCCTCTGTTGCAATCCTACGACCTGCCACCTTTCTCGGCGATTCGCGCCGAGCATGTAAAACCTGCCATCGAACAGATTCTCGCCGACAACCGCGCCGCGATTGCCGACATCCTCGCCAAGCAAGGTTCGCAGCCTACGTGGGCTGGCCTGGTGCTGGCGATGGACGAACTCAATGATCGCCTGGGCGCCGCCTGGAGCCCGGTCAGTCACCTGAACGCCGTGTGCAACAGCCCGGAACTGCGCGAAGCCTACGAGTCTTGCCTGCCAGCCCTGAGCGCTTACTCGACCGAAATGGGCCAGAACCGCGCGCTGTTCCAGGCCTTCGAAGCCTTGGCCAACAGCCCGGAAGCCGCGAATTTCGACGTCGCACAGAAGACTATTCTCGAACAATCGCTGCGCGACTTCCGTTTGTCGGGCATCGACCTGCCGCCGGAACAGCAAAAACGCTACGCCGAAGTGCAGAGCAAGCTGTCCGAGCTGGGCAGCCAGTTCTCTAACCAGTTGCTCGATGCGACTCAGGCCTGGAGCAAGCACGTCACGGACGAAGCGGCCCTCGCCGGCCTGACCGATTCGGCCAAGGCGCAAATGGCGGCCGCTGCCCAGGCGAAAGACCTGGAAGGCTACCTGATCACGCTCGAGTTCCCGAGCTATTACGCTGTCATGACCTACGCCGAAGACCGTGCGCTGCGTGAGGAAGTCTACGCGGCGTATTGCACCCGCGCGTCTGACCAGGGTCCGAACGCTGGCAAAAACGATAACGGCCCGATCATGGAACAGATTCTCGATCTGCGTCAGGAACTGGCCAAACTGCTGGGTTTCGCTAGCTTCTCCGAGTTGAGCCTGGCCACCAAAATGGCCGAGTCCAGCGATCACGTTCTCAGCTTCCTCCGTGATCTGGCCAAGCGCAGCAAGCCGTTTGCTGTTCAGGACCTGCAGCAATTGAAAGCCTATGCCGCCGAACAGGGCTGCCCGGACCTGCAAAGCTGGGACAGCGGTTTCTATGGCGAGAAGCTGCGCGAACAGCGCTACAGCGTTTCCCAGGAAGCCCTGCGCGCCTACTTCCCCGTCGACAAAGTGCTGACCGGCCTGTTCGCGATCGTACAAAAACTGTACGGCATCGAAATCGCCGAACAGAAAGGCTTCGATACCTGGCACCCGGACGTTCGCCTGTTCGAAATCAAGGAAAACGGCCAGCACGTCGGCCGCTTCTTCTTTGATCTCTACGCCCGCGCCAACAAGCGTGGCGGTGCGTGGATGGACGGCGCCCGCGATCGTCGTCGCACCGCTGAAGGCACGCTGCAAAGCCCGGTGGCCAATCTGGTCTGTAACTTTACCCCGGCGGTCAGCGGCAAGCCTGCGCTGCT
This sequence comes from Pseudomonas sp. NPDC078416, assembly GCF_050268485.1. Taxonomy (NCBI): domain Bacteria; kingdom Pseudomonadati; phylum Pseudomonadota; class Gammaproteobacteria; order Pseudomonadales; family Pseudomonadaceae; genus Pseudomonas; species Pseudomonas sp. NPDC078416. The sequence continues at coordinate 68,063 of NZ_JBNNGV010000014.1, read as the reverse complement.
TACCCACGATGAAGTCACCACCCTGTTCCACGAGTTTGGCCATGGCCTGCACCACCTGCTGACCCGCGTCGAACACGCGGGCGCGTCGGGCATCAATGGTGTGGCGTGGGATGCGGTCGAGCTGCCAAGCCAGTTCATGGAAAACTGGTGCTGGGAGCCGGAAGGCCTGGCGCTGATCTCAGGTCATTACGAAACCGGCGAGCCGCTGCCTCAGGACCTGCTTGAGAAAATGCTGGCCGCCAAGAATTTCCAGTCGGGGCTGATGATGGTCCGCCAACTGGAATTCTCTCTGTTCGACTTCGAATTGCACGCCACCCATGGCGACGGCCGCACCACGCTGCAAGTGCTCGAGGGCGTGCGTGACGAGGTGTCGGTGATGCGTCCACCTGCGTACAACCGGTTCCCGAACAGCTTCGCGCACATCTTTGCCGGCGGTTATGCGGCTGGCTACTACAGTTACAAGTGGGCCGAAGTCCTGTCTGCCGATGCGTTCTCGAAGTTCGAGGAAGAGGGCGTATTCAACGAGCAGACCGGCCGTGCGTTCCGTGAGGCCATTCTGGCGCGGGGCGGGTCCCAGGCGCCGATGGTGCTGTTCGTCGACTTCCGCGGACGCGAACCGTCGATTGACGCACTCTTGCGCCATTCAGGCTTGAGTGAGGAAGCGGCAGCATGACCGAAACACCGCAGGTGATTACCAAGAAGCGCTTCATCGCCGGGGCGGTCTGCCCGGCGTGCAGCGAGCCTGACAAGTTGATGATGTGGAGCGAAGACGACGTGCCGCACCGTCATTGCGTGCACTGCGGATATTCCGACACCCTCAATGCGCAGGGGCAATCGATCCCGAAAGAACTCGGCACGCGGGTGAACAAGCCTGTGGTGAAGCCGGCCGATCCCAAGGTGCAGGGCGTGCAGTTTTTCCCGAATCCGAAGCTTAAGAAGCCGGTTGATCCAAGCTGATATCGCTGCATCCCAGTGGGACCGGCTTTAGCCGGGAAGAGGCCAGTGCGAGCACCTCATTTTTGTGGTGTCAGGGCTGACGTCTTCCCGGCTAAAGCCGGTCCCACAATGTGCGCACTGTCCGACTTCACAACCGCCACAAGATTGTCTGCACCCCCATCACATCGGTTTTCTCAAACCAACCCTTGACCGAGCACCGGGCAAATACGCTGGTGCTGCACGCACCGCTGTCCATCGCCGACTTCAGCGCCGCCACATCGACATTATTGATGTAGGCAATCCCGCGCTTGAGACTGTCTTCGTCGCCATAACCGCCGTGCTCCATCTCATCCAGTGCTGCCTGTTTGCTCCAGCCCTGGGCGACTATGCGGTACATCGCTGCCACCAGACCGGTCCGGTCCAGGCCGTGCTTGCAATGAATCAGCACCGGCCCGTTTTGCTGAGCGGCCTGGATGGCGCGTAGGCTTTCGATCACATCGGCGTCGTCGATGTGCACCACCTGCAGGGGAATCTGCACTTGCACAACGGAGGCGTCGGACAGCCATTTGCTGTCACTTTCCTTAAGGAAGTTGATCACTGTGTGCACGCCAAGCTGCTGCAGAAGCGGTTGCGCTGCAGCGTCCGGCTGATGACTGCGGTAAAGCGTCGGCGTGATCTGGTAAAGGTTGTAGTGCGGGTCGACAAGTTGCGCCCATTGCGCCGGGCGTGACGATTGTGCCGGTGACACATCCTCGGCGTGAGCGAGAGGAGCAGATGACACGGCCAGCAGCAGGATGAGTTGAGCAGCGAGCGGGCGAAGGCGCATGGAAGACGTACCGTGGAGACCAGCTATTTTCGACGGGCCAAGTTTTCGCTGCCCAGGGTCAAGGCGCTGTGAGGCGCATGTCAAAAGTTGGTGAAAGCCGTTGATCGGTGCCGGGATGTTTTTGCGGGTCTGCGCGTGAAGGGCTTGAGCGTTTCGCGATACTGTATGCATAACCAGTTAGCGAGAAGCCGTCATGTCCATCCACTTGCCTCCACGCGGGCGCGGCACCGCGACCAACCCGCATAACCGCTTTGCGCCCAACCGATCCGTGGCCGAAGACGACGGCTGGTATCAGGAAGTACCGCTGACCCAAGGCACCACCGTCACGCTGGAAACCGCCAAGAGCATCATTGCGCGCAACTCGTCGCCCGATATCCCTTTCGACCGCTCGATCAATCCCTACCGGGGATGCGAGCACGGTTGTATTTATTGCTACGCCAGACCGAGCCACGCCTATTGGGACATGTCGCCGGGGCTGGACTTCGAGACCAAATTGATCGCCAAAACCAATGCTGCCGCTCTGCTCGAGCAGCAGCTATCCAAGCCAGGCTACAGCGTTGCGCCAATCACCCTGGGCGCGAACACTGATCCGTATCAGCCCATCGAGCGCGAATACGCATTGAGCCGGGCGACGCTGGAAGTGCTGCTGCGCTATCGCCATCCGGTGACGATCATCACCAAGGGCTCGCTGATTCTCCGGGATCTGGATCTGCTGGCCGAGCTGGCAAAGCTGCGGCTGGTGTCGGTGTTCATCAGCCTCACGACGCTGGACGACGAGCTCAAGCGCATCCTTGAACCCCGGGCTGCGGCACCCAAGGCCAGGCTGCGGGCGATACGGGTGTTGCGCGATGCCGGCGTGCCGGTGGGCGTTTTGCTGGCGCCGATGATTCCGATGATCAATGACATGGAGCTGGAGAAGCTGATGGCCGAGGCCAAGGCCGCCGGCGCCTTGAGTGCCAGCTACGTGATGCTGCGCCTGCCGCTGGAGGTTGCCCCGTTGTTCGAAGAGTGGCTCCAGGCGCATTATCCGCAAAGGGCCGAGCACGTGATGAGCCTGGTACGACAGAGCCGCGGCGGTGAGGTGTACGACAGCCGCTTTGGCTCGCGGATGCGCGGTGAGGGGGTGTTCGCTGAACTGCTGGCGCAGCGTTACAGCCTCGCCATCAAGAAGCACGGCTTGAACCGGCGGGAAAGTTTTCAGCTGGACTGCAGCGCCTTTTGCCCGCCCGGCGGTCAGATGTCGCTGTTGTGACTCGGGTGGCGTCTTACAGCGCGAGCTTGCGATTTAGATTTTCTAACGCAAGACCCGCGATCTAGAGCCACGCATTCAGTTTCAATTAAGTTTGCGTCGCTAAGGTGAGTCGGAAGTGACCGATTGGTCTTGTAGGAAAGAGTCGCACGAAGACCAAACAAAGTGGGTCATCCACGGGATTCGCCGGAAAATTCACTTTAATCCGTCAGAGAGGATGAAACATGAGTGACCAGGATAAGCAGCCTCAGGCTGCAACGACAGGCGTAACGCCCCAGGTGGAAACCGCCGAAATGGCGCTCAAGCACATCGTTGATGGCTTCAAGCATTTCCGCCATGACGTCTTCCCTCAGCAGGAAGAATTGTTCAAGAAACTCGCCACCGCCCAACATCCCCGGGCCATGTTCATCACCTGCGCCGACTCGCGCATCGTCCCGGAACTCATCACCCAAAGCTCGCCAGGCGACCTGTTCGTTACCCGTAACGTGGGCAACGTCGTTCCGCCTTATGGCCCAATGAATGGCGGCGTTTCAACCGCGATTGAATACGCCGTCCTGGCCTTGGGCGTGCAGCACATCATCGTGTGTGGCCACTCCGATTGCGGGGCCATGCGCGCCGTTCTCAACCCAGACACCCTGGAAAAAATGCCGACGGTCAAAGCCTGGCTGCGCCACGCCGAGGTTGCCAAGACCGTTGTGCAGGACAACTGCAATTGCACCGGCGAGCACGAAACCATGCACGTGCTCACCGAAGAAAACGTCATTGCGCAGCTGCAACACCTGCGCACGCACCCCTCCGTGGCGTCCAAGCTGGCCAGCGGTCAACTGTTCATCCATGGCTGGGTCTACGACATCGAAACCAGCGAGATCCGCGCCTACGATGCTGAGCAGGACTGCTTCCTGCCGCTGGATGGCGACCATCCGGTGCCGATGGCGTCGATCCCCCGCGGTCGATATTGATCGCCGGCTGACCCGCTGCGCCTGAGCGCAGCGGCGTCGGCCCTGACGCTTCCACCCTCATACAAGCTCGTAGCGGCCGCGTTCAGCGCGTGCCGCCGGGCGTTGTCACGTCTGAATTACGGAGAGTCGTCATGGCTACTACTGATCTGAAAGCGTTGTTACCACGGGAGCTGCTGGCTTCCGTGGTGGTTTTTCTGGTGGCCCTGCCGCTGTGCATGGGGATCGCCATCGCTTCCGGCATGCCGCCCTCAAAAGGTTTGATCACCGGCATCATCGGCGGTCTGGTGGTGGGCTGGCTGGCCGGTTCGCCGCTGCAGGTCAGCGGCCCGGCGGCAGGTCTGGCGGTGCTGGTGTTCGAGCTGGTCCGTGAACATGGCATGGCCATGCTCGGTCCGATTCTGCTGCTCGCCGGCGCGCTGCAATTGCTGGCTGGACGCTTGAAGCTCGGCTGCTGGTTTCGCGTGACGGCGCCGGCGGTGGTGTACGGCATGCTGGCGGGCATCGGCGTGCTGATCGTGCTTTCCCAAGTCCACGTCATGTTCGACAGCGGGCCCAAGCCTTCCGGGCTCGATAATCTTGTGGCATTCCCGCAGACCGTTATGGGTGCGATGGGGATGGGCAGCGCCATGCAGGCCGGTCTCCTCGGGCTGGGCACCATCGCGGTCATGTGGCTGTGGGAAAAGCGTCGCCCCCATGCGCTGCGATTCGTGCCGGGCGCGCTGCTCGGCGTCGGCATCGCCACGGTGGTGAGTCTGGTGATGAGCTTGCAGGTCAAGCGCGTCGAGGTTCCGGCCAACCTTGCTGAGGCCATCGACTGGCTGCGCCCCGCAGACCTGCTGAACCTGGCCGATCCTGCCATCCTGATCGCGGCGATCGCCGTGGCCTTCATTGCCAGTGCCGAAACGTTGCTGTCGGCGGCGGCGGTGGACCGGATGCACGACGGACAGCGTTCGGACTTCGACAAAGAGCTCAGCGCCCAGGGCGTGGGTAACATGCTGTGCGGTCTGGTCGGCGCTCTGCCCATGACCGGCGTGATCGTGCGCAGTTCGGCCAACGTTCAGGCGGGTGCGAAGACTCGGCTGTCGGCGATGTTCCATGGTCTGTGGCTGCTGGCGTTCGTGTTGTTGCTGTCCAGTGTGCTGCAGAGCATTCCTGTGGCGAGCCTGGCCGGCGTACTGGTCTACACCGGCGTGAAGCTGGTGAATGTTCAGGCGCTCAAAGGGCTGGGACGCTATGGCCGCATGCCGATGTTCATCTATGGCGCGACGGCCAGCGCGATTGTCCTGACCGATCTGCTGACGGGCGTGTTGGTCGGCTTTGGCCTGACTCTGGTGAAGCTGGCGCTGAATGCATCGCGCTTGAAGATCAATCTGGTGGACCTGCCGGCCGAAGGCGAAATGGAGCTGCGCCTCAACGGTTCGGCGACCTTCCTCAAAGTGCCGGCCCTGACGCAGACGCTGGAAACCGTGCCGCCTGGCACCACGCTGCATGTGCCGTTGGGCAACCTGACCTACATCGACCACTCCTGCCTGGAGCTGCTGGAAGAATGGGGTCGGGCCAATGCAGCGCAGGGCTCGCGTTTGCTGCTGGAGCAACGACTGCTCAAGCGTCGCGTAGAGGGACGTATCCGTACGTCGATCGGAGGGGCGGCGCTTCATTGAAGCCAGTGTCAAGGGACGTGCGGGATCAGTCTTTCCCGCACTCCAGCTCCAGCCCCACGCCCAGCTGACGTGACAGGCTGGGCCAGCGCTTCCAGGCCGCGTCGGTGTCCGGGCTGGCGAGGCGCTCGCGATAGGCCTCCACCGACTCCAGCGAGAAGCTCTCGTCGTTCAGCATTTCATCAATGGCGTGATGCACCACTTCGTCGAGCTGATTGGCGAACGATTCGCCGATCAGCTGATGGGCGATGACGCTGGCCACGGTGGTGTTCATTGGTATCAGCGGCTGGCCGAAATGCTTGATGTACAGATCATTCACCTCTTCCACCAGACGGTGGGCCAGATACGCCTCATCCAGCAACCCATCCAGCCCTTCGTGGCCTGCCATGATGGCGGGCGGCGCGGTGAAGAATTGCTCGGCGATTTTCAGGACCGGCTTGATCTGGCTTTCAATGCCCGCCTGCAACGCGACGTCATGGGCGGCGTCCAGCAAGTCCGGGACCTGACCGATGTATGCAATGACGAAACGCGTCAGTACGCCTCGCGGGTCTACGTCAGGCAAGTGAATGGAGGGGTGCAGATGAGGAAGTTGCGACTCCAACTGGCGCGATAGCTGACCGGATTGGTTTTCGTGTTCCTGAGCTCGGGTGATCTGCTCGCGCAATGCGGCGGTGTTCATGAATGCTCCATAGGCAGTGAAACCAGGCAGTCATTATAGGGAAGTCCATACCTTAGCCTGCCCACAAATGACGCTAAGACGTAATTGTCATAACAGTTTCATGGTTATGTGCATAATCGCGCGATCGTGGATCACTCACTGTGCTGAACTCATGAACCGAACCCAGAAAACCGTCTTCATCCTTGTGGCCATCGTGGCGTTGGTGCTTGGCCTGACCGTCTACCGTACGTTGTCCGGAACGGACCAGGGCGACCAGACCGCGCTCGTCGACGCAGGCATTATCCTTCTCCCGCAGAGCCGCACTGTGCCTGATCTCTCGCTCACCGATCAGGACGGCCAACCCCTTTCATTGAGCCAATTGAAGGGCAAATGGACGGTGCTGTTCTTCGGCTACACCTTCTGCCCGGACATCTGCCCGACCACCCTCGCCCAGCTGCGTCAGATCAAAAGCGAGCTGCCCAGTGAAGCCGTCGGCAAACTGCGCATCGTGCTGGTCAGCGTTGATCCCGATCGCGACACCCCGGAACAGCTCAAGCAATACCTGGGTTACTTCGACAAGCAGTTCCTCGGCTTGAGGGCGCCGGTGGATACGCTGCAGAAGCTGGCGAATGCCGTGAGCATCCCTTACATCCCTGCGGACACCAGCAAGCCGGGCTATAAGGTCGACCACAGCGGCAACCTCGCCCTCCTCGGCCCCGACGGCACCCAGCGCGGCTTCATCCGCGCGCCGCTGAACAGCCAGAAGCTGGTGGCGCAGTTGCCGGGGCTGGTTGAGAGGAAGTAAGGACTGATGATCTCGGCGTTGCGCCGAGATCATTGGAGTGTTGCGATCAGAACGCCGGAACCACGGCGCCTTTGTACTTCTCGACGATGAACGCCTTGGTTTCCGGGCTGTGCAGCGCGGCGACCAGTTTCTGGATGGCCGGGGCATCCTTGTTGTCTTCGCGGGTCACCAGGATGTTCGCGTAAGGCGACTCCGACCCTTCGATGATCAGCGCATCCTTGGTCGGATCAAGCTTGGCGGTCAGGGCGTAGTTGGTGTTGATCAGCGCCAGGTCCACCTGCGTCAGTACCCGTGGCAGAGTCGCCGCTTCCAGCTCGCGGAATTTCAGGTTCTTCGGGTTCTGCTGCACGTCGCTTGGCTTGGCGGTGATGCTGGTCGGATCCTTCAGGGTAATCAGACCGGCCTTGACCAGCAGCAACAGCGCGCGGCCCTCGTTGGTGGCGTCATTCGGGATGGCCACGTTGGCGCCGTCCGGCAGCTCGGCCAGGCTTTTGAGCTTGTCCGAGTAGGCGCCAAACGGTTCGATGTGAACCTTGGCCACACTCACCAGATGGGTGCCCTTGCCCTTGTTGAACTCATCCAGATACGGCTGGTGCTGGAAGAAATTGGCGTCCATGCGGTTCTGGTCCACCTGCACGTTCGGCTGAATGTAATCGTTGAACACCTTCACGTTCAGCGTCACGCCTTCCTTCGCCAGCATCGGCTTCACGAATTCGAGAATCTCGGCGTGGGGCACAGCGGAGGCCGCGACGGTCAGGGTCTCATCGGCATGGGCAGACAGGGCTGCCACAGCAGCGAATACAGCCAACAACTTTTTCATTTCTACTACTCCTGGGACGCACGCGCAGTCGCATGCATCTGCCGGTCAGTGACCGGCGAATTCGGTTAACGGTGTGAAAAGTGCGCGACCAGTCTGTCGCCAACGGTTTGCAGGATCTGCACCAGCACCAGCAGCAATACGACCGTTACAAACATCACATCGTTCTGGAAGCGTTGGTAACCGTAGCGAATCGCCAGATCGCCCAGGCCCCCGGCGCCGACCGCACCAGCCATGGCCGTGAACGACACCAGCGCGATCGCGGTCACGGTGATTGCTGCGAGGATGCCCGGGCGTGCTTCAGGCAACAGTGCTTTGAGCACGATCTGCCGGGTCGTGGCGCCCATCGCCTGAGTGGCCTCGATGATCCCGCGATCCACTTCCCGCAGCGCGGTTTCCACCAGACGCGCGAAGAACGGCGTAGCGCCTGCAATCAACGGTGGCAGCGTGCCAAGGATGCCCAGCGAGGTGCCGGTGATGATTTCCGTCAGCGGCATCATCACGATCAGCAAGATGATGAACGGCAGCGCCCGGAGCATGTTCACGATCAAGCCCACGGTGGTGTAAACCGGCTTGTTCTCAAGCAACTGACGCGGCGAGGTCAGGAACATCAACACGCCGAGCGGCAAGCCCAGCAGGACCGTGAACGCTAGCGACACACCGAGCATGATCAGAGTGTCGCCGGTTGCCAGCCAGATTTCGTACCAGTCGACGTTTGAAAACAGGTTGAGAAAGGCGTCCATCAGCGCAGGACCTCCATGTGAACGTCGGCTGCGGTGAAGCGGGCAAACGCGGCGTCCATGTCACCACCGGTGATGGCCAGCGTCAGTTGCCCGTAGGGCGTGTCTTTTATGCGGTCGATACGGCCGGCCAGAATGCTGTAGTCCACGCCGGTTTCCCGTGCGACTGTACCCAGCAATGGCGCGTAGGTCGCTTCTCCCTGGAATGTCAGGCGCACGATGCGACCTTGAACATGGGCGAAATCGCTGTTCACCTGGTTTTCGTCGACCTCTTCGTCTTCCTGCACAAAGCGGCGAGTCGTCGGGTGTTTGGGGTGCAGAAACACATCCGCCACAGCGCCCTGTTCGACGATCACGCCCGCATCCATGACCGCCACTTGATCGCACACGCGACGGATCACGTCCATCTCGTGGGTGATCAGCACGATGGTCAGCTTCAGTTCGCGATTGATCTCGGCCAGCAGCTGCAACACCGATGCCGTGGTTTGCGGGTCGAGGGCGCTGGTGGCCTCGTCGCACAGCAGAATCTTCGGCTTGGTCGCCAGCGCGCGGGCGATGCCGACGCGTTGCTTCTGACCGCCTGACAATTGCGCCGGGTATTTCCTGGCGTGGTCCGAAAGACCCACGCGGGCGAGCAGCTCTGCCACGCGCTGATCAATCTGCGCGCGGGACATGTCCCCGGCGAGCGTCAGCGGCATGGCGACGTTGTCGGCCACCGTCTTTGACGACAGCAGATTGAAGTGCTGGAAAATCATGCCGACCTGACGGCGGAAGCCGCGCAGACCATCGGCGTCCAGTGCAGTGACATCGACGTCATCGACCAGGATCTTGCCGCCGCTTGGCGCTTCGAGGCGGTTGATCAGGCGCAGCATGGTGCTCTTGCCGGCGCCGGAATGGCCGATCAGACCAAACACCTGGCCGTTTTCGATGCGCAGGCTGGTGGGGTGCAGCGCGGGAATTTCCCGGTCGGCAACCCGATAGGTTTTGTGGACGTTTTGGAACTCGATCACGGAGCGAACCTTGTGGGGCGCGTTGAAAAATCAGCGTGGGGCTCATGCCTTCATCACGCTGCTGAGCGATGCCATTTCGGCTTCGGCTGGGTAAACCGGGCGCGCATTTTAGCCTGTCGAATCCAGGTTGGGCCCAGCCTTCTTAGCATTTATTTCGCACTGAACCTGCCGAACGGTCATATGAATGGCCGGCTGTCAGTCCGGCGATGGAAATCGAAGAATCGGAAAAACAAACGGAACGGCTGTTTTCCTCGTCAGTCATTTACTTAGCGCCTGAATATTGCCTGGCTTCATGTCAGGCATTTCCGCCTACGAGCTTCTACTGCCTTCATGTTGTTGGAGGCGAAAAAAGGAGCCGTCCGAACTGAGGAGTTTTGCCTGATGAGTAAGAACACAAACCCGCCTGTGAGCGCCAACGCCAAGAGCGAACTGGCGGGCACTGACACGCTGGACCGTGGCAACACAAACGCCAAGGTTGAAAGCCTTGAAACGTTCCGCTCCGACGCCACCGGCGAGGCTTTGCGCACCAATCAGGGCGTAAAGATCTCCGACAACCAGAACACGCTGAAAGTCGGATCGCGCGGCCCGTCGCTGCTCGAAGACTTCATCATGCGCGAGAAGATCACCCACTTTGACCATGAACGCATCCCGGAGCGCATCGTCCATGCGCGCGGTACCGCGGCTCATGGTTACTTCCAGACCTACGAGAACCATTCGGCGCTGTCAAAAGCCGAATTCCTGCGCGACCCGGGCAAGAAAACCCCGGTCTTTACACGCTTTTCCACGGTCCAGGGCCCACGTGGCTCCGGCGATACTGTCCGTGACGTACGCGGTTTCGCGGTCAAGTTCTATACCGGCGAAGGCAACTACGACTTGGTCGGCAACAACATGCCGGTGTTCTTCATCCAGGACGCCATCAAGTTTCCCGATTTCGTACACGCGGTGAAGCCAGAGCCTCACAACGAAATCCCTACGGGCGGCTCGGCACACGACACCTTCTGGGACTTCGTTTCCCTGGTGCCGGAATCCGCGCACATGGTGCTGTGGACCATGTCCGACCGTGCGATCCCGAAGAGTCTGCGCTCGATGCAAGGCTTCGGCATTCACACGTTCCGCATGATCAATACCGAGGGCAAATCCTCCTTCGTCAAATTCCACTGGAAGCCCAAGTACGGTACCTGCTCCCTGGTGTGGGACGAAGCGCAGAAGCTTGCGGGCAAGGACACTGACTTCCATCGCCGCGACCTGTGGGAGTCCATCGAGATGGGCGACTACCCGGAATGGGAACTGGGCGTTCAGATCATCGCAGAAGAAGACGAGCACAAGTTCGACTTCGACATTCTGGACCCGACCAAGATCATCCCGGAAGAGCTGGTGCCGGTGACGCCGCTGGGTAAGATGGTGCTCAACCGCAACCCGGACAACTACTTCGCTGAGACCGAGCAGGTTGCTTTCTGCCCAGGTCATGTCGTGCCGGGTATCGACTTCTCCAACGATCCATTGCTGCAGGGTCGTCTTTTTTCCTACACCGACACGCAGATCAGCCGCCTCGGTGGGCCGAACTTCCACGAGATTCCGATCAACCGTCCGGTCTCGCCGAACCACAATAACCAGCGTGATGCTCAACACCGCACCACTATCGACAAGGGTCGTGCTTCCTACGAACCCAACTCGATCGACGGCGGCTGGCCGAAAGAAACACCTGCAGGTCCGGAGGATGGCGGTTTCGAAACGTATCCAGAACGCATCGAAGCGCACAAAGTGCGTGAACGCAGCCCGTCGTTTGGCGATCACTTCTCCCAGGCCACGCTGTTCTTCAACAGCATGAGTGAGCACGAGAAAGAGCACATCATCGCGGCATACAGCTTCGAGCTGGGCAAGGTGGAGCGTGAGCACATCCGCGCACGTCAGGTGAACGAGATTCTCGCGAATATCGACCTCACACTGGCTCAACGTGTGGCTGAAAACCTTGGCTTGCCGGCGCCGAAAGCCGCTACCGTCAAGGCGCAAAGCAATGGCAAATTGACCGTCGACAAGTCGCCACTGCTGAGCCAGGCGAACCTGCTGCCTGCCGACATCGCTTCGCGCAAAGTCGCTATCCTGGTCGCTAATGGCGTCGACGACAAAGCGGTAGCGGCGATGAAAGCAGCCCTGGAAGCCGAAGGTGCACATGCCAAGGTGCTGGGCCCTACCTCCGCGCCGGTTAAAACTGCGAGCGGCGCGTCCCTGGCAGTGGATGCTTCGATGGAAGGTTTGCCATCGGTCGCGTTCGACGCTGTGTTCATCCCGGGCGGCGAAGCTTCGATCAAGGCCCTGAGCGGCGATGGCGTGGCACTGCACTATGTGCTTGAGGCGTACAAGCACCTCAAAGCCATTGCTTATGCAGGTGATGCACAGAAACTGATCGACCTGCTGCGCCTGGAAGCCGATGCCGGCTTGCTGGCCGTTTCGGACAAAGCCTCCTTCAAGGCATTCTTCGATGCGATCCAGCAGCACCGCGTCTGGGCTCGTGAGCCTAAAGCGAAGGCGATTCCTGCGTAATTTGCGGGGCTAGCCGTAACAAAAAAGGCGTTGCCCGCGAGGGCAACGCCTTTTCTTTTGATCAAAAATCGATCAGAGCTGAGCGGGTTTCAACACAATCTTCGCAGGCTCGGTCCGCTCGATTTCACGCTGCATCCGCAACTCGAAATCGGGATTGATCTTCGTTAGGCGCTGTCAGTGCGTGACCAATCACAACGAGCCTCCTCCCACTGCGCTGCAATTAGCACGTTGAAAAAAGGCAAAGAACTCTTCTGAGACTTCAGGGCATAAGCGCAGCAAACTATAATGGTCCGCGCCTTTAACTTACTGGCTATTTTTATCGATATTCAAAATACTTTATCATCATTTCAGTTGGTAGGTTCCTGTCGACGTTCAAAGCGTGTAGCAGCTCCAGAAACCATGACAGGTTATCTCCTAGGTCCGAGCGTTTGGTCTCATCCCAGTAGAGAAGACAGATAGCAAGTCTTGCCATTAATATATTGCGGTCTCGGAATTCACGCACCGCTGCTGAATCATCAATTATTGACCACCAAGTTGAGGCTTTAGCAGTAAGTGTCTCAACAGGGATCTTGTCTTCAATATAGTCCCTCACCAACCTCATCGGATCGTCTTCGGGATTTGAAAAATCAATATCCAATGCGTCCAAAACGCTGACAAAGAACGTAAGCTGATGCTTAAGTGCATTAGAGTCGCCGGCAGGTCGAACTATTGAGTTGATACTATATTTTTTAAAGTGTTCGCGATCCATAATTTATTTTCCAGTTACTCAAGGCGGTTGAGCGATATTGGCTGTATGAGCCGCTTCCTTTTTCCATCCTCAGACTTAGATCAAACAGAACCGGGCTCTAGGCTCTGTACGAGGAGTAGGCGAGCGAAGGTCAGGCAAGGCAAAAACAGGCAAGGAAGCGGAGTCTACGTGTCGTAAATGGGCATCCTGAGCCTGTTTTTAGCGCAGCATGACCGAGCGCAGCCACTTTTCGTACAGAGCCTAGGACCTAGGGCGGCTGTCCACCTCGAATCAGCAAAAAACCCGAGGCCAGCCCTTTTAGGTAATCACAGAAAAGAAAGAGGCCGCTATTCAAAGCCTAATCCTTGGTAAAGAACTCAATTAAAAGCGGGCGGATCCCGGGAATAACTTTCTTTAAGTAGACCAAGTAGAGAAATACGGCTGTTGGCTCAGTTGAGTCTCCTTCTTCCCATTCCTGTTGAGTTCCATAGCAGACGATTACACACCTAGCAAGATTTGAAAGGTCGGCGTTTGGTCCACATTGCTGGTCGTGCAGAATCCAAAGTTCATGCATCATTTTTATTATCGCTGGGTCGCGTCGATCTATTTTTCGACAAGCGACCGCTTTTTGTAGATGAGGAACAAGATTTGGCGTTCGCTCGTCAAAAATGCTGAAAAATGTTCCGTTGTCAAAAAGCCTTAGCAAGAACTTTCCAAAAAGACGTCTAACTGTGTCGTATGACAATCCCTCCTCAACGAATCGTTGTTCGAGTGCTTCCATCTCTAGAGCTTCTATCTCATCAATCATATTAATGTTCCATCCTTGATGCCAAGAGTCTTCATTACTCGTGTGCAAGAACGGCAGAAAGGTAACGCTTTTCCGTCATTCCTCAGTGTGGTGAAGGTGGCACCTTTAACAAGTTTTTTCAGTTGAGGTACGGTCTGAACATTATGTTGCTTCGCAATAAGGCTGAGAAGGTCTGCCTCCCCGCATTGACTGTGATAAAGAGCCGTGCGCTTATCTTCGGGAACGGAAGCGTAGAGTTGTTCCACGACAGGATGATGCGCACCGCCTCCACCCGCCGCTCCGCTGTAACCGACCGTAGGCTCGGGGAGGGACCAATCTTCGCCGGTTGTACGAGCACCTTTATTATTCGGTGTGATCCCCTTTAGACGGGCAAGTCCCAGCGGGTCGATCCAATCCGTCGGATTCGGCACGTAATGGTAGAGGTTCAGCCCACCACTGTAGCCAATCGGGTCCTCGCTAATGAAGCGCCCGACCCTTGGATCATAGTACCGATGCCGGTTGTAGTGCAGGCCAGTCTCGTGGTCGTGGTATTGGCCTTGGAAGCGGATTGGGTTGGTCAGACCGATCTGGTGAGCGAATTCGGAGCGCTGTTCGGTTGCTTCGCCCCAGGCTTTGTATTGCGCGCACCAGGCGGTGTTGCCGTTCTGGTCGGTGATTTCCTGCGGGGTGCCGAGGTGGTCGCATTGGTACCAGGCGAGTGCGTCGATCGGCAGTGCGACGGGTTTGTAGTTCCAGAGCGGGTCTTCTTTGAAGTTGTAGCGCCCTTCGTAAGTGGGTTGGCTTACGAGGCGTATGGTTTCGTGGCGGATGGCCTGGGCCACGGGAACGAAAGTGCTGGGCTCGTGGATGTAGTGGACGGTTCGGCCGAGTGCGCCGGCGTACGGCGGAGGGCTGCTTTCCCAGGCGAGGTTGTCGCCGTCCCAGCCGTACAGGGTGAAGCCGCAGCCGAGCTCGCGTTCTTTGCGGGCGTGTTCGTTTTCGTTCCAGCCGGTGCCGGCTTCTGGGCGCGGGCGGTAGTGGGCTTTGGAGAGTTTGTAGAGGCGGCGTCCGAGGGGGTCGTAGCCGAAGTCGACGGTGAGACGCGGATCGCGGAAGTGCACCAGACGATCGAATAGATCCCAGTGAAGCTCGCTGCGCAGGCCATTGGTCCAGCGTTCAGTCTGGTTGCCGCGTTCGTCGTACTCATAGTGATTGCCCGCGTAGTCGCGCAGCAGGTTGTCGATCAGTTTGTGGCGGACAGGCTCCGGATCTAACGGGCGGCGGACGGGCGCGTCGCTGTCGTTGAGCAGGTTGCTTGCAGGGTCGAAGGCGAAGGTTTCCACGCCCAAGCGACTAGTCGCATTGATAAGTCGGCTGACGGGATCGTATCGGTAGCTTAATTGCCCGCGACGGCTGTCGTTGATATCGGTGAGTTGGCCGGCAGCGTCGTAGGTGTAGGCGCGTTTGATGAGCGTGGTTTTATCGTCTGCCCGGCCCAGTAGCTGTTCTTGAAGGCGTCCCGCCGGGTCCCATTGCTGGGTTTGTAGCAGGTTATTGCCTTGATGCCGGCTGATTTCGCGGTGCAGATCATCGCGTTCATAGCTGAGCAGTTCGTGCTCGTCGAACTTGAGGCCGAGCAGATGCCCGCTGCCGTAGGTCAGCCAACTGACGCGATGGCCGTCCGGGCGGATAGTCGCAACGCGGTTATTGAGCGCGTCGTACTCGTGCTGCCAGACGGCAACCAGTGGTTTATCCAGATTCGAATAGTGCTGATGCTCGCGCAGCAGGTTGCCCGCGGGATCGTGAAACCATTGCAGGCGGCTGACGGCGTTGGTCGCCATGACCAGATGGCCATTGCCGTCGTAGGCAAAGGTTTCGCTTTGGGACTTGTCGCCGAGAGTGGCACGGCGTTCGGTCAGGCGGCCCATCGGGTCGAAGGTCAATGCGATCGTGCGTTGGCCGTTGAGGGCTTGGGCAAGGCGCCCCGTCTCGGGATCGTACTGATAGCGGGTCGAGCGATTGTCGAAGCCGCGCTCTTCCAGCAGGCGCCCAACCGGGTCGTAGTGAAAATGCGCGCTGCGTTCGTTTTCGTTGTCCAGCGCGACGAGGCGGCCGAGTTTGTCCCATCGATAACGCAGGGTTTGCTCGGCGGCGTCGACGCGTTCGGCGATGAAGCCTGCAGCGGTGTAGCGCCAAGTGGTGCAGCGCTCCAAACCATCGGAGTGAGCTAGCAGTCGTCCTTCTGCATCGCGGCTGAAGCGTTCTTCGGTTTTGTCCGGATGCTTGATCAACACCAACTGGCCGGCTTTGTATTCGTACGTCGTGCTATGCCCGGCCGGGTCGGTGAAGCGGATCATCTGGCCGCGTTCGTCGTATTCCCACGCGCTGACCTTGCCCGAGCAGTCGGTATACTTAACGAGCTGACCCGCGTCGTTGTAGGCCAACGCTTTGGTGTTGCCGTTGGCGTCCTTGATCGCTGTAGGAAGACCGAACGAGTTGTAGGCGTATTCGGTGATGTTCTCTAAAGGATCGATCGCTTCAACCAGATTGCCGCGAAGGTCGTAGTCCCGCTTCCACAAGGCGCCCTCGCCATCGCTGATCTTGATCAGATGGCTTTTATCGTCGTAGGCGTAATTGATGACGCTGTGATCAGCGCGGGTGTGCTCGGTGAGGTTGCTGAGTTTGTCGTAGCGATAGCGGTCGGTACTGCCGTCGGTATGAACGTGGCGGATGATGTTCTTCGCCTGATCACGAAAGAACCATTCCGAACGCCCGTCCGCATGGCAAATGCGGTAGGTGTAACCCAGGCTGTCGTAGTAGTGCCGGGTTTCGTGGCCGAGTGCATCGGTGACATAGGTAAGACGAATGTTTTCATCCCACGCCAGCCGAGTATCAAAACTGCCGTCGTCGGCCCATTCGCGCACGGCCTTGGCGTCGGGACCGGTGCCTTGCCACTGCAAATTCAAACCACGATTGGTGCGGTCGGTGTAGCGGGTGATCAGGTGGTGTAGGTATTGATAGCGCCATGTAGCGCCGTTCTCGTCCTGAGCCAGAACAAGGTCGCCTTCGGTGTCGTACTGATACGCGCACAGTTGGCGTTTGACGTCACCATCGCGAACTTCCCACAGGCCGGTCAGCCGGCCCTGATCATCAATCAAAGTGCCAAGGCGAAGATGGACTTTGTTTACATCTTTTTCCGAGTACGTCACCAACTCAGAAAGCACCGAATCCCCACCGTGCCGATACTCGTAATGCAGCATCACCCCGGCGCCATTGGGCAAAACCTTATTGATCAATACAAACCGGTCACCCCGCCGAACATATGTCTCGCGGTGATCAAGCCCACGCATCAGCGATAGCCGATCTTTGCTGAGGCGAACGACGGTCAGGTTCTCAATGGCGTTGAAGTGAAACAGTTTGACCTTGGGCAGAGGGAATTCATGGCTGCGGCCATCGGCGTCGTGGAAGACCAAACCGTCGCCGACGAGATCGAAGCGCGTAGTAAAAGGCGTGATCCAGCGTGCGCCGATGACATCCTCATCGTAGGCATCCAGACTGGAGCAATAGGTCCGCGTCCACTCAATGGGAAACGGTCCGGGCAGGCTGAAATCGGTATGACTGACCGACTCCGAACCCATCGCAAAACTGATGCTCCTCGCCGTCGACCCGCAGGCACATTCACAAGGGCACGGACACGTACAGTTCTTCCGCTTGTTAGGCCGGCCCTTTGCAGGCTTCTCGAACTGAACAGTCTCCAGCTTGCCTTCACCCGCCTGGCGCTTGGCCTTATTAACCACCCCGGGCTTGATGTTGAAAGCCTGCCCATGGCCATTGCGCGACCGCCAGCTGACGACCGCACCCTCCAAAGTAACCAGCAACGCCGCGATAGAATGCTGAGCTTCGGGATTACCCAACCCTGTGATCTGCGTGCGAAGCTGAGGAGCCAGATCACGCAATAACTTGGCCTGCCTGCCCACCTCTTTTTTAACCGCTTCAGGCACGAGGTATTCAGCAGCACCATTCACCGCACCCTTACCCGCAGCAACACAAATATCTGCAGCCGCGACGAAGATATTGCCAATCGCGGCCTGAGGGTCGTAGGCCCAAAGATCGCCTGCGGTATGAGCCAACTGCCCCGCCTCAAGCAAATCGGCCTTGGCGTTCAGTTTTGGGTCTACCAAGCTCTCCAAGCCAGCAGCGATCTGAAGCAGTACGCCTTCACCCAGCTTCCCCGCATCCTCAAGGATCCCGGGCAGCTTGCCCTGCGCCTGCGTCACAAAATCATCAAGCGTCCCGACAATCGTGGCATTGAGGTGCCCGATCAGAATCTCGATCAGCGCATCACCCAACACCATCTTCCCCGCCTGCCGCATCTCCTGACGCACCAGAAACAGCATCGGACGCAGGCTCATCCGCGCCGCGGCCATGCCCGGCGGAATCGGCACCATCCCGATCAGATTGATGCCCAAACTGACCCAGTCCAGCGGGTCACGCTCGTCACTGGTCGCCAGCCGGACGATGTCGTTCAGCGCATCAACCAGCGCCATGATATTGCCCACCACCGGCAGCCCACCGGCCACGGTCTTGATCCGCTCAAGCGTGACAACCCCGCCGCTGATCTCCTGCAGCCAGGCATCAACATTGGCCGCACCAAGACCAACGTCTTCAACCTGAATTTGATCAAGCGGAACAATCGCGACCTGAGGTTCGCGTTTATCGCCACCAACGGGAAGATTTAAGGGGGTTGCCAAGGATGCTCTCCGTGCTCAAAAAACCATCGGAAAAGGCGTGAATGCCAATCCGGGGGCCACGGAGATATCAAGGGCTGTGCCAGCGATAAATTAAGAAAGCAAAATCAATAGCTTAAGAGGATAAATAGCAGGTTTGAGCGAACGCTAAACCCGATAACAAAGTGAAAGTGCGCAAGAAGTTGCGCACCCCTGTGCAACTTCTTGCGCACTCGTCTACAGGCCACAAAAGACGAGGCATACAGCGCAGAAAGCACCCTGAAACACACAATCAAGTGCGCAACTTCTTGCGCAGTCGATCCCGAGCCTTTCCCGTGGGAAGGGAGGCAAGCAAGCGCAAAAAAAGGCGTTGCCCACGAGGGCAACGCCTTTTCTTTTGATCAAAAACCGATCAGGGCTGAGCGGGTTTCAACACAATCTTCGCAGGCTCAGTGCGCTCGATTTCACGCTGCATCTGCAACTCGAAATCCGGGTTGATCTTCGTGATGCGCTTGGTCAGCAAGGTGGCCAGCCAAGGGTAGTCGTCTGTGCGCGGCACCTGCACGATAACGTCGCAGTTGAACGCTGTGACATCTTCAGCGATGTCACTCAACTGACGGCGAAGCTGCTTCATGTCCCCCAGCTTCAGCTCGATGGTCGTACTCTCGGCGCTCGGGTCGATCACCTTCGCCTTGCGCTTGGCTTCGGCAGCGCGCAGATCGGCTTCAGCCTTTTCCAGCTCGGCTTTACGGGCGTGGGCGATGGCGCCGTTGACGCCACTGGTCAGCGCCGGGGCCTTTGGCATCAGGGCGCGAGCGCGACTCAACGCAGTCGCGGCAGCATTCATGTCGCCTTTTTGCAGCACGATCTGACTGCGGCTCAAATAGGCCTCAGCCAATTGACGCTGGTATTGCTCGAGTCGGGGATCGTCCGGGGACTTGCTTTGCAGCGCCGCCAATTGATCTTCGGCGGTGGCCAACTCGCTGCTGGCGATGTTCTGCTCCAACTGCTGATACGCGTCAGGCGGCGCCACAGGGGCTGGCTGCTCGACGGGCTTGCTCTGGCAAGCGCTCAACAGGACGGAAAATGCAGCAAGCAGCAGATAACGGGATGCGAACGGCTTCATTCCTGCGATTCTCTATTTGCGCAAAAAACGAGCAAGTCTACACGCAACTGACTTGCACCGAAAATAACTGATCACGATCGGTGGGCGCGCAAGGAGTCATTGCACATTGCCGCCATCGGATTATTGCGGAGTATGACTCTACCCGCCACCCAAGGTTCTACCGCTTGGGCAAAAGGAAACTGAGCAAAAACAAGGTTGCCGCCGAGACCACGATAGACGGGCCTGCCGGGGTGTCCTTGAACCAGGACAATGCCAGACCCGAGCACACCGCAATGACGCCGATGATGCTTGCCCCCAGGGCCATTTGCTCTGGCGAACGGGCGTGACGTTGTGCCGCAGCGGCGGGAATGATCAGCAGCGAGGTAATCAGCAACACGCCGACGATCTTCATGGCCACCGCGATGACCACGGCAATCAGCAGCATCAATGTCATGCGCAGTGTCGCCACCGGCAGCCCTTCGACCGTTGCCAGCTCTTCATGCACAGTGATCGCCAGCAGCGGTCGCCATAGCGCACAGATCAGCACCAGCACCAATGCGCTGCCCGCGAGAATCCACGCCAGATCGTTTGGACTGATGGCCAGAAGGTCACCGAACAAATAGCCCATCAAGTCGATGCGCACATCGCGCATGAAGCTCAGCACCACCAGCCCGAGGGACAAGGTGCTCGGCGCCAGAATGCCCAGCAACGTGTCGGAGGCAAGTGGCTGGCGCTGCTGCAGGGTCACGAGCAAGACCGCCAGCAGCAGGCAGCCCACGGTGACGGCGATCGTCGGGCTGATGTCCAGCAAAAAGCCCAGTGCCACGCCGAGCAACGCGGCATGGGACAGCGTGTCGCCAAAATAAGCCATGCGCCGCCAGACCACGAAAGACCCCAGAGGGCCTGCCACTACTGCTAACGCGAGGCCTGCGAGCAAGGCGTAAAGAAGAAAATCAGCCATGCTTGCAGCTGTCCCCGTGGTCGTGAGTGTGGGTGTCGGTATGGACGTGGTCGTGAGCCGGCGCGGGTTGGCAGACTTCGCCATGCAAATCGTGGGCGTGATCGTGATGATGGTGATAGATCGCCAGGCTCGGCGCGTTCAGGCCGAACAGCTCGACGAAGGCGGGATCGTTACTGACCTGCTCGGGGTGACCGGAACAACACACGTGGCGATTGAGACAGACCACCTGATCGGTGGTGCTCATGACCAGGTGCAGGTCATGGGACACCATCAGCACGCCACATTGATGCCGGTTGCGCAACTGAGTGATCAGCGCGTAAAGCTCGGCCTGCCCGGCCACGTCAACGCCCTGCACCGGCTCGTCGAGCACCAGCAGCTCCGGCTTGCGCAACAGCGCTCGCGCCAGCAACACGCGCTGCATCTCGCCACCGGAAATCCCTTGCAATGGGCTGTCGATGACCTTCTCGGCGCCGACCTCGATCAGCGCCGCCCGCGCGGTCTCCCGATCAACGCCGGGGACCAGACGCAGGAAGCGCAAGACCGACAGCGGCAGCGTGGCGTCGATGTGCAGTTTTTGCGGCATGTAGCCGACACGCAGTTTCGGCTTGCGCCAGATCTCGCCCGAGTCGGCTTTGAGCAGCCCGAGCACGGCGCGCACCAGTGTGGTCTTGCCCGCCCCGTTGGGGCCGATCAGGGTGACGATTTCGCCCGAACTGACGCTCAACTGGATATGTTCCAGCACGCTCTGGCCGGCGCGCGTCACACTGACGTCCTTCAGGCGGATCAGTGCATCGCTCATCAGGCGGCCTTGCACCCGGCGCATACGCCGACGACTTCAACGGTCTGGGCTTCGACGTCAAAGCCGACCTCATTAGCCGCGTCGACGATGGCCGCGCTGATGCTGCCGTGCTGCAATTCGATGGCGGCGTGGCACTCGCGGCAGATCAGAAATTGACCTTGATGCGCGTGGGTCGGGTGGTTGCAGCCGGCGAAGGCGTTCAACGACGCGATGCGGTGCACCAGGCCGTTTTCCAGCAGGAAGTCCAGCGCGCGGTACACCGTAGGCGGCGCGGCGCGGCGGCCGTCTTCTTCGCTGAGCACGGCGAGGATGTCGTAGGCGCCCAGCGGCTTGTGGCTCTGCCAGACCAGTTCCAGCACGCGACGGCGCAGCGCCGTCAGGCGCAGGCCTTTGCCCGCGCACAGCGTGTCTGCTTCAGTGAGCGCACTGTGCACGCAGTGGGAGTGATCGTGGGGGCGACTGGCCAGGGGTGTTTTAGACATGAGCGGCGACGGCCTTTGAGAGAGACGTTATTATGTTACCTGTTCCTGCCCCCATGAGTGGTTACCGTGTCCCGAATTTTTTTACTTTTTGTCGTATTTATTACCGGTTTCTCAACCATCACCGTTGCTGAAGCCAACGTCCGTGTTCTGACCAGCATCAAGCCGCTGCAGTTGATCGCCGCGGCTGTGCAGGACGGAATCGCGGTGCCGGAAGTCCTGCTTCCGCCAGGCGCATCCCCTCATAACTATGCGCTACGGCCGTCCGACGTACGGCGCGTGCAGGAAGCAGATTTGCTCTACTGGATCGGCCCGGACATGGAGACATTCCTGCCTCGCGTGCTGTCCGGGCGCAGCAAAGCCTCGGTCCCGGTGGAGTCGTTGCAGGGCATGCACTTGCGCCATTTCACCGCCAGCACCGAGCACCACGATGATGACGAAGACGAACATGACCACGATCACCGGCCGGGCAGCGTCGATGCGCATTTGTGGTTGTCTTCGGTCAATGCGCGGGTGATTGCGGCGAAGATGGCCGCTGACTTGAGCCAGGCCGATCCGGCCAATGCCGCGCGTTACGAGAGCAACGTCAAAGCCTTCGACGCACGCCTTGACGCACTGGACGCCAAAATCAAACAGCGTGTCGCCGGCATTTCGGGCAAGCAGTATTTCGTGTTCCACGAGGCGTTTGATTATTTCGAAGAGGCTTACGGGCTCAAGCATGCGGGCGTATTTGCCGTCAGCAGCGAGGTTCAGCCGGGTGCTCAACACGTCGCCGCCATGCGTGCGCGGTTGACCGAGTTCGGCAAAACCTGCGTCTTCAGCGAGCCGCCCCTTCGCCCGCGTCTGGCCGACACATTGAGTGCGGGCTTGCCTGTCAAATTGGCTGAGCTGGACGGATTGGGCGGCTACACACCCGCCACCGCCAAGGGTTACGAGCAATTGCTGAGCAAGCTGGCGGATGATCTGGCGGGGTGTCTGGAGGGTTTGTGACGCAGTCGTAACACCTGTAGGAGCGTGGCTTGTCCCGCGATCTGCCGCGCAGCGGCAGCAAACCGGACAACGCGTCTGTACTGCAGTCCGCATTACCGGTTCACGGCTGCTATGCAACCGATCGCGGGACAAGCCACGCTCCTACAGTGGATATGCGTAGGCTGATATGGTTTACAACGCAAACGGCAACGGAATATGGGTTTCCTGGCGCTGTTCCAGGCGTTTGCGGAATTCGTCCGGATCATGGATCAACACGTCCTGCCCGGCAAAAGTTTCGGCGGCGATGAGGCGCGATAGCCAGAACCGCACGCAACCCACTCGCAGCATGGTTGACCACAGCTCGGCTTCGGTGGCGGTAAACGGCCTCAGCGCAGCGTAGGCACCCAGAAACGCCCGGGCGCGCGGGGCATCGATGGTGCCGTTCTCAAACGAGCACCAATCATTTACCGCAATCGCCACGTCGTACAGCATCGGCCCGGAACAGGCGTTGTAGAAATCGATGACGCCCGTCAGGTGAGTGCCTTCGAACAGCGTGTTGTCGCGGAACAGGTCGGCGTGCAAATTGGCTCGTGGCAGCGCCATGATTTTCGCCTTGCGACGCTGGATTTCTTCGACAGCCTTGGTCAGCAGCGCGCCCTGCGCCTCGTCCAGGTGAGAGATGAAATTACCGCCCTCCTCCAGCATCCAGTCCAGACCACGGTCGGTTTTGCGTTCGATGGTCTGGTTGCGCGTCGCCATGTGCATGTGCGCCATGAACTCGCCGATCTGCACGCAGTGCTGGGTGTTGGGCTGGGCCGGGTGCTTGCCGGACAGGCGCGGTTGCAGCAGGGCCGGTTTGCCTTTCAGCTCGCGCAGGGCCTGGCCGTCGGTGGTGCGCAGCGCGTAGGGCACGGGCAGGTTGGCATCGTGAAGAACGTCCAGCAGCTCGATGAAGAACGGCATTTCCTGAACCGGGCCGCGCTCGACCAGCGTCAGCACGAATTCGCCCTGCTCCAGGCTGATGAAGAAGTTGGTGTTTTCACTTCCAGCGGCGATGCCCTGAAAATCACGCAGGGCGCCAAGCCCGTACGGGGCGAGAAAAGCTTCCAGCTCGGGCCGAGCCAGGGGAGTAAAAACGGACATAGAAGACTGCCAGCAAGAGAGTGAATGTAGGGCGTTACCAGCTGAATAGTACCCATTGAGGTATCAGCATGTCCGGTTGATCCGAACGGATGAATTGACCACTTGTGCCATCGGCGCGCACCAGATAATAAGGCTTACCGTGTTTGGGCGTGATCTTCACGGCGTATACGAATCCGTTCGCACGGTACTCCTTGATGAAGCCATCACTGTCCTGACGAATCGTCACATCAGGCTCTGCCGACGGCGCTTCATCGTCCGCCGCGACCGCCAGCCACGGACAGGCAAGCAACCCGCCGAGCAGTAACAGGCGATTCAGCGCGCGCATGATAACCTTGTGCCTTTGTCGTCAACGGTCCGCGCATTCTAGCGCCGACCCCGCCGAAAAGGTTGATCTTGCACATGAGTCTTGCGCCCCTCGTCCTGGTGGACGGTTCTTCTTATCTTTACCGCGCGTTCCATGCGCTGCCGCCGCTCATGACCTCCAAAGGCCTGCCCACCGGTGCGGTCAAGGGCGTGCTGAACATGCTCAAAAGCCTGCGCAGGCAATATCCCGAAAGCCCGTTTGCCGTGGTGTTCGATGCCAAGGGCGGAACGTTCCGCGACGCGCTGTACGGCGAATACAAAGCCAATCGCCCCAGCATGCCGGACGACATGCGCGTGCAGATCGACTTCCTGCACAACTGCGTGCGAGGCCTCGGTTACCCGCTGTTGTGCGTCGAAGGCGTGGAGGCCGACGACGTGATCGGCACGCTGGCGCGCAGCAGCGCCGCCGCCGATCGTCCGGTGGTCATCTCCACCGGTGACAAGGATATGGCTCAACTGGTCGATGGCCACATTACGCTGGTCAACACCATGACCGGCAGCGTGCTGGACGTCGCCGGCGTGAAAGAGAAGTTCGGCGTCGGCCCGGAACACATCATCGATTACCTGGCGTTGATGGGCGACAAGGTCGACAACATCCCCGGCGTACCCGGTGTCGGTGAGAAAACCGCAGCAGGCCTGCTGGTGGGCATCAACGGTGGCCTGAAAGAGCTTTACGCGAACCTCGACAAAGTGGCAGCACTGCCGCTTCGGGGCGCTAAATCCCTGCCGGCCAAGCTCGAAGAACACAAGGAAATGGCCTTCCTGTCCTACGAGCTGGCGACCATCAAGATCGACGTGCCGCTGGATATAGAGCTCGATGCCCTGCACTGCGGCGAGCCCGATCGTGAGGCGCTAATGGCGCTGTACACCGAGCTGGAATTCAAGAGCTGGATCACCGATCTGCAGCGTGACGCCCGCCAGGAAGGCGTAGAAGTCGTCCCGGCTGCCGAGCCAGCGCCTGTGATCGAGGCCACGTACGAACTCATTCTTGAGCAAACCCAATTCGACGACTGGCTGAAGAAGCTCAACGCCGCGCAGTTGTTCGCCTTTGTGGTGCAGAGCAACGGCACCGACGCCCAGCGCGCGCAGATCGTCGGCCTGTCGTTCGCGATCAAGACCCACGAAGCCTGTTACATCCCGCTCACCCATTCCTATATGGGCGTGCAGCAGCAGCTGGATCGCGACGCTGTGCTGAAAGCGCTCAAGCCCATCCTGGAGGACGCGAGTAAAATCAAGGTCGGCCAGCACGCCAAGTTTGCGATCAACCTGCTGGCCAACTGCGCCATCAATGGCGACCAGAGCCAGGGCATCAACGTGCAGGGCGTCAAGTTCGACACGATGCTCGAATCCTATGTGCTCGACTCCACCGCGACGCGTCACGACCGTGACAGCCTGGTCGCCAAATACCTGGATCACACGCCAGTGAATTTCCAGGACATCGCGGGCAAGGGCGCCAAACAACTGAGTTTTGATCAGATCGCGCTGGAGCAGGCCGGTACGTATGCCGCCGAAGAGGCTGACCTGACGCTGCGACTGCACGAGGTGTTGCAGGACAGGCTGGCCAAGACGCCGAGCCTGGCCCCGGTGCTGAACGACATCGAGATGCCGCTCATGCCTGTATTGGCTCGCATCGAGCGTCAAGGTGCACTGGTCGATGCCAATCTGCTGGGCAATCAGAGCGTCGAGCTAGGCAACAAGATGACCGAACTTGAGCGCGAAGCGTTCGCCATCGCCGGTGAAGAATTCAATCTCGGCTCGCCCAAGCAGCTCGGGGTGATTCTCTACGAAAAGCTCGGCATGCCGATCATCAGCAAGACCGCCACCGGCCAGCCCTCTACGGCTGAAGCGGTGCTCGCGGAACTGGCCGAGCAGGAATATCCGCTGCCGAAGGTGCTGATGCAGTACCGCTCGATGAGCAAACTGAAAAGCACGTACACCGATCGCCTGCCGGAGCAGATCAACCCGCGCACCGGGCGAATTCACACCTCTTACCATCAGGCAGTGGCGGTGACCGGGCGTCTGTCCTCCAGCGACCCGAACCTGCAGAACATCCCGATCCGGACCGCCGAGGGTCGTCGCATTCGTCAGGCGTTTGTCGCGCCCCAAGGCTACAAGCTGCTGGCGGCGGACTACTCGCAGATCGAACTGCGGATCATGGCGCATCTGGCCAAGGACGAAGGCTTGCTGCACGCCTTCCGCAACGACCTGGACGTCCACCGTGCAACGGCGGGCGAGGTGTTTGGTGTCGAACTGCCGGACGTGACCAACGACATGCGTCGCAGCGCCAAGGCGATCAACTTCGGTCTGATCTACGGCATGAGCGCGTTCGGGCTGGCCAAGCAGATTGGTGTCGATCGCAAGCAGTCCCAGGCCTATGTGGATCGCTATTTCGCGCGCTATCCCGGCGTGCTGGATTACATGGAGCGCACCCGTGCTCAGGCGGCGGAACAAGGATACGTCGAGACCATTTTCGGTCGTCGCCTCTACCTGCCGGACATCAACGCGAAGAATCAGGCGCTGCGCAAAGGCGCCGAACGCATGGCGATCAACGCTCCGATGCAAGGCACGGCGGCTGACATCATCAAGCGGGCGATGGTGGCGGTGAACGGCTGGCTGGAAGCGTCAGGTCTGGATGCTCGCGTCATCCTGCAGGTTCACGATGAACTGGTGCTGGAAGTGCGTGAAGATCTGGTCGAGCAGATCAGCAAGGACATCCGCGTGCACATGAGCGGCGCGGCCGATCTGGATGTTCCGCTGCTGGTTGAAGTGGGTGTGGGGAACAACTGGGACGAGGCACATTAATACGGCCTTGTGGTTCCGATTCTGCGCGGTATCGGAACCACGCCATCCATTAATTTCCACCGGTTTTGAACTTCATCGGACAAATCCCGGTCTGAGTTTGCGAATGGCTGACGTAGCCATTCATGCTCCTATGTTGTGTTAAGTGTTGGCAGATATCCGGACCCCTCTCGAGAGGTCTGGACTTGGACCCCGAACTTCCCCTCCCCACATGAAGTCCGGGGTTTTTTTTGCCTGCGATTCAGGCCGCCGGTGCCTTGTCTTCCAGTTCCATCCAGTCAGCCAGCACGGTGTAAGCCTCTTCCAGGCCCATGCGCTTGGGTGCCGAGAACAGCTGGATGGTGATAGCGTCACCCCAACCGCGATGTATTTCCGACTGGACCTTGAGCAGCGTGTTTTTTGCCGCGCCGAAGGTCAGCTTGTCGGCTTTGGTCAGCAGAATATGCATCGGCATGCCGCTGGCGATGGCCCAGTCGAGCATCAGCAGATCGAAGTCAGTCATCGGGTGGCGGATGTCCATCATCAGGATCAATCCCTTCAGACTTTCACGACCGCCCAGATAGGCTTCGAGGTGGCGCTGCCAGTGCAGCTTCAGCGGAATAGGCACCTTTGCATAACCGTAGCCAGGCAAGTCGACCAGACGGCGGTCGTCGTCCAGGCTGAAGAAGTTCAGCAGCTGGGTACGGCCAGGGGTTTTTGACGTGCGCGCCAGGCTGGCGTGAGTCAGGGTGTTCAGCGCGCTGGATTTACCGGCGTTGGAGCGGCCGGCGAATGCGACTTCAAAGCCTTCGTCGTCCGGGCATTGGTCGACTTTGGCAGCGCTGAGCATGAACTTGGCTTGTTGGCACAGGCCGAGAATAGGGTTCTTGAGTTGCATGGGATATCCGGTGAGGGCGTTGCGACGTGCGCGGCAACGGGGTGTCTTTTTCCGTTCAATGGGCGCGAGTATATAATGCCGCAGATTTTCATGTGTGCCTTGTCCTGCCCCCGCAAGGGTGTTGCCGACGCGAGAACCCGCCTGGCATGTGCACCGAAACGTCCAGAACCAGGCCGCCTCCTCTCAAGACAGTCCATCATGAGGGCCGCACTTTCAGCCGCATCGGATCAACCCATGAACGCATTTCTGTCGAGCCTGCTGTTGACCTTGAGCCTGAATGGCTTCGTGCAGGCCGCTGACTCGCCCGTGGGCGATCCGGTCGCCGGCCAAGCGAAAACAGCGATCTGCGGCGCCTGCCACGGGTCCGACGGCAACAGCCTGGTGCCCATTTTTCCGAAGCTCGCCGGCCAGGGCGAGCGCTATCTGCTCAAGCAACTGCACGACATCAAAGACGGCAAACGTATCGTGCTGGAAATGACCGGTCAGCTCAACCCGCTCACCGATCAGGACCTGGCCGACATCGCCGCTTATTACGCAGGCCAGCAAGGCAGTGTTGGCGCTGCCGATCCCAATCTGGTCGCCGGTGGCGAAGTATTGTTTCGCGGCGGCAAGCTCGATCAGGGCATGCCGGCCTGCATCGGCTGCCACTCACCAAACGGCGCGGGCATTGCAACGGCAGGCTTCCCGTACCTGAGCGGGCAGCACGCCGATTACATCAAGAAACAGCTCACCGCGTTCCGCGAAGGTGAGCGCACCAATGACGGCGACACCCTGGTCATGCGTACCATCGCCGCGAAACTGAGTGACAAGGATATCGAAGCGCTGGCAGCGTACATTCAAGGGCTGCATTGAGCCTCTGGCGCGCGATCCTGACGGACACGGTTGGTAAAACAAAATGCCGACAGACCTGCCCGGACGGGCCAAAAAGGGTAGCGAACGGCTGCCCTTTTTTGTGGCCGCAGGCGTTACACTTGCGAACTCATATCACCTCGGCCGGTCGAACCGCGGCCACCGAAGTGACCTTCCATGCCCAGGAGTTAAGCATGCGTAATCTGATTCTCAGCGCCGCTCTGATTTTCACCAGCCTGTTCGGTCTGACCGCTCAAGCAGCAGAGCCCATCGAAGCCGGCAAGCAATACGTCGAGCTGAAAAGCGCTGTTCCTGTTTCCGAGCCGGGCAAGATCGAAGTCGTCGAAATGTTCTGGTATGGCTGCCCGCACTGCTACGCCTTCGAGCCGGTCATCAATCCATGGGTCGAAGAACTTCCCGCTGACGTCCATTTCATCCGCGTCCCCGCCATGTTCGGCGGCCCTTGGGACGCTCACGGCCAGCTATTCATTACCCTCGACACCATGGGCGTGGAGAAGAAAGTTCACACGGCCGTGTTTGACGCAATCCAGAAAGGCGGCAAGCGTCTGACTGACCCGAACGACATGGCCGAGTTCGTCGCCACCCAAGGCGTCGACAAGACCAAGTTCCTCGAAACCTTCAACTCGTTCGCCGTAAAGGGCAAGATCGCCCAATACAAGGAACTGGCCAAGAAGTACGAAATCACGGGCGTTCCGACCATGATCGTCAACGGCAAGTACCGCTTTGATCTCGGCACTGCCGGTGGTCCCGAGCAAGCGCTGCAAGTGGCCGATCAGCTGATCGCCAAAGAACGTACGACGCTGACCGCCAAGTAAGGGCTGACCATGGCGCGCTGGGGAACTACTGAACGGGTTGTTGCCCGGCACACGCCGAAGGTCAACGAGCACCATCTTCACGAGACAGGCCTGCCGGCCGACGGTCGGCTTCGCCTGCTCAGTTTCAATATCCAGGTGGGCAACAGCACCGAACGCTACCGGCACTACCTGACTCGGGGCTGGCAGCATCTGCTGCCCCATAACGGTCGAGCCGGTAACCTGCAGAAGATCGGCGATCTGCTGCGTGACTATGATCTGGTCGCGTTGCAGGAGGCAGATGGCGGCAGCCTGCGCTCGGGCTACATCAATCAGGTCGAACACCTCGCCCAGCTCGGTTCGTTTCCGTACTGGCACCAGCAACTCAATCGAAACCTCGGACGCCTCGCCCAGCACAGCAATGGCGTGCTCAGTCGTTTGCGTCCGTGGGACATCGAAGACCATCCGCTGCCAGGCCCTGCCGGGCGTGGCGCCATCCTCGTTCGTTTCGGCGAAGGTCCGGATGCGCTGGTCGTGGTGGTCATGCACCTGGCACTGGGCGCGCGGACCCGCACACGGCAGCTCGCGTACATTCGCGAACTGATTGGCGGCTATCGCCATCAGATACTGATGGGCGACATGAACACCCACGCCAATGACCTGCTGCAAACGTCGCCACTGCGCGATCTTGGCTTGCTTGCACCGCAGATCGAGGCGACTTTCCCCAGTTGGCGTCCCCAGCGATGCCTGGACCACATTCTCCTGAGCCCGACCCTGACCCTTGAAAAAGTGCAGGTGCTGGCGCAGCCCATTTCCGATCATCTGCCCGTCGCGGTGGAGATTCGCTTGCCGGCCTCATTAATCGGTGACTCGCTGCCGATAACAAGCACATCTCCTCGCGGACCTGTGGAATGACCGACGAAGCGCAGCGCTGGAAAGAAAAGTACCTCAAGAGCATCGAGCAACAAGACAAACTGGAGCGGCGCTGGAACGCGCGGCTCGACTTGCTGCGTCGAGGCCTCGTGCGCAGCAGCCTGGCGGCAGAAGGTGCCGACAAGGCGGTTGATGCCTGCATGAAGGAAATGCGCGAGATCGTTCGCAAGGACGACATGGACGCAGGCCTGGCTGCCTTGATTCCGCGCCTGGAAAAAGCGGTGCTGGATTCTGAACAGCGTCGCGAGCAGCGCGTCGAGCAAATGGGCACGGCGTTGACGTCGTTGGTTGCGCAGTTGCAGGCGTTGCCGTTGCCGAAGGACGTCAGCAGGCCCCTCAAGCGTTTTGCCAAGAGTCTGGAAGATCGCATCACCCAAGCCCGTGAGCTGCCGCTGATACTAAGTGAGTTAAGCGGACTTCAGGGGCAGGCGCTGTCGCAGATCGAGCACCCGGATGAAGCGTCCCGTCCGGGTTTTCTG
Organism: Pseudomonas sp. NPDC078416; assembly: GCF_050268485.1. NCBI lineage: Bacteria > Pseudomonadati > Pseudomonadota > Gammaproteobacteria > Pseudomonadales > Pseudomonadaceae > Pseudomonas > Pseudomonas sp. NPDC078416. The sequence goes on along the minus strand of NZ_JBNNGV010000014.1, from coordinate 37,055 downwards.
CAGCGATTGTTCGGCAGTCACCGTGAGGCTGGCGGCGAGGGTGATGAGTCGGCCCCGTTGCCCCATTCAGTTACCGAGCCGGCCGGGCCGACGCTGCGGGCTTCTGACGATGCGCCTCAGCATTCAGCTGCCTTGCCGGAGGCGGCGCCAGAGAACACTGAGCTGGAGGCTGAACTTCGCAGCGCTGTCCTGTCGGCTCGTCCCTCTGTCGCCGAAGAGCCCGCGCGCTCTATTCCGGAGCCTCACCCGGAAGTTGCAGTAGAGCCGGTCACCTCCGAGCCCGATCCCGAGCCGGCTGACCAGACAACCGCAGAGCCTGAAGCATCGCTCCACACCGCTGACGCCCCGCAGCCCTCCGCCGCTGAGGCGGCAGACGATGAAGCAGCCGAGCCGGTACCTGAAGAGTCCTCACCGGAGCCTCAAGAGGCTGCTGAAGCCGTCGTTATTGCCGACGAGACCGAGATCGTCGCTGAAGACGAAGAACCTGACGGGATCGCCGCCGAAGAAGACGGTCCCTACGCGCTGCCCTCCTCGCCCGAGCCAAGTTACAGCTCAGTCGCCGCCCACATCGAAGAGACGCTGCTAGGGCTGCTCGATGAACTAACGCTGCCCGAATACCATCGCCCGCAAGCCGAAGCCATGCGCGCGCGGCTCGAGCATGGGCTTAACTGGTACGAATTGCTGCCGATCCTTGACGATCTCGCTGTGCTGATGCTCGCCATCACCGACAGCGGCCAGCACGAATTCCAGGCCTACCTCAAGCAGCTCAACGAGCGCCTTGAGTCGTTTCAGAGCGGCTTGCTGGCTGCCAGCGAAGACCATGCCGATCAGCACTCGGCGTCGCGTCAACTGGACCATCAATTGCGCGAGCACGTCGATGACCTGCAAACCAGCGTGCAGCAGGCGGCCGACCTGGACAGCTTGAAACACGTGCTGGAGAGCCGCCTCGAAGGGCTGATTGGCACCATGGATCATCATCAGCAGCAACGCGATCAGCGTGAGCAGGAAGTCGCCACCCGCCTGCAAGCCCTCTCCAGTCGCGTGGCCACGATGGAGCAGGAAGCGCTGGGCTTTCGGGCTCACCTGGAAGAGCAACGGCAGAAGGCGCTGATCGACACGCTGACAGGCTTGCCAAACCGCGCGGCGTGGAACGAACGGCTGGAGCATGAGATCGACCAGTTGCAGAGGAAGCGTTCGAGCCTGCTGCTCGGCATTCTCGACCTGGATCACTTCAAGCGCATCAACGACGGTTACGGCCACCTGGCAGGCGACAAGGTTTTGAAGATCATTGCCGGTCAGTTGAGAAAGCGATTGCGGGCTTCTGACTTCATCGCGCGTTTTGGCGGGGAAGAGTTCGTGATCCTGCTGCCGACCACGCCGATGGGTGAGGGGCTGGCGCTGTTGGAGCGTCTGCGCGAAGGCATTGAACAATGCCCGTTTCACTTCAAGGGCGAGCGGGTGACGGTCACGGTGTCGATGGGCATTACGCTGTTTGCTCCCGGTGAGCGCAGCGATGTGGTGCTCAAACGTGCGGATCAGGCGCTGTACCGTGCCAAGCACGAGGGGCGTAACCGGATCGAGCACGGCTGAACGGTTCGTCTGGTTGGCCGCGCGGGCATAATGCATTTTGAATGCGCCGCCAACGTTACGTTACACTGTTGCATTATTTGCCCACACGTCGTGCCGCCATGAAGTCTATTTCTGCCCTGTTTCTGTTGTTGCTGCTGACCGCTTGCAGCAGCGGCCCGAAGATCGACACCACCCACCCTTCCGTCAACTTCGACAGCCGCGTGCAGTTCGTGGTGGTTCATTACACGTCTGCCTCCCTCGAGCGGTCGTTGGCATTGCTCACCCACGGTGAGGTCAGCGCGCATTACCTGATCGGCGACGGGCCAGCCACGACCTACAAACTGGTCGACGAATCCCAGCGCGCCTGGCACGCCGGTGAAAGCGAATGGGACGGGCGCACCTGGCTCAACTCAAGCAGCATCGGCATCGAGATCGTCAATCCGGGCTACCGCGACACGCCGACGGGCCGGCTCTGGTATCCCTACAGCGAGGCGCAGATTCAAGCGCTGATCGTGCTGCTCAAAGACATCGTCAAACGCAATCACATCGAACCCCGTCACGTCATTGGTCACAGCGACATCGCGCCTTTGCGCAAGCTCGATCCGGGACCGTTGTTCCCGTGGAAGCGGCTGGCCCAGGAAGGCCTGGGCATCTGGCCGGATGAACAGCAGGTCGCACAGCGTCAGACCCAGTTGATGGGCGTCGTGCCGAATATCGTATGGTTCCAGCAGCAATTGGCGCTGCTGGGTTACCCGACGCCGCAGACCGGAGAGCTGGACATCGCAACCCGTCACACCTTGGCTTCGTTCCAGATGCATTACCGACCACAAAAATTTGACGGTGAGCCGGATCTGCAAAGTGCAGCTATGCTGCAAGTGCTTAACTTCAGGCACTAAATTCCGCTGATTGTCGGTTTTTTCCGGACTATTTTTGCGCTTGTTGCTATACCTCAGTGGTTATGGAAATCCCACCCTCTGGATGACTGTCGATGCTCACGGCGACGCCGCGACTGCGCTCTTTCCTTTACCGTCCCTGGCTTCTGGCATTGTTGGCCGCGCTGTTAAGCGCGGCCGTCTTGCTGGCGGGCAGCTTTGGTCTGGCGATGCATCAGGCCCGGCAGGACGAACGTGCGCAGATGAATGCACAGGGCGAGCGCTTTCTGGTGCGGCTGGAGCAGTTGTTCGGCCAGTTGAGAGCCGGGCTCGATCAGCTTGAGGCGCAGCCGTTGCGCGGTTGCAGCCCCGAGATGATCGAGCAGTTGCGTCAGGTGAACTCGCGCTACCGCTTTATCTACGAAGTGGCGTACGTCAGCGAAAGCCAGTTCTGTTCCAGCTGGACGCGCCAGAGCCTGATTGGCAAGCCCAGGCCGCCGGACATTCGCGGCCCCACCTACGATTACTGGCTCAACACCTCTACCCAGCCTGACGACAACCTGGCTTCATTGATGCTTGGGCGCGGGGAGTTTCGTGTTTCCACCTCCCGCGGCCATCTGACTGACGTGGTTGACCTGCCGGCGGGCGGCAGTCTGGTGGTGGTGCTGGATCGCGGGTCCAAAGCAGTCCCGGTCCTGGGCCCGGCTCAGACATGGCCGCCCACGCCGGACTGGTCGCCGACCTCCACCGAAACGCTGATGACCACCCAGGACAAGCTCGTCTACCGGATGCCGACCCAGAGCCCGGAATATCAACTGGTCCTCATTACGCCGCGCAGTGCCTTGCAACAGAAGATCACCGGTGCGTGGTGGCTGCTGGTCCCGGCCAGCCTGTTGATTTCATTGTTTATCGGCATTCTCGTCCTGCAACTGGTGCGTCAGCGGCAGTCATTGGGCGGTGAGCTGCACGGGGCACTGCGCCGCGGCGAGCTGAAGGTTTTGTATCAGCCCATTTTTGATCTCAACACGCGGCTGTGCGTGGGCGCTGAGGCCCTGGTGCGCTGGCGACGACCGGACGGCACGCTGACCAGCCCCGACCTTTTCATTCCGCTCGCGGAAAACACCGGGCAGATCCGTCAGATCACCGACTTCGTGCTTCAGCAGCTGCTTGAACAGCTGGGCCAGCTGCTACGCGCCAATCCGCACCTGTACGTGTCGGTCAATCTGGCGGCGTGCGACGTGATGGCCCCACGCATCGGCCGAGTGACGGCGAAGCTGCTGGCGTTGCATCGGGTGGCGCCTCGGCAGATTGCATTTGAAGTCACTGAACGCGGCCTCGTGGACGTGGTAGTCGCGCGCAACCATCTCCAGGCGCTGCGCGATCGGGGCCATCAGGTGCTGATCGACGATTTCGGCACCGGTTATTGCAGTCTGGCGTACCTGCAGACGCTGCCGGTGGATTGCCTGAAAATCGACAAAGCGTTTATCGACGCCCTCGGGCACGATGCCGCGAGCAGTGGCGTGGCGCCGCACATCATTCGCATGGCCCATGCGCTGCAACTGCGGGTGATCGCCGAAGGCATCGAGTTTGAGTCCCAGGCGATGCTGCTGAAAAGCGAAGGGGTGATTTATGGTCAGGGCTGGCTGTTCGCCCGGCCGCTGAGCGCGACCAAGTTTACTGAGCTGGTGACCGGCGGCAGGCGCAGCGCCGGGCGTCGTGCGGATGATGTGGCGTAGCGTGCTGGTCTAGAGCGGCAGCGCCATGTAGAACTGCGTGCCCTGCCCCGGTCGGGAATAGACGCCCATCCGTCCGCCGTGCAGCTGAACGATTTCCTTGCACAAGGCCAGCCCCAGGCCCGCGCCGCCTTTCTTGCGTCCGACCTGCACGAACGGCTCGAAGATTCGGGCCTGCTGGCCGTAGGCAATGCCTTCGCCATTGTCTTCCACGCTGATGATCAAGCGCTCGCCATGACGCCGCGCCTGCAAGCGGATCAGGCCCGATTTCGGGGTATGGCGCAAAGCATTGTCGAGCAGGTTGTCGAGCACCCGGTCGAGCTGCGCTTTGTCGGCCTGCACACGCGGCAGCGGCTCCTGGGTTTCCAGCAGCACCATGACGTCCTGATCGTGGGCGGTGTCGGCAAAGCGCTGACGCGCCGATTCGAGCAATTCGCTGATATCGCACGGTTCAAGCGTCAGCTTCTGCAGGCCGTTCTGATAGCGCGAAAAGTTGAGCAGGTCGTTGATCAACTGCATCAGACGCTGCATTTCTTCGTTGACGGTGTCCAGCAGGTCCTTCTCGCGCGAGTCCGGCGGGAAATGCACGCGCTCCTGAAGCAGGCCGAAGGCCATGTGCATGCCGGTGACGGGCGTGCGCAACTCGTGGGAAGCGCGCAGCACGAACTCGCTGCGCACGCGTTCGAATGCCCGCTGCTCGGTGACGTCGTGCAACACCATCACGGCGCCGACGATGTGGCCTTTGGTGTGGCTGACTGGCGTGAGGCTGTAGGTCAGCAGGCGGACTTCTCCGTCGATCTCGATGGACAGGTCATCGGGTGCCCGTTCCAGCGTGCCGCCGCGCAATACCAGATACAACTGCTCGTCCAGCTCCGGACGTTGCAACGCTTCGCCGAGACCTTGGCCCAGGCGACTTTCTTCCCAGCCCAATTGCCGCTGCGCGACCGGATTCAGGTGTTCGAGCCGCCCTTGGCGATCAATCATCAGCAAGCCGTCGTCGATACTGTCCAGCACCGCCTGCAAGCGCTGTTGGCCAGCGACCAGCTCATCGACGTTGGTTTTCTGATGCTGGCGCAATGCGTCGGCCATCATGCCGAAACGGTGAGTCAGCAGGTTCATTTCGTCCGATGATGACGTGGGCAGCGTGACGTCGAAATCACCCTGGGCAATGCGGTCCGCCGCCTTGGCCAACTGCTCGATGGGGCCGCCGAAACGCCGGGCAATGCCGTGGGCGGTGACGAAGCCGATAACCAGCACCGCCAGTCCCACCAGCCCTAGCAGCGCCGAGACCCAGAGCGCTCGCGATCTTGAGGCGCTTTCAGCTTGGCTAATGTTCACCAGCGCCTGGCGGTGAGCGTCGAGCAGGCCATCGCGCAACGTGTTGAACGCCTCGGTCACGGCCTCATTGTCGCGGATCGCGTCACCATGCTCGGTGGATTGCTCGATGGTTTTGACGAAGCGGGCATAGTTCACCCGGGCCGTTTCGAACCCGCTGGGAACGCCGGTTTGCTGATCATGTTCGATGCCCTGATCGAGCAGATTCTGGAACTGTTCCTGATTGCGCTTGATCGACGCCTGATCGGGGCTGTCCTTGAGCATCATGACCAATTGGTCGCCCAGGTTCTGTCGCAGCTTCAGGCCGATATCGAGGGTGATGAAGTTGTGCCGAATCGACGATTCCTGAGATTTGGCCATCTGCATGACGCTGACGAGCCCCAGCACCAACCCCAGCAGGGCAACGGTGATGAGGGCCGAAATACTCAGGAAGAGTCGGGTGCGCAACTTCATCGCAAACATCATCGGCGCCCTGTCACAGGTTGTACTGCTTGCGTTTTCGGTACAGCGTCGAGGCGTCGATGCCCAGCGTGCGTGCGGCCTGATCCAGCGTATCGCTGGTGGCCAGCACCGCGCCGATGTGAGCTTTCTCCAGCTCATCCAGACTCAATGCTGCGCCAACGCGAGGGGCGTTGTTGGCCGGCTGTTCGGCCATGCCCAGGTGCGTGATTTCGACTTTTTCCTGCGGGCAGATAATGCTCGCCCGCTCGATCACGTTACGCAGCTCGCGAATGTTGCCGGGCCAGCGGTAGTTGAGCAGCGCGCTGCGCGCCTGTTCGCTGAAGCCACGCGCCGGGCGGCTGTATTCCTTGACGAAGCGCGCCAGAAAGCGGTCCGCCAGCGTCAGGATGTCTTCGCTTCGCTCGCGCAAGGGCGGCAGATTGAGGGTGATCACGTTCAGGCGATACAGCAGGTCCTCGCGAAAGCGGCCTTCGCGGACCATGTCCTCGAGGTTCAGGTTGGTCGCCGCCAGAATGCGCACGTCGGCACGGCGGGTGACCGGGTCACCGACGCGCTCGTATTCCTTGTCTTGAATGAAGCGCAGCAGTTTTGGCTGCAGGGTGAGCGGGAAGTCGCCGATTTCATCGAGGAACAATGTACCGCCGTCCGCCTGATTCACTCGGCCGAGTGTGCTTTCGCTGGCGCCGGTGAAGGCGCCCCGGCTATGGCCGAAGAGTTCGCTTTCCATCAACTCGGCAGTGAGCGATGGACAGTTGATGGTCACGCAAGCCTTCTTGGCGCGCTTGCTCCAGCCGTGAATCGCCCGCGCCAATTCCCCTTTACCTGTACCGGATTCGCCGAGGATAAGGATGTTGGCGTCGGTGTTGGCGACCTGCCGCGCGGTTTCGAGGATCGCCATCATCGACGGGCTGTGGGAATCCAGGCCGTCCTTTGGTTTGCGAACTTCGCCTTCGAGGGCTTCGAGTCGCGCCGACAACTGGCGGACTTCGAGCTGCTTGGCGGTGGCGAGGCGCAGCTGATCCGGGCTGCAGGGCTTGACCAGGTAATCGGCAGCGCCGGCCTGAATCGCGTCAACGGCGGTGTCCACGGCCGAGTGCGCAGTGACGATCACCACGCGCATCCACGGCGCCTGCACGCGCATTTGCGCCAGAACGTCCAGCCCGTTGTCCTCACCCAGTCGCAGGTCGAGGAAGCACACGTCGAATACCTGACGCTGCAACAGCGCCTCTGCCTGCGCCGCACTGTTGGCCGTGGCTACGCTGTAGCCCTCATCTTCCAGGCAATAACGGAAGGTGCGAAGGATGGCGGATTCATCATCCACGAGCAGAATACGGCCCTGATTCTCAGCGGCTGCTTCCATTTTTCCTACGCTCCTCAATGAATAGTCTGTGTTAGTCCCGGAAAAATCGGGCAAGTTGCATGGTTCATTCTGATTGATTATTAACGTTGCATGGTAGCGATCTTCTGAAAAAAGCCGTCATGCGCTGATCCAGGGCAGGTTACGTCCAATAACCGTCGGCACGGATCCTCATGCAGGCAAAATCAGGCCGCGCCGAACATCTGGGCGAAAGACCAGTCTGTCCAGAGGTACCTTTTTGCAATTGTCTGGAGATTCCCATGCCCACGTTGAAGAAGATCGCCCTGGCCATCACCACTGCCAGCCTCCTCGGAATGACACCCTTCATGGCTCACGCCGCGGCCGCCGATCTGCAAACCCAACTGGCCGAGGCGCGTCAGGAGGGTTCGATCTGGACCGCCTTCGCCCTGAACCGGCATTTGAGCCCGTTCAAGATCAGCGTGGACGTGGAACAAGGCACTGCAATCCTCAAGGGCAAGGTCGAGAACCAGGTCGACAAGGATCTGGCGGCGCAGATCGCGGGCGACATTCAGGGGATCAACAAGGTTGATAACCAGCTGGAAATCGATGCGCAGGTCGCTGCCGATCCGGGCACCAAAGCCACCATGGCCCAGCGTTTCGATGACGCGACGCTCACAGCAACCATCAAATCCAAGTTGCTGTGGAACAGCGTGACCGAGGCGTTGAATGTCGATGTCAGCGCCGCTCAGGGGGTCGTCACCCTCAAGGGCCAGGCGAAAGACGCGGATGCCAAGCAGCTGGCCGGAAGCCTGGCTACCAACACGGACGGCGTGACGGAGGTGAACAACCTGATCAGCGTCAGCGCCCGGGATACTCAGGCGATCAAGGAGCAAAGTGAGCTGCAGGCCAACAGTGTTCGCGAAGAGTTCAGCGACGCGTGGATCACCAGCAAGGTGAAATCCAGCCTTATATATAGCCGCACCCTTGATGGCTTGAACATCAAGGTCGAGACCAAAGACGGTGTGGTGACGCTGGACGGTGTGGTGGCCAACTACGCCGAGAAGGAATTGGCGGTCGACATTGCGCGAAACATTCGCGGGGTCAAAGGCGTCGATGCCGACACCCTGCGCGTCACAGCGCGCAGCGCGGGTTAGAGCGTTACACGGCGGTCGTAAGACGGGTATCAGAACGGAATTACTACCCGGAATGAATTCGGCAGCCTGCGTGGTGTCAGGCCATTCGTGCATTCCGCACGATGGCAAATGTTCAATCGTGCAGCTTGCGTGTACGACACTTCTGAATCACTAATATAAGTTATTGATTTAAAAGGATTTATTGGTTGGTAAAAAGCTGGCACACAGCGTGCAATATCCTTGGTAACAAAGGCCCGAACAGACGGCCGACAAGATTGCCAGGAGTCAGCTGAATGAACGCTCAACATCTCGCCAACAAACTGCGTATCTCTCCTCTGCATTTGCAGCAGGTTTTGTTTGCCAGTCTGGCGTTGATGATTACGCTCATTGCGGTTCAGCAATTCAATCACTGGAATCAGAATCAGGAAGTGACTCAGGTCCACTACTCCCACGCCCACACCGCACCGTTTGCCAAGGCAAGTGCGCTGAAAGCCTCGGACGTCGCCTTGAGCATGCAAGTTGATGATGCGGCCGCTACTACTGATGAAGCGCCACGTCAGCAAAGCTGGGTTTTCTGATCCTCCGGGTCGAAGACGCGATCTACCCCGAGGGTCATCCCGACGCCTCGACGTAGCAATAATCAATAAACAGTAAGGAGATTCACCATGTTGAGTTGGGCAATCACATTTCTGATCATCGCTATCGTTGCAGCCGTCCTTGGTTTTGGTGGTATCGCAGGTACTGCTACCGGCATTGCCAAGATCCTGTTCGTGGTCTTCTTGGTTATGTTCGTGGTGTCGTTCTTCTTTGGCCGTCGCGGCCGAGGCTGAACATGGGCTTCAAGCATTTCCATGCACTGACATTGGCGCTCCTTGGGAGCGCCAGCGTTACAGCCATGGCGGCCAACGACGGTCAGTCTCGGGCGAACGAGCTTTTGAGCTCGAATCCCGAGTATCGCGAAACGTGGTCGAGCGTGGTGAAGAAGGAAGAGCGATTGCCCGATTGGGTGATCAATCTCTCCGGCGCCGCTGAACAGATGAATGCCGTGACCGAAGACGGTGACAAGTATCTGGTAGGGCCGCTCTGCGAAACCCAGGACACTTGCCGCAACAAGCGCCTCATCGTGGCATTCAGTCTGGACAAGTCCCATGCGTACGCGATGTTGGTTGAAGTGCCAGCGGGACTGCCCGCAGACAAGTCACCGACGCGCCATGCGGATTACCGGTTTCTGGGCAAACCGGATGAAGGCATGCAAGGCCTTCTGAAAGAACAGCTCAAGAAAGATCCGAACTGGTACTGATTTGAATGATGGGAGACCTGTCCCTGACAGACCTTCCTGATAGACGCGCAGCCCGAAGACGGTGCGCGTATGACCAAGGGGCCGGGGCGTTACGATCAAGGGAGTGATTGAAGCGTCCTAGGTGTACAAGGAGTACTCCCACACGTGGGCCGGGTCAGGCAAGTCGCAACGCAAGTCCATCGTCCGATACGGTTTTAGCCTTTATCCGACAGTGGACTTGTGAGGCGCAAATATTCTCCACGTCCTACAAGGTCTCCGGTCCTCGAGAGTCCTACACAGCCCCTTCTACGTTTCCTACGACCGTATATCGCCAAAATTTTCCCGTTTAAACGGCGACCCAGCCATCCGCGGCCAGTCCGTCGTGCTGCTGTAACGCCCTGTATAAACACGCTACAGGCGACGTTTTAGCCACTTCTCAGCATTCCTGCGTCAAGCAAATCCGCCCTCTTTTAGCGCACCCCAGCGTAAGTGATTGATTTTCATCATGCCGATTCGGCATGGGGTAGTCGTTTACGGCATTAGACGATGGCGGTCACCGTGGGAATAGTTGCGCCTTTTTCGCCTGCTCAGAGCTCGGATGCTCGCCTGCGGCCACTTACGAGACAGCCCTGACGGCGACCGCGGCGTCACGCTTGCTGGCAAGCGCAATGATGAACGTGTGGTTGGGGGATGTCCCGGCAATGACAACAAGGTAATGACATGAAGAAGGCAAAACTGAGCCTCGCCTGGCAGATCCTCATCGGCCTGGTCCTGGGTATCGCCATTGGCGCCCTCCTGAACCATTTCAGCACCGAGAAAGCCTGGTGGATCAGCAACATCCTGCAGCCAGCGGGCGATATCTTTATCCGTCTGATCAAAATGATCGTTATCCCGATTGTGATCTCCTCCCTGGTCGTTGGCATCGCCGGCGTTGGCGATGCCAAGAAGCTTGGTCGTATCGGTCTGAAGACCATCCTCTATTTTGAAATCGTCACCACAATTGCCATTGTGGTGGGTCTGCTGCTGGCGAATGTCTTCCATCCCGGCACTGGCATCGACATGAGCACGCTGGGCACGGTGGACATCTCTCAGTACGAGAAGACCACCTCCGAAGTCCAGCATGACCATGCCTTCGTCGCCACGATCCTCAACCTCATTCCGTCTAACATCTTCGCGGCGGTTGCCCGTGGCGACATGCTGCCAATCATCTTCTTCTCGGTGTTCTTCGGGCTGGGCCTGTCGAGCCTGAATGCGGAAGTGCGTGATCCGCTGGTGAAGGTATTCCAGGGCGTGTCGGAGACCATGTTCAAGGTCACCCACATGATCATGAACTACGCGCCAATTGGCGTATTCGCACTGATCGCCGTGACCGTCGCCAACTTCGGCTTCGCCTCGCTGCTGCCTTTGGCCAAGCTGGTGATTCTGGTGTACGTCGCCATCGCCTTCTTTGCCTTCGTGGTGCTTGGCCTGATCGCGCGTTTGTTTGGCTTCTCGGTACTCAAGCTGATGCGCATCTTCAAGGACGAACTGGTGCTGGCCTACTCCACCGCCAGTTCCGAAACCGTGCTGCCGCGCGTGATCGAGAAGATGGAAGCGTACGGGGCGCCGAAGGCCATCAGCAGCTTCGTGGTGCCGACCGGTTACTCGTTCAACCTCGATGGCTCGACGCTGTATCAAAGCATTGCGGCGCTGTTCATCGCGCAGCTTTATGGCATTGATCTGTCGATCGGCCAGCAGTTGATGCTCGTGCTGACCCTGATGGTGACGTCCAAGGGCATCGCCGGTGTACCGGGCGTGTCGTTTGTGGTGCTGCTGGCAACCCTGGGCAGCGTGGGCATCCCCCTGGAAGGCCTGGCGTTCATTGCCGGCGTCGACCGCATCATGGACATGGCGCGCACCGCGCTGAACGTGATCGGCAACGCGCTTGCGGTGTTGGTGATCTCCCGCTGGGAAGGCATGTACGACGACGCCAAGGGCGAGCGCTACTGGAACTCCCTGCCGCACTGGCGTGGCAAAGACCCTCTGCCGGCGGGTCAATCGACGGTCGAGTAATTACTGTCTGGCGTGAATCATCAAACCCTGGCCCCGGCCGGGGTTTGTTGTTTCTGCCCCCGCCGTTATCATCGCCGCATCTTGTGAGGGGATTTGTATGCTGAACGGCCTATGGCTTGGGTTTTTCGTGGTCGCGGCGATATCTGCGCTGGCGCAATGGCTGGTCGGGGGCAATGCCGGCGTTTTTGCCGCCATGGTCGAGAGCATCTTCGCCATGGCCAAGCTGTCGGTAGAAGTCATGGTGCTCCTGTTCGGCACCCTGACCCTGTGGCTGGGCTTTCTCAACATTGCCGAAAAGGCCGGAATCGTCGACTGGCTGGGTAAAGTCCTGGCGCCGCTGTTTCATCGCCTGATGCCCGAAGTGCCACGCGGCCACCCCGCGTTGGGCCTGATCACCCTCAACTTTGCCGCCAACGCGCTGGGTCTGGACAACGCCGCCACACCCATCGGCCTCAAGGCCATGCGCTCGCTGCAAGAGCTCAATCCCAGTAAGACCGTTGCCAGCAATGCGCAGATCCTCTTTCTGGTGCTCAACGCCTCTTCGCTGACGCTGCTGCCAGTGACCATCTTCATGTACCGCGCCCAGCAAGGCGCCGCCGACCCCACCATGGTGTTCTTGCCGATCCTGCTCGCCACCAGCGCCTCGACGCTGGTCGGTCTGCTGTCAGTGGCGTTCATGCAGCGGCTCAAGTTGTGGGACCCGGTGGTGCTCGCCTACCTGATCCCCGGCGCGTTGCTGCTGGGCGGCTTCATGGCCGTACTGGCCGGGTTGTCTGCCGCTGCGCTGTCGAGCCTGTCGTCGGTGCTGGGCAACGTGACGCTGTTCGGCATCATCATGCTGTTCCTGGTGGTTGGCGCGCTTCGCAAGGTGAAGGTGTACGAAACCTTCGTTGAGGGCGCGAAGGAAGGCTTCGACGTCGCCAAGAACCTGCTGCCCTATCTGGTCGCGATGCTCTGCGCCGTCGGCGTGCTGCGCGCATCGGGCGCGCTGGATCTGATTCTTGAGGGAATTCGTCACGTGATTCAGTGGGTCGGCCTGGACACCCGCTTCGTCGATGCGCTGCCGACGGCGCTGGTCAAGCCGTTCTCCGGCAGCGCGGCACGGGCGATGCTGATCGAGACCATGAAGACTCAAGGCGTCGACAGCTTCCCGGCCCTCGTCGCGGCGACGGTTCAAGGCAGCACCGAAACCACGTTCTATGTACTGGCGGTGTATTTCGGCGCCGTAGGCATTCAGCGGGCGCGACACGCCGTGGGTTGCGCGCTGCTGGCGGAATTCGCCGGTGTGGTCGCCGCGATCGCCGTCTGCTACTGGTTCTTCGGCTCGGCGGTGTAACGCTTCTCGCCCTGCTCAACGGTCCATCGCAACATTTGGGCGGCCAGCGTATCGCTGGCCTGACCGAATGCCGAGACCACCGCCGACACCTGCTTGTCGGCCACCGGCTGACGCACTTCGAAGCGCCGGCTCGCCACAATCCGCTGGCGATCATCAGCGAGCCGCGCATCAAGGCGAATCACCACTTCAATGGCGACCCCGCGATACTCGCTCTGAAACGCCTGCAGCTCCCCGCCCAATTCAAAATCAGCCTGCAGATTACTGTCGTCGGTGCTGATCGACTGTACTCGCCCATCGCGATAGAACGCATCGGTCAGGCGGTTGCGCAGCAGAACCGGGGCCGGATCACTCCAGCGCGCGCCTTTGTAGCTGCTGATGACATTGCCTTGGGGGATGACGGCGATACGCGGGCTGTCCAGTGTCTCGCTGGATTTGGGCCGTACCACCCGCAACGACCACGATACGGGCGAGGTCCCTTTGCTGGCCGGCAATGCCGTTGGCAACCGGTAGACGTCTGAAGGCGCCTGCTCGGGGAGGATCGAGCAGGCGCCGAGGGACAGCACGGCGGCCGCCAATAACAGCCGAGTGATGGACTGACCGACAAGCCTCATGGCTCGAACTCCTTATTCTTCTCGCTGCCCAGCAAGTAGCCGCTCGGGTTGGCATTCAGGCTGCGCGAGATGGTTTTCAATGAGCTGAGGGTTTCACGCAGCTCGCGAATCGCCGGGCCCAGTTCGCCCAGCCCTTGCAGCCCGTCGTTCACCGAATTCTGGTTGTTCTTGAGCAGCGTGTTGATGGTCTGGCTGCTCTGTTCGAGGGATTTCATCGCCTGTTGCGCACTGGCGATGGTTTGCCTGCCGTCGCTGGTCAGCAACTGGTTGGCGTTGCGCATCAGCGTAGAGGTCTGCTCCAGCGTCGCGCCGGCCTGCTTGCTGAGCAGTGTCATCTGCTTCAGGGCCTGACGAATGTCGTCGCGCTGATCGGAGATCGCTCCGGTGGTCTGCTCCAGATGCTGCAGCGTGCGCGACAGCGTCTCCACGTTGTTCGAAGAAAACATCGCGTTGGCATTGTGCAGCAGTGCATTGGTGCCGCTGAGCAAGTCGTCGCTGTCGTTCAGCAGCCGCGAGATGGGCGACGGTGAGGCGATGATCACCGGCAGGTTGCCGCCCTCGCCCTTCAGCGCCTCGCTTTGCGGTGTGCCGCCACTGAGCTGAATCAGCGATGTACCGGTAATGCCGGCCAATGCCAGTTTTGCGAAGGTGTCGCGCTTGATCGGGGTTTCACCCGCAACGCGAATCTGCGCCAGCACGCGGCGCGGGTCTTGGGGGTCGAGGCGCAGCTGCACGACGTCACCGACCTTGATCCCGCTGTACTGCACCGGACTGCCGCGAGACAAACCGCTCACCGCCTCGTTAAAGACAACCTGATAGTCCTTGAACGCCGAGTCGACGCTGGATTTTGCCAGCCACAGACCGAACAGCAGCGCGGCGGCGACCACGATGACCGTGAACAGGCCGATCAGAACGTGATGGGCGCGGGTTTCCATCATGAGACCTCGTGTGGGTGGGTGGCCGCCGAATAGGCCGAGCGGCCGCGCGGGCCATGAAAGTATTCGTGAATCCAGGCGTCCTTGGTGGCAGACACCCTGTCGATGCTGTCTGCGACCAGCACGCGCTTTTGCGCCAGCACGGCCACTCGGTCAGTGATTGTATAAAGCGTGTCGAGGTCGTGGGTGACCATGAACACGCTTAACCCCAATGCGTCGCGCAGGGTCAGGATCAACTGGTCGAACGCACCGGCGCCAATCGGATCGAGCCCGGCAGTGGGTTCGTCCAGAAACAGGATGTCCGGGTCCAGCGCCAGTGCTCGCGCCAGCGCCGCGCGCTTGATCATCCCGCCGGAGAGAGACGCGGGATACTTGTGCGCCGCTGACAGCGGCAGCCCGGCCAACGCCATCTTGATCCCGGCCAGATGCTCGGCTTCCTGGCGGCTCAGCCCGGCGTGTTCAATCAGCGGCAGCGCGACGTTCTCCGTGATGGTCAGCGATGAGAAAAGCGCGCCTTTCTGAAACAGCACACCGAAACGTCGTTCCACCTGAGAGCGTGCTTTATCGGACAGATTCAGCAAGTCCTGACCCAATACGCGGACACTTCCGGATGCAGGTCTTTGCAGCCCGACAATGCTGCGCAGCAAGACCGACTTGCCTGCCCCGGAGCCGCCCACTACGCCAAGGATTTCCCCGCGATACAGGTCCAGATCGAGATCCTCGTGCACCACTTGCGGGCCGAAGCGATTGCTCAGGCCGCGGACCTCAATCACCGTCTCGACGGGTTGTACGCAACGGCGGGTCACCAGCCGATCTCCATGCAGAACATCGCGACCAAGGCGTCCAGCACGATGACCACGAAAATGGACTGCACCACGCTCGACGTCGTATGAGCCCCAACGGACTCAGCGCTGCCCTCGACCTTGAAGCCTTCCAGACAGCCAATGGCGGCGATGAAGAACGCAAAGATCGGTGCCTTTGCGATACCCACGAGGAAGTGCTGCACGCCGATATCGGCCTGCATCAACGACAGAAACATCGCCGGCGAGATACCCAGGGACAAAGCGCAGACCACGCCGCCACCGACGATGCCGCAGATCATCGCGAGAAAGGTCAGCATGGGCAGCGAGATGAGCAACGCGATCACGCGGGGCAATACCAGCAACTCGGTAGGACTCAGCCCCAGGGTTTGCAGCGCATCCAGTTCCTCGTTGGCTTTCATCGAGCCGATCTGCGCGGTGAAGGCGCTGGCCGTACGACCGGCCAGCAGGATGGCGGTCAACAGCACGGCGAATTCCCGCAGAAACGAGAAGCCGATCAGGTCAACGGTGAAAATAGTCGCGCCAAAGGCCTTCAGAACCGTGGCGCCGAGGAAGGCCACCACCGCGCCGACCATGAACGTCAGCAGCGCCACAATGGGCGCGGCGTCCAGGCCGATTTGCTCGATGTGAGCAATGACGGAGGTGGTGCGCCAGCGCCGGGGGCGAAACAGCGTAGAGGCAAAGGTCTGCAGGATGAGCCCGATGAAGCCCAGCAGCTGCAGCGTGTCCTTCCAGATCACGTCCACCGCCGCGCCAATTCTCGCCAGCAGCTGCATCCCCACGGCCGCTTCAGGCTCCCGGACTGGCCGGCAATAGTCAGCCAATGCGCTCTGGATGGTCTGCATCAGTGCGCGGCTGGATTCCGGCAGGTTGGGCGCTTGCACGGCCAGCAAACGCAGGCGCTGCACGCCGAGCAGCTCTACCAGCAACGACGCACCGGCGGTATCGAGCGCGCCGAGTTCGTCCATGTCCACGAGGGTGGCTGGACCGAATCCGGCGCTCAGTGCATCGGTCTGGCGTTTGAGTTCGCGGTAGTGGGCGAGCGTCCAGTCTCCGGCAATCCGCAGCTGTACCGGATTGCTCGAAGTGTCCATCAAGACGCGTCCTGGAACCTTGGGCGCGGAGGAAGCCTGGGTGGTCAGTGGGGTCATAGCAACGAGCTTAGTTGGTTTTGGCCGGGGCAGATGGGTTCTCGGCTGGCGCACTGTCTGCGGTTTTTTTCGCCTCGGAATCATCCGGCTTCGCAGCGTCGGTGCCTGGCTTCAAGCCTGCCGGCTTGATCTTGTTGCGAGTGACCGCCGGCTGATCCCGCTCAGTCACGTCGAAGCGCAGCACGCCAATCATCTGCCCGTCCTCGGTGAGCACCCTCACTTGCCATTTGCCGAGCACGTCCGGCGGAAAATTCTGCTTGTGCGTCCAGGCCCGGTAGCCTTCCTCACGACCGCCCTTGATGTCTAGAGCGATACGCTCTATTTCCTCGCCATTGTGGCGCCACACGTGATAAATCCGTTCATTCAGGCCGCGCGGGGCGTTGATCGACGTGTAGGCGTAAAGCCCGGCGCTGCGCAGCTGGTTAACGCCGATCTCCTGAATGCTCTCGCCGGGGGTGCGATTCTGGTTATCGAAGCGCGTACTGATCGCTGCTTCGGTCAGCCAGAGCGTTGCCGGCGGCACCCAGAATCGCGCCATCCAGCCTACACCGCCGATGGCCAGTGTCATGGCCACCACGCCGAGGCCGCGTTTCCAGTTGTTGATCGGATAGCCCGACGCCAGGCTCGGGAAGGACAGCAGCATCGCAATGCCCAGCGCCAGCTTGTAACTCTCGGCCGTGGTCAGGTGGACGATGATCGGCAGCGCCGTGAGCAGTGCGGCGAACAGCGTCAGGGTATGCAGGGCCATGAACAGCCATCGACGCGGCGCCAGCCATTTGTAATACAGCGGGTCGATGATCGAAATCAGGCCTGCCGCCCCGAGCAGCCCGGTGAATGCCAGCTGGCCGCTGTACCACGTTGTGGTGACGAAGAAGAACGGCAGGACGAAAAACAGGCTTTCCTGATGGATCATCTGAGTGCCGTAGCGCAACAGCGGCTGCGGGATCTCGCGTTTAAACATTTTCGCGAACAGGGCGACCGCGCTGTTTTCCACCATGAGCCAGATCCAGCTCACCAGCAGAATGGCTGCAATCCAGGTCGCCAGCTTGGCCTGGCGATCCACCAGAATGAAGCTGCCGATGCCTGAGCAGAACCCGAAGAACGCAATCAGCCCGGGGTAGCGCTTGATGAACTCCAGCACGCGCTGTACCAGCGAGTGCTGAATGATTGCGTTAATGTCCGGCATCTTGGGCGTCGCTCTCAGGTATAGGTCGAGGTGTATAAAAAATAACCAAAATCGGACTGCGCCCACTTCGACGAAATCTTACAGAGCCAAGCGCCTCGCTTACAGCGGCCGCTTCTTGTAAACCCGCCATCGCCAGAGAATCAGCAGCGCCACCAGCGCCGTCAGCAGGCATCCGACGGCGTACAGCTCGTCGTAACTGAGCAGTGGCTCCTCAACGCGAAGATACCCGGGTTGCGCCAGCAATTGACGCATCGCCTGATTGGCCAGATCCAGGCTCACGCCCCGGGTTCGCTTGGCCGGGTCCAGAAAGCGGCCGTCGTCGTAATCATTCAGCGCACCCCAGTAATAGTCGGCCAGCGCGCTATTGCCTTGAACCGCCCAGGCCTGCTTGGCAATCGACGCCTGCTGCAGCCGCGCAAAGGTGGCCGGGTCCATGCCTTCCTTGCGCAGCCGCTGCAGCATCGAGCGGACTGCGGCAGTGGCCGAATCGACGTCTTCGCGGTAGAGATCGGCGTTCAGGCTGAGAAAGCCGGTGTCCCCGAACGCTTCGCGATCGGCCCATGGTCCGTAGGAATAACCCTTGTCCAGACGCAGCTCGCTGTACAGCGCCCAGTCCAGATAAGCCTTCACCAGATCCCAGGTTTCATCGTGCTGCTCGCCCATGTCCGGCTCGGGGAACAGCAGATGCAGCTTCGCACCATCGCCCAATGCGCCGCGGATCAGCGTGCGCTCAGGATCGGCCTTTTCGGTCATCGAACGAAGCGGCGGGTGTTCCGTAGGATCCACCGCATTGAGCTGGCCGAAGGTGCGCTCCAGATACGCAGGCAGCAACTTGTCGAGGTCGCCCACGATGATCAGTGTCATGTTGTTGGAGGCGTACCAGTTGTCGTGGATATTCTCGATCTGCTCCAGCGTGAGGTGATCGACCTCGGGCCGCTCCGGGCATTTGAGACCAAGCTCTACGGCAAGCTGGCTGCTGGCGCCGTGGCCCAGATCGCGTTTGTCCAGCCAGCGTTGCAGATGCGAATAATGGCCACCGTCTTCACGGGCGACGATGCGCTTGGCGGTGTCCAGATTGGCTTGGTTGATTTGGGCGTGGGTCAGCAGATTGAGCAGCAGGTCGAGCACCTTGCGCTGATTCTGCGCCGGCGCCTCGATGACGAAGGTGGTGTCGGTGTTGCTGGTGAACGCGTTCCACTCCCCGCCCAACGCTTGCATCTGCTGCTCAAGGCCGCCCTCACCGCTGTTGTCGATCCCGCTGAAGAGCAGGTGCTCAAGCAAGTGCGGCAGCTCTTTGTCTTCGCATTTGAAGTCATCGAAGCCAATGCCGACGACGAGACGAATGGAAACATGGCCTTTATCCGCAGGCTTGAGCAGCAACTGCAAACCGTTGGGCAGCACGTAGCCCTCAACCTGAAACCGGTCAAGGGCTATGGAAGAAAGGGATGTCAGAACCAGACAAACGAACAGCAGGCAACGCATAAAAACGGGCTTCCTTGCGGGCCGGTATGTGTAACAGACTTCGCAGCGGCCCCTGCGTTCACCACGATTAATCCGCGTTGCCCTCGCTGGACAAGGCGCCTGTGTCAGTGGTTTCAAGGACCGCGTAGGCGCTGCTGCAGAACAGCGAGTTCAAGCGTTTCATGTCGGAAATCAACTCGAGGTGCAGGGAGCTGGTCTCGATACTCTGCACGATCTTACGTTGCAGCCTGCTGACATGGGCGTGGGCCAGGCGCCGCTCCTGTGCCCGAAAACGACGTTTTTCGCGCAACAACTGGCGCGCGCTTTCCGGGTCACCGCTGAGGAAGACCGACAGGCCAAGGCGCAGATTGGCCATCAGTTGCTCGTGCAGCCCGGAGAGCTCTTCCAGGCCGACGTCGGAAAAAGACCGGCGCTGCGAGGTCTTTTGCTGCTGGACCTTGCGCAGCATGCGCTCGATCAGCCCGCTGGCCAGCTCCAGATTGATCGCAAGTTCGATGATTTCGGCCCAGCGGCGATTGTCCTGATCGCTGAGGTCGTCGCGGGGCATCTGCGCCAGGTACAACTTGATGGCGTTGTAGAGCACCTCGACGTCGTCGTTGAGCCGGCGCACTTCCTGAGTGACCGCGGTCTGGTTGCCACGCAGCACCTCTTGCATGGCATTGAGCATGCTGTCGATCAGATCGCCCATGCGCAGGGTTTCGCGCACGGCATTGGCCAGCGCCAGGCTCGGCGTGGCGAGTGCAGTCAGGTCCAGATGGCGAGGCTTGGTCTGGCCGTTGATCTCGGCCTGCTGCGGCAGAATCGATGCGCACAGGCGCCCCATCGGCCCCACCGTCGGCAGCATGATCAGGCAACGCAACGAGTTGTAGATCACATGAAAGCTGATGACCAGGCTCGACGGGCTGACGTTCAGCGTGTCCATCCAGGCCACCAGCGGGGTCAGCACCGGGGTGATCAGCAACAGGCCGATCAGCTTGTACAGCAGGCTGCCCAGCGCCACTTGCCGCCCGGCGACGTTTTGCATGCTGGTGCTGAGGAATGCCAACAGACCGCTGCCGATGTTGGCACCGATCACCAGGCCGATCGCCACCGGCAGGCTGATGATCTCCGCGCCAGCAAGAGTCGCCGTTAGCAGCACGGCCGCCAGGCTTGAATAGGAAATCAGCGCGAACATGGCGCCGACCAATGCGTCGAGCAGAAGATCGCCCGTCAGCGAGGCGAACAGCACCTTCACTCCAGCCGCCTGAGTGATCGGCGCGGCGGCAGTGACGATCAGCTGCAAGGCGAGGATGATCAGGCCCAGACCAATGCCAACACGACCTAGCTGGCCCACTCGGGTTTGCTTGCGCGACAGAAAGAAGATCACGCCCAGAAAGATGAGCAGTGGCGACAGCCACGACAGGTCGAACGTCAGGATTCGCGACATCACCGCTGTACCGACGTCGGCACCTAGCATGATGGCCAGCGCGGGCGTCAGGCCCATCAAGCCCTGGCCGACGAAGGACGTCACCAGCATCGCCGTGGCGTTACTGCTCTGCACCACAGCGGTGACGAGTATCCCCGCGACAAATGCCAGCGGGCGTTTGGACATGTTCTGGCCAATGACACGGCGCAGCTGCGACCCGTAGACACGCAGAATGCCCGTCCGAACGATGTGTGTGCCCCAGATCAACAGCGCGACGGCGGAAAGCAAATCGAGCAGGGTCAGCATACGGAGAGCCCCCTGTAGGTTGCCCATCGGGCAAAGTTAAAAGGTCCAGCGTCTAGCGAGCGTAAGCGCTTGAGGTGCATCGGCAGCGCGCTCAACTAAGCTTTAGTCGGCCTGTGGCCTTAATGCCAGCATGGCACAGCGGATTATTTCTTGAAACAAATCTGTAACAAATCAGGTGTTTGAAAGCCCCACCTTAGCGCCCTGCCAATAAAAAACGGGGCATTCACAGCCCCGTTGTTTTGACGTTCGCGCGGCGGACGTTATTGACCCGGCACGTCCTTGCGAAGTTTCACCGGGTCCTGCATCGCACGCTTTTTAGCCATCGACGTGCGCATCTTGATGTTGATCGCTTCGACCGCCAGCGAGAACGCCATGGCGAAGTAAACGTAGCCTTTCGGCACATGCACATCGAACGACTCGGCAATCAGCACGGTACCGACGACGATCAGGAACGACAGCGCCAGCATCTTCAGCGAAGGGTGCTTCTCGATGAAATCGCTGATGACGCCCGCGCACAGCATCATGATCAGCACAGCCACGATAATCGCCGCGACCATCACCGGTACGTGGGAAACCATGCCGACGGCGGTGATGACCGAATCCAGCGAGAATACGATGTCGATGATTGCAATCTGAAGGATGGTGTACAGAAACATGCCGCCCTTGCCTTTCGGCTCGTCCAGCGTCTCTTCCTCGCCTTCCATGCCGTGGTAAATCTCTTGAGAGCTCTTCCACAACAGAAACAGACCACCGAAGAACAGGATCAGATCGCGTCCGGAAATGCCCTGGCCCCAGACCACGAACAGGTCGTCGGTCAGGCGCATGACCCAGGTGATCGACAGCAGCAGCAGAATCCGCGTCACCATCGCCAGTGCCAGACCGAAGATGCGAGTGCGCGGCTGCATCGCCTTGGGCATGCGGCTGACCAGAATCGAGATCATGATGATGTTGTCGATGCCCAGCACGATTTCCAGGGCAGTCAGCGTGAAGAAAGCAACCCAGATCTCAGGGTTGGTCAGCCATTCCATTACGTATTCCTTTAAACGTTCGTATTCCCGCTGGCGCGGCGGCGTCAGAGGGAGCGTTGAGTTGCGTTATAGACTGCTGAAGAACGGAAAAATCCCCATCAGCAGCGCAGCGATCAGAATGCACACGCACACCAGCACGGCCCATTTGAGGGTAAAGCGCTGGTGATCACCGAACTCGATGCCCGCCAGTGCCACCAGCAGATACGTCGAAGGCACCAGTGGGCTCAACAGGTGGACGGGCTGGCCGACGATCGAGGCACGTGCCATTTCCACCGGGCTGATGCCGTAATGCGCAGCGGCTTCGGCCAGTACCGGCAGCACGCCGTAGTAGAACGCATCGTTGGACATGAAGAAGGTGAACGGCATGCTGACCACGGCAGTGATGACGGCCAGATAAGGACCCATCGCTTCAGGGATCACGGCCAGCAGGCTCTTCGACATCGCGTCAACCATTCCGGTGCCGGACAGGATACCGGTAAAGATCCCCGCAGCAAAAATCAGTCCGACCACCGCCAGCACGCTGCCGGCGTGGGCCGCAACGCGGTCTTTCTGCGCTTGCAGGCACGGGTAGTTGACGATCATCGCGATACTGAATGCGATCATGAACAGCACCGGCAGCGGCAGCAGGCCCATGATCAACGCGACCATCAGCGCCAGTGTCAGAGCACCGTTGAACCAGATCAGCTTGGGGCGGCGGGCTTCAGGAAACTGGGAAACGCTGATGTCGCTGTGATCGCCTTCGTCACCGGGCAAGTGCAGCTCACCCAAGCGCGCACGCTCGCGTTTGCCGTAGAAGTAGGCGATCACCAGAATCGCCACAACGCCTGCCAGCATCGCCGGAATCATGGGCACGAAGATGTCGGATGGATCGACATGCAAAGCACTCGCCGCACGCGCGGTCGGGCCGCCCCATGGGGTCATGTTCATCACGCCGCCGGCCAGAATGATCAAGCCGGCCATGATGCGCGGACTCATGCCCAGACGGCTGTACAGCGGCAGCATGGCGGCCACGCAGATCATGTACGTCGTGGCGCCGTCACCGTCCAGCGAGACAACCAGCGCCAACACCGCCGTACCGACCGACACCTTGACCGGGTCGCCCTTCACCAGCTTGAGGATCTTGCGCACGGCCGGGTCGAACAGTCCGGAGTCGATCATCAGTGCGAAGTAAAGAATGGCGAACATCAGCATCACGCCCGTTGGCGCCAGCTTGGTGATGCCGGCCAGCATCATTGGGCCGATTTCCGAGGCAAAGCCACCGAACAAGGCAAAAACGATAGGAACGATGATCAAGGCAATCAGCGCTGACAGGCGCTTGCTCATGATCAGGTACATGAAAGCAACGACCATGGCGAAGCCGAGGAAGGTCAACATAGCAATACTCCAGCGTTACGCGGCGTGGGAACGGACGAGACGAATCGATCAGCTCAAGACGAGCGGCGCGTGGAGTCGGGTAGTACGGAGGGGGTACTGCAGGGCACATGCAAGCATCGGGAATCACCTAATTGTTGTTGTAGATGGGCCGGAGAACGTCAAGCGCGTTCGTCCTGGCCGACCGGTCTGTCGCCGGCGGTGAGGTGATGCTAAACGGGGAAGCTTTCAGCCAGCTTTCGTTGCACTTCTGAAGTTGACGAGCGGGAGTTTGAGTTATCGACCTCAGGATGCGGTCAGACCCATACATAACCGGGAGAGTGCTCATGAGTGAATTGCATACCGGCGGATGCCATTGTGGCAATCTGCGTTACCAGCTTGATGGGCCCTTGGATGATGTTGCCCACTGCCACTGTTCGATTTGTCGGCGCACGTCAGGCGGCATCGTGATGACGTGGACCAGCGTGCCTGTCGATACGTTCAAATGGCTGGCGGGAAGTCCGACCGCCTATGATTCAGGGCCGACGTGCGTCAGGTATTTCTGCAATAACTGTGGGGCGCAGGTCGCGCTGTTCAGCCGCAATAGCCCGGAAACCATGGACGTGACCATCGCGACCCTTGATCACCCGGAGCTGACGCCTGCCGATCGACACATCTGGACCGACAGCCGCCTGCCCTGGCTACACCTGGACGAGCATCTGCCGGGTGAGCCAGGTGAAACTGCCTGAGTCATCGCGCAGCGTGCATCTGGGGAACGATCAAGGCAGCTCCAGCCCGCCCGACGCCTTGTGCAATGCCCGCAGGTGTTCGCCGACTTGCTTGAGATTGTCTTCGGTCGCAGCAATCTCGGCAGCGCGGTCGGGATCGAGCAGCGCCCTCACCTCTTTGTCCAGATCGCCGCTGAGCCGCTGAAGCTGTTTCTGCCGCTGACTGCTCTCGTCTTCCAGACGCTGCCACTCGCCTTCCTGCGGCAGACCGTAGCCGCCGCTTCCGAGCAGTTCCGCCGGGCGACTCAGAAATCCGCTGTTGGCCAGAATGTCCTGCAGCGTGCCAGTCGCCCTGGAGACGCCGTTATCCTTTTGCTCCACGGCACTGAGGTATCGCTGTTTGACCTCATCCTGCGCGAGCAACAACTGACGACGCAGCCCGGCCTGTTCCAGCAGCAGCATCGCCGCGCTGGTGCGTAGATCCGCCTGAGCGAAATAAGGGCGTCGCTCTTGGGGCGTCAGTGCCAGCCAGTCTTCCACCGTGGTTTGCTTGACACGGGTGGTCTTGCGCAACACATCGAACATCGCCTGGTAACGGTCTCGGTACGAGTCGAAGCGGTAGCCCATGCGCAGCGCTTTCTTCGGATCGTCCAGCACGCTGGTGTCCGCCAGCCCTCTGCCCTTCAGGACTTCCAGCAACCCGTTGGGCATGATGCTGTCCAGCCCGACAAGCCGCGGATCGTTAGTGCCACTGCGAAGCAGCTTCAGGTTTTCCACCGCACAGTTATTGGACAGGAACCAGTAATCCCCGTCGTATGCCCAGTGCATCTCGGCAGCATGCTGAACCAGACCGTTGATCTCTTCGCGGGACAGTTTCAGCGGGACCGAGGCCAGGCCGCGCAGTTCGGTCTTGGTGTACTCATCGATCACCTGACCCAGTGGCAGGACAAACAGGCGCGACGGGTACTTGCCGGTCAAACCGCTCCAGCTGGACAGCTGCAGATCGTTTACAAAGGCGCGGTACGACAGCACCAAGTGCTGATCCAGATCCAGCCGGCAATCGGGGCCGCGCGGGCGACCGGGCTTGCAGATCACCAGCCGCAGCATGCTATGGCCCCAACGGCTCGCCAGATTCTGGTTGGCTTCGGCCAGCAGGTAATCGACTTCGTATACGCGTTCGGGGTCGAGCTTGCCCAGCGGCTCTCGGGCAAAGTCGTTCCCGGCGTTGAGATAAGGATAGGACGTCGGACACTGATCCTTCGCCGCTGGCGCCCAGTCGAACCGATCCTTGTAATAGTCGTACAGGGCCGGGCGGCGGCAGGCATAAGCCGGATCGAGGAGGAAGTACTCCATGTTCACCGCAACGAATTCCAGCGGGCTGCTGATTTCGTAGATGTCCGGACTGCGCGCGACCTGGCCGTTGCGCTCTTCCCTGTCACCGCGGCGGCCGACGTACTGCGGCCAGCCAGCCAGATCCAGAAGCCGCGGATCATCGCTCAACGTGAAGCGTCGGTCGGTCTGGCCCCGGCAGCTGTCACGCAGGCCAACCTTGCCTACGCTCTTGCCCTGCCGGGCACAGGCAACGATCAGCTTGCGGTCTTCAGGGGACCAGAGCTGCGCGTGATCATAAATGTGGGTCAGCTCATGCAGCACCGTAGCGAGCATTTCCTCGCGCACGGTGCCGTGGGGACGGTTGGTTCGGGTCGTTGCTGCGCTGCCGTCAGTCAGCCCTGCGAGCAGGTTCTGATTCAGGTCCAGCCGGTAAGGACCGTCCGCACGACCGTAGGCATTGGACGGCATGTCGTCTGTCCAATGCACTTCGACCTTGCGATCAAGCTTGCTGACGAACAGCGGCGGCAGATGCGCCATGGCTTCGTCGAGCAATGTCTGGCTGGCCTTTTGTTGGGCAGGACTGAGCCCGTCGGTATGCAGCGACAGGCTGAGGTCGGCGAAGGCGCTCGTGCAAATCAGCGAGAGCGCCGACGTCAGCAGCCAGACAGCGAGGTGTTTCACAGTGCGAGGATGGCCTCGGCGAGGTCCTGATCACTGGCAGTGCGTGCTTCAGGCAGACGATCGCGCAGGGTGATGAAGGCTGCGTCGAGGAGTGCGCCGTGGATATCGCCGTTGCTGGCGACATAGCTGGCGGCATCGTCACGCGCTTCAAGCACGAGTTTCCAGTTGCGCACCGAGGAGGTGGTGTCAGAGGTGAAATCGATGCTGCGGCCGAGGGCGCGAACGACGATGTTACTGGTGGCCTTCAGGGTTTGTGCCTGTGCCATATCAGTCAGCAAGAGCAGGCCGAGGGCGGCAGCGATCAACGGGGTACGCATGGAACGTCTCCAAAATACGGAAGTTACAAAAAAGTGATTATTGGACGAGGATTGCCTGCGCCAGTTCAAGGTCGCTTGCATGAAGTTTTGGACGGGATTGACGCAGGTACGCCAGCGCCGATTCCAGCCGTGCTCCTCGCAGTTAGCCGTCACTGGCGACAAACACTGCAGCATCATCCTGGGCGGCAATTATTAACTTGCTATCGAAAGGCCCGGTCGTCACCTGGCTGGTGGCGTATCCGGTTTTGACCAGGCTTTGTGTGGTCACATCGAACGCCATAACCTGAGTGGAAATACTCAAGGTGGCGGTGACGGCAAGCACTAAGCGAGACAACGAATGCATGGCTATTCAGGGCTGTTCAGGTTCTGCGAAACGAGTCGCAAGGCTAGCGCAAGACCCTGGTCAGAGCTAGTGCAAAGACCCGGGCGCGCGTTTGAGAAACCTGTCGGGAAGCTGAATCAGATGGCAAGAATCGCTTGCGCGAGTTGCGCGTCCGAGGCTTGCAGGCCAGGTGCGACTTCGCGGATGTGTTGCAAGGCGCCCTGGAGCTTCACGCCACGGATCTCGCCTTCGCTGGCAACGAAGCTTGCTGCGTCGTCGCGAGCGGCCAGGACGATCTTGTCGTCATGAAAGGAGGACGAGATTTTCGACGTGGCATTGGACGATGCATCCAGCGCACGGACAATGGTGTCGGTTGTAACAACGAAACTGGAAGCCTGGGCCCCGGTAGCAGCAACGATCAGGAAAGCGGCACTCAACAGGCGAACGCGAGACATACGGGCACTCCAAAATAACGGGATTCGAAAACCACTGACGGTGAAATCGGAAGCTCAGCCTTAGCTGTCTCGCGAGTGCGTGGTCGAGGTGGCGCAAGATTAGCTTATAAGCGAGCCCGCTAACCATCCTCGCCTTACGCAAGCAGCCGGCGTGCGGACCATTACTGCTGAAATCGCCTGGAAACATTGTTCTGTATGGGTGTCGCGTGAAAACAATCAAAACTGTACTGGTTTTGCTTACAGGCTATGCGCTGGCCTGAAACGACAAAACCCGCCAGCAGTAACCTGCTGACGGGCTTTGTTTGAACAATTCGGGTTGCTGGCGAGAGGCACGTGGCCTGGGACCAGCAGACGCTAGATTAGCGCCAGAACGGCTTGCTCAGCTCTTCGTAACGCTGGGATTCGCTGATACCGGCGTCGGCCAGCAAACGTGCATCCAGACGAGCCAGTTGATGGCGGCTGGACAGACGACGCTGCCAGAGCATCAGGTTGGCGAACATGCGCAGCGGCAACGAGGCTTGTGCGGTTTTTGCGGTGTCTTCGTAGAACAGTTCGGAACTGACGGTGCGTTCCATGATGCTTCTTCCTTCCGCTTGTGGCGGGATTAGAGAGTGACTTGATTGGTGACAATATTCCTCTCATTGCCCTTCTCTCTCTAGACACAGTTCATTTGTATTGTGCTGCTCCAGTTAACTGTTAAACACCACTGTTTTGTACAGAAGTGGGGCAACTGTATGGGTCTGCACCATATGTGTGCTTTTTGGGTGCGTGCATCGCTGATTTCCTGTTTTACCTAAGCGAAATCACCCGTACAGCAGTACAGTTCTTGCAGGATTTTCGTTCAGGCCACGAACTGTGACGACGAAAGGTCGTCACTACCCTCAAACTGTGTTTTCAGATCGCCAGCATGTGACCCGTTTCTTCCAAATTAAGGTGCCAGCTCAGTGCATCCCGCAGCACATGCGGGGTGTGACCGCCAATTGCGCAGGCGCGGCGGAAATAATCATTCAGCGCCTCGCGGTAAGCCGGATGCACGCAGTTGTCGATGATGACCCGCGCACGCTCCCGGGGTGCCAGGCCTCGCAAGTCGGCCAGTCCTATCTCTGTCACCAGGATGTCCACGTCGTGTTCGGTATGGTCCACATGGCTGACCATGGGCACTACGCTTGAGATCGCCCCGCCCTTGGCGATGGACTTGGTTACGAAAATGGCGAGATGGGCGTTGCGGGCGAAGTCGCCTGACCCGCCTATCCCGTTCATCATGCGCGTGCCACCCACGTGTGTGGAGTTGACGTTCCCATACAGGTCGAATTCCAGAGCGGTGTTAATGCCGATGATGCCCAGGCGGCGGACGACCTCAGGATGGTTGGAGATTTCCTGAGGCCGCAGTAACAGTCTGGATCTGTACTGGTCCAGATTGTCGTAGACCGCAGAGTGCTTGCGCTCGGACAGCGTCATGGAACAGCCCGATGCAAAATCCAGCTTGCCCGCCTCGAACAGATCGAACGTCGAGTCCTGCAACACTTCCGAATACATGGTCATGCCGTGAAAGGGTGAATCGATCAGCCCTGTCATGACGGCATTGGCGATCGTGCCTACCCCCGCCTGCAGCGGCATCAGTTGATTGGTCAGGCGGTTCAGCCGCACTTCGTTCTTGAAGAACTCGACCAGGTGGCCTGCGATTGCCTGGGTGTCGGTGTCAGCCGGCAACACGGTCGATGGCGAGTCGGTTTGATTGCTGATCACGATGCCGACGATCTTGGCTGGATCGATCTTCACGGCCTGGCTACCAATTCGGGTATCGGTCTTGAGCACCGGGATCGGCAGGCGCGTTGGCCGGTAAGTGGGTATATAGATGTCATGCAGCCCCTCGAGCTCCAGAGGCTGTGCGAGGTTGATCTCGATGATCACGTGTTCGGCAAGAATGGCGAAGCTCGCCGAGTTGCCGACTGACGTGCTGAGCACCAAGTGCCCTTCTTCAGTGATCGCCACGCATTCAATCACGGCGATATCCACGGCCTTGATCTGGCGATTGCGCAGTTGCTCGACGGTGTCCGACAAATGCTGGTCAATGAACATCACGGTGCCATCGTTGATGGCCTTGCGCAGGGTGCTGTCGACCTGAAACGGCATGCGACGGGAGAGCACGCCGGCTTCAGTCAGCTGCTTGTCCAGATCGTTGCCCAGGCTGGCACCCGTCATCAGGCTGATCTTCAAGGGTGTTGTCCTGGCCCGGTCAGCCAGCGCCTGGGGCACGGCTTTGGCTTCGCCGGCGCGGGTGAAGCCGCTCATACCGACGGTCATGCCGTCCTTGATCAAGGAAGCGGCGTCGGCCGCGCTCATTATCTTGCTCATCAGCGAAGGCAGACGGATTCGTTCACGGTGCATGTTGTTTAATCTCAGACAAAGATGCGTGAGCGAAGTCTAGAGATTTGAGGTTTGTTCGTCCCGCTACCAAGGTCGCAATAAAGGCTCTAATTAGCGCCTCTGCGCGAGAAACACTTTTACCCGGGCTGTAAAAAACCCTCGGCCATGACCTGCGCCGAGGGTTGTTTTATCGCGGTTTGCAGCGGTTATTCGATCGCTTTGACCATGTCCTCGATGACTTTTTTGGCATCACCAAAGACCATCATGGTTTTGTCCAGATAGAACAGCTCGTTATCCAGGCCCGCGTAGCCGCTGGCCATGGAGCGCTTGTTGACGATGATGGTCTTGGCCTTGTACGCCTCAAGGATCGGCATGCCGGCAATCGGCGACTTGGGATCGTTCTTGGCCGCCGGATTGACCACATCGTTGGCGCCAAGCACCAGGACGACGTCCGCCTGACCGAATTCGGAGTTGATGTCCTCCATCTCGAACACCTGATCGTAAGGCACCTCGGCCTCCGCCAGCAGGACGTTCATGTGCCCCGGCATCCGGCCAGCCACCGGGTGGATCGCGTACTTCACGGTGACTCCCGCGTGGGTCAGCTTCTCGGTCAACTCCTTAAGCGCGTGCTGCGCTCGAGCGACCGCCAGCCCGTAGCCGGGAACAATGATCACGGTATCCGCGTTGGTCAGCAGGAAGGTCGCGTCGTCAGCCGATCCCGATTTAACCGGCCGGGCTTCCTGGGTGCTGCTCGCAGCACCGGCATCCGTTGCCCCACCGAAGCCGCCACCGATCACGTTGAAGAACGAGCGGTTCATCGCTTTGCACATGATGTACGACAGAATCGCGCCGGAAGACCCGACCAGAGAACCTGCGATGATCAGCATCGAGTTGTTCAGCGAGAAGCCAATTCCTGCTGCTGCCCAACCTGAGTAACTGTTGAGCATCGACACCACGACCGGCATGTCCGCGCCGCCAATCGGGATAATCAGCAGCACGCCAATCACGAAGGCCAGGATCAGCATGATGCTGAACGCGAACAGGCTACCCGTCAGCATGAACGTGATGCCGAATAGTAGCGTCGACAGACCAAGGATCAAATTGAGCTTGTGCTGACCGGCAAACTGCACGGGTGCGCCCTGAAACAGGCGGAATTTGTATTTGCCGGATAATTTGCCGAAGGCGATGACAGAACCGGAGAACGTGATCGCCCCGATCGCCGCACCAAGAAACAACTCCAGACGGTTGCCCGCAGGAATCGGATCGCCCAAGTGGTGAACGATGCCCAGCGACTGTGGCTCGACCACGGCAGCGATGGCGATGAACACGGCTGCCAGGCCAATCATGCTGTGCATGAAAGCGACCAGTTCCGGCATCTTGGTCATTTCGACGCGCTTGGCCATGATCGAACCGGCAGTGCCGCCGACCAGCAAGCCAACAAGGATATAGCCAATGCCGGCGCTGGCACCGTCGGTGGACAATGCGGCCAGTTTAAACACCAGTCCGATCGTGGTCAGAACAGCCAGGCCCATGCCGAGCATGCCAAACAGGTTGCCTCGACGCGACGTGGTCGGGTGAGACAACCCCTTCAGCGCCTGGATGAAGCAGATTGCCGAAACGAGGTACAGCAAGGTGACAAGGTTCATGCTCATTACTTGGTCACCTCGTCTTTAACCTTGGGCGCTTTCTTTTTGAACATCTCCAGCATGCGCCGGGTGACCAGAAAACCGCCGAAGACGTTAACCGCAGCCAGCGCGACGGCCAAGGTGCCCATGGTTTTGCCCAGTGGTGTCACTGTCAGCGCTGCGGCGAGCATGGCGCCAACGATGACGATGGCCGAGATAGCGTTCGTGACTGCCATCAGCGGCGTGTGCAGCGCAGGCGTCACGTTCCAGACCACGTGGTAGCCGACGTAAATGGCCAGCACGAAAATGATCAGGTTGTAGATACCGGGTGAGATGAACTCTTCCATTATTTTTATCCTCAGCCGTTCTTGCGGATGACTTGGCCATCGCGGCACATAAGGCACGCGGCAACGATGTCGTCTTCGAGGTTGATCTGGAACTGTCCTTCGGGGGTGAAGAGCAGCTTCATGAAGTCCAGCAGGTTGCGGGCATAAAGAGCAGATGCATCCGCCGCGACCATGGCGGGTAGATTCGTGTGGCCGACGATGGTCACGCCGTGCTCGACCACGACTTGGTCGGCCACTGTCAGCGGGCAGTTGCCGCCTTGCGCCGCGGCCAGATCGATCACCACTGAACCGGGCTTCATCTGCGCGACCGTGTCAGCGCTCAACAGCACCGGTGCTTTGCGACCGGGGATCAGCGCCGTAGTAATCACGATGTCCGCCTGCTTGGCACGCTCGTGCACGGCCACTGCCTGACGCTGCATCCAGCTGGCCGGCATTGGGCGGGCGTAACCTCCGACGCCGACGGCAGCCTCGCGCTCCTCGTCGGTCTCGTAAGGGACGTCAACGAACTTGGCCCCTAACGACTCGATCTGTTCCTTCACCGCCGGACGTACGTCCGAGGCCTCAATGACCGCACCCAGACGCTTGGCAGTGGCGATGGCCTGCAGCCCTGCAACGCCCGCTCCGAGAATCAGCACGCGCGCTGCTTTCACCGTACCGGCCGCTGTCATCAGCATGGGCATGAAGCGCGGGTAGTGATGCGCCGCCAAGAGCACAGCCTTATAGCCGGCGATGTTGGCCTGGGAAGACAGCACGTCGAGGCTTTGCGCGCGAGAGGTGCGTGGCGCGGCTTCGAGGGCAAAGGCGGTGATCCCGCGTTCAGCCAGCCTGGCGATCATGTCGTTATTGAAAGGGTTGAGCATCCCGACAACCACTGCGCCGTTTTTGATCAGCAGCAGCTCAGCTTCGCTGGGAGCGGAGACCTTGAGGATGAGTTCGGCGCCAAACGCATCAACGGCGCTACCGATCAATGCACCTGCTGCCTCATAAGCACTGTCTGTCACGCTCGCTGCAATGCCCGCGCCGTTCTGAACAGTCACCGTGTGGCCTTGGGCGATGAGCTTTTTGATGGTTTCGGGAGTGGCGGCGACCCGGGTTTCACCAAGCTGGGTTTCGAGGGGGACTCCAATGTGCACGTCAAATCTCCTGCGTGATCTTATTGTCTTTAATTAGGCCAGCGCGCTACGGCCCGAGGGCTGGAATTGCGATCACTACGCCCTTTAAAACAGCCGGGCGCGGCATTTTGCAGGGGATACCAGAGGCCTTCAAGGGTTTCTGTAACTGAACTAAAAATGTACTACAAGTCACCCTGTGACCGATTGACGCATCAAATCAATCAACTACTTGATTTATATGAGTTTTGACGAATTAAACGCAGATAAAGGAATTCGAGCGCTAGAAATTGAAAATGACAGAGAACCTGCTGGAGGGCGCTATTTGTATGACTATTGAAGTGTTGAATCAAAATAGAACTGTGTGTCGTAAATGCGACATATCAAGATATCTGTAGGTTTTTAAAGACGAGCACTACATGAAGAGGTCCGGGTTGCGGTTGAGCGTTCAGGGCAGCGAGTAGGTCTCCGCCTGCTGAATCAGCCAGTCGCGAAACGCTTTCAGTGACGCCGATTCCGTCTTGCGCTCCGGAATCATCAAGTAATACGCCTTTGTGCTTGAGAGCTGGTGAGGGTTGGCAATCATCAGGCGCTTTTCGGCCAATTCATGCTGAATAAGGAATGGCGGGATCAGCGCCACACCCATGTCATGCATAGCTGCCTGCGCGAGCATGGAGAATAGCTCGTAACGCGGACCTGTCATGTCGCGGGCCACGCCCATGTCCAGCGAGTTGAACCACTGCCGCCAGGCGTAGGGCCGAGTGGTCTGTTGGAGCAGCGGCATCTCGGCCAGTTCTTGAGCGCTGATGCTGTTCCGTGCCCCAAGCAGTGCAGGGCTACAGACTGGCATCGGGTTTTCGCCCATCAGTCTGTGAGAATCGGTACCGGACCAATCAGCATCACCAAAGTAGATCGCCGCGTCGAATTCGGTATCCGCGAACAAAAAGGGCCGCGTGCGGTTGGTCAAGTTGATAGTGACGTCAGGGTGCTTCTGCTGAAAATCTTTCAGGCGCGGAAGTAGCCATTGCGTGCCGAATGTAGGCACCACCGCGAGTTCGATCACATTGACGCCCTGATGGCCCATCACCGACAGCGTGTCGCGTTCAACGGCATCGAGTTGCGTTGCGATGCGCCGGCTGTAGGAAAGGCCTGCCTCAGTCAGCTTCACGCCCCGTCTTGAACGTCGGAACAGGCCGACATTCAAGAACTCTTCCAGGCTCGCGATCTGTCGGCAGATTGCGCTCTGGGTCAGGGAAAGCTCCTCGGCCGCCTTTGTGAAGCTCTCGTGCCGCGCGGCGGCCTCGAAGCTCACCAGCGCAGCGGTGCTTGGAATTTTACGACGCATGTACCTTTGCCTCACTTAAAAGGGTCGGCCGGCTGCTGCATGGCGTGTTTCGGAGTGAGAAATTAGCACAAGATGATGCGAAATCGTCGTTTGCTCCATGAAGGGTTCAGGCCTAGGCTCGCTTCATTACTTTTCCGGGAGATCCGGAAGCGCATTTGGTGAGGAGAGAATCATGAGCGGCAAGGCAAGTTTCAGTTGGATTGATCCCCTGTTGCTGGATCAGCAACTCACCGAAGAAGAGCGCATGGTTCGTGACAGCGCCGAACAGTTCGCAAGGGACAAACTGGCGCCGCGTGTGCTTGAGGCCTTCCGGCATGAGAAGACAGATCCAGCGATCTTCCGCGAGATGGGTGAGATAGGTCTCCTCGGCGCCACGATCCCTGAGCAGTACGGGGGCAGCGGCCTGAATTATGTGTGTTACGGCTTGATCGCTCGCGAAGTCGAGCGCGTCGATTCCGGTTACCGCTCAATGATGAGCGTGCAGTCCTCTCTGGTCATGGTGCCTATCAACGAATTCGGTACCGAAGCGCAAAAACAAAAGTACCTGCCAAAGCTCGCGTCGGGTGAATGGATTGGTTGCTTCGGCCTTACCGAACCCAATCATGGTTCGGATCCTGGCGCGATGATCACTCGTGCGCGGAGCGTCGAGGGCGGCTACCGTCTGACCGGCAGCAAAATGTGGATCACCAACAGCCCTATCGCCGACGTGTTTGTTGTCTGGGGCAAAGATGACGCTGGGGACATCCGCGGCTTCGTATTGGAAAAAGGCTGGCAAGGCCTGACTGCTCCAGCGATTCACGGCAAAGTCGGCCTTCGCGCTTCGATCACCGGCGAGATCGTGATGGACAACGTGTTCGTGCCGGAAGAGAACATCTTCCCGGACGTCCGTGGTCTAAAAGGGCCTTTCACGTGCCTGAACTCCGCCCGCTACGGCATCTCTTGGGGCGCTTTGGGGGCTGCCGAGTTTTGCTGGCACACCGCGCGTCAATACACACTGGACCGTCAGCAGTTCGGCCGTCCGCTCGCAGCTAATCAGCTGATTCAGAAAAAGCTCGCTGACATGCAGACCGAGATCACGTTGGCGCTTCAAGGCTGCCTGCGTCTTGGCCGGATGAAGGACGAGGGCACTGCAGCCGTGGAAATCACCTCCATCATGAAACGCAACTCCTGCGGCAAGTCGCTGGACATCGCGCGTATGGCGCGTGACATGCTGGGCGGCAACGGCATTTCTGATGAGTTCGGTATCGCCAGACATCTGGTCAACCTGGAAGTGGTCAATACCTACGAAGGTACTCATGACGTCCATGCGCTCATCCTGGGGCGCGCGCAGACCGGCATCCAGGCCTTCTATTAAGGAGCCTGCAATGGGCGCGTTATCGCATTTGCGTGTGCTGGACTTGTCTAGGGTGCTCGCCGGCCCGTGGGCAGGGCAGATTTTGGCTGACCTGGGTGCAGAGGTGATCAAGATCGAGCGCCCGGGCAATGGCGACGACACGCGCGCCTGGGGACCGCCCTTTCTGAAGGATCCGCGCGGAGAAAACACGTCCGAAGCTGCCTACTACCTATCTGCCAACCGTAACAAACAGTCCGTCACTATAGACTTCACTCGGCCTGAAGGGCAGAGGCTGGTTAGGGAGCTGGCGGCGAAGTCCGATATCGTCATCGAGAACTTCAAGGTTGGCGGGCTGAAGGCCTACGGTCTGGATTACGAATCGCTGCAGCTGGAAAATCCCAGGCTCATCTATTGCTCTATTACCGGATTTGGTCAGACGGGGCCCTACTCCAAGCGAGCAGGTTACGACTTCATGATCCAGGGGCTCGGTGGGCTAATGAGCCTCACCGGTCGTCCCGAAGGGGAAGATGGCGCAGGACCGGTCAAGGTCGGCGTGGCGCTGACGGATATTTTGACGGGGCTGTATTCGACTTCTGCGATTCTTGCTGCTCTGGCGCATCGGGATCAAGGAGGGGCTGGTCAGCACATCGACATGGCATTGCTGGACGTGCAGGTCGCATGCCTGGCGAATCAGGCAATGAATTACCTCACGACGGGCATATCGCCAAGGCGCCTGGGCAATGCTCACCCGAATATCGTGCCCTACCAGGATTTCCCCACTGCCGATGGCGATTTCATTCTCACGGTGGGGAATGACAGTCAGTTCCGCAAATTCGCAGAAGTGGCTGGGCAACCGCAGTGGGCCAGCGATCCGCGGTTCGCGAGTAACAAGCAGCGCGTAGCGCATCGTGCCGAGCTCATCCCGTTGATCCGGCAGGCTACTGTCTTCAAGACCACAGCTGAATGGGTAACGGCGCTGGAAAGGGCAGGCGTTCCATGTGGGCCTATTAATGATGTCGCGCAGGTATTCGCAGATCCACAGGTGCAGTTTCGCGGTTTACAGATTGAGTTGCCGCATGCATTGGGCGGGACTGTTCCTCAGGTCGCCAGCCCGATCCGTTTATCAGCGACGCCTGTTGAATACCGACGTGCGCCGCCGTTGTTGGGAGAGCATACGTTGGAGGTTCTTACTAGCGTATTGGGGTTGTCAGACACCGAGGTAATGCAGTTGCGTGACGCGGGCGTTCTTTGAGGGCTGATGCTCTCGCGTGTCTATTCGGCCAGTCTCTGTATAAACAGAAGGAAGTGTCGGATTTCGTTAGGGTTTTGGCTTTTTCACCAAAAGTTCAAATTAGGTGTTGACGCCTCTCTGGATGTGTCTATAATTCGCCCCACTTCCGGCGCAGACGAAACGGAAAACTCCTTGATAATCAAAGAGTTGGACGAAGTAAGCAGCGAGGAATGCTTCGGTTCAGATGCATGAATCGACAGCGGTGAAAAAGGTAGTTGACAGCAGGTTGTAACGCTGTAGAATTCGCCTCCCGCTGATGTGAGACGTTAAGTCGAACGAAGCGCAAGTGGTTGAAGTTGATAAGGAAACTTTGAAAACTTCTTAAAATAACCGCTTGACAGAGGCAAGAGACGCTGTAGAATGCGCGCCTCGGTTGAGACGAAAGATCTTAACCACCCGCTCTTTAACAACTGAATCAAGCAATTCGTGTGGGTGCTTG
>NZ_JBNNGV010000013.1:0-128706 GCF_050268485.1 Pseudomonas sp. NPDC078416 | reverse complement strand
ATCAATGACTTCCCGGCGGACGCCGGTCCCACTGGATGCACGCGCTGCTGTTAGTGGGACCGGCTTCAGCCGGGAAGAGGCTGGTGTCACCACCATTTCCACTGAATGCATACGCACTCACTGTAGGAGCCGGCTTGCTGGCGAATGCGGTGGCGCTGGAACGGAGATGTCGACTGACCCACTGCGTTCGCCAGCAAGCCGGCTCCTACGGACCGAGTAAATTCGGATCAATGACTTCCCGGCGGACGCCGGTCCCACTGGATGCACGCGCTGCTGTTAGTGGGACCGGCTTCAGCCGGGAAGAGGCTGGTGTCACCACCACCATTTCCACTGAATGCACGCACACTCACTGTAGGAGCCGGCTTGCTGGCGAATGCGGTGGCGCTGAAATGGAGATGTCGACTGACCCACTGCGTTCGCCAGCAAGCCGGCTCCTACGGACCGAATACATCCGGATCAATGGCTTTCCGGTTGAAGCCGGTCCCACAGGGTATACGCGCTGCTTTTTGTGGGACCGGCTTCAGCCGGGAAGAGGCCGGTGTGGCTACCACCATTTCCACTGAATGCACACGCACTCACTGTAGGAGCCGGCTTGCTGGCGAATGCGGTGGCGCTGAAATGGAGATGTCGACTGACCCACTGCGTTCGCCAGCAAGCCGGCTCCTACGGACCGAATACATCCGGATCAATGGCTTCAAGGTTGAAGCCGGGAAAAAGCCGGTGTGGCCACCGGCGATGTCGCGGTTTGACAAAGGTGCCTCAGGCCTGGTTGCCACCGCGGCTCAGTGCACCCAGGCGACCGGAGATCGACTGCATGCCTTTGCCCAGTTCGCGCAAGGTGCCGGCGTCCCGCGCGCTTTGTTCGCTGGAGGCGTGGATGCGCACCGCCAGCTCGTTGATTTCGTGGGTGACGTGGCTCTGCTCTTGGGCGGCCACGGCGATCTGATGGGCGCGCTGGACGATGTCGTCGAAGCTGAAGACGGTGGTGCCCAGTGTGGCGGCGACGTTCACAGCCTGTTGCACCGACTCACGGGTGCGGGTGGCACCGTTCTGCATGGTCGAGACCGCCGCACTGGAGGCCTGACGCAGTTGCGAGATCATCTCCTGAATTTCGTTCGCCGAAGCCTGGGTTCTCCCGGCCAGCGTACGCACTTCATCGGCCACCACCGCAAAGCCACGCCCCTGTTCCCCTGCGCGCGCCGCTTCGATGGCGGCGTTCAGGGCCAGCAGGTTGGTCTGCTGGGAGATCGACTTGATCACTTCCAGCACGCTGCCCACGCGCTCGATGTCGTCGCCCAGTTGGGTGATGGCGCCCGCCGCCCCGGCAATGTCCGTTGCCAGTACTTCGATGGACTGGCTGTTGCTGTTGACCTGGTCCTGACTTTTCTGCGCATCGCCCAGGGAACGGCGGGCGGTGTCGGAGCAGTCCGTGGTGTTCTGGGCGACCTCATTGGCACTGGCCGACATCTCGGTGATCGCGGTCGCCAGCAAGGTGTTGTCCTGACGCTGGGATTCGGCCCGCTCGGCGACGCCTTGGGACAGCTGCGCCAGCTCGTTGGCCTGGCGTTCCAGGGACACCGACTCCTCGGCGATGCGGTGCAGCATGTCCCGCAGCGAACCTGCGTAGCGGTTGACCGACTCACGCAGCGCGCCGATCTCGTCGGCGCGCACGATGGCCAGTTGCGTATCGATCTGACCGCCCTGGCCCAGGCTTGAGATCTGTGCGGTGGTCTCGTCCAGTTGCGCCAGCAGCCGCTTGCCGGCCAGCCAGGCCAGCCCCAGCAGCACGCCTAAAAGCGGCAACAGGAACAACAGAATCTGCGCCGTCAGGCGGTTGGCCAGGCCGACAACCCGGGCTTCCGGGGTCACCAGGCCAATGCGCCAGCCGGTGCCGGCCATGGTCGCCAGCGTGACGTACGCCGGGCCGTTGAGCCGGCCATCGTGCTCAATCCTCAAGGTCGAGAGGGCCGAGGCGTTGCTCGCGAGCTGATCAGCCACCGGCTTTAACCAGGGTTGCTCCTGGCTCAATCCGCTCATGGTCAACAGGCCCTTGGTGCCTTTCGCATCGGGGAAATACAGCACGTTCCCTGAAGGATCCACCGCGAATGCGTAGCCGTCGGTGACGCCGCCCTTCTCTTTGAGGAAGGCCGCCAGACCGTCAAGCTTGAGGTCGATGGTCGCGACCCCGGCGAACGCGCCCCGGGCCCGATACGGGACGCTGCAGGTGGTCATGGCCACGCCACTGACCGGGTCCTGATACGCATCGGACCAGACGCAACGCCCTGCCGGTGCGGACTTGGCCCCGGTGTACCAGGTTTCAGCCTGATAAGGCGGCGTTTTGGCCTGGTTGTATTCGTCCGAAAAATCCAGCCGGTTGCTGGCGTTCCGTGCCCAGAAAAAGCTGCGGCGCTCGGTGCCGGCCGCAAAGGCGTTGGGCTCTGGCCACACGCCGCCGCCGGCAATGGCTGAGTCCCCCTGGCTGTCGATCAAGCCGGGGAAATTGCTCATGTACAGGGCTTCTTCGCGGGGCAGCGTTTCCGCCAGCAGCGCCATGGCAGCTGCGGTCCCCTCGATGCGACTCAAGGGCAACGCAAGCTGACGGGTGATGGCGCTGGCTGACTGCTCCGCCGACTCGGTACCGGCGGCCACCAGTTGGGGTTTGCCCCCCAGGGTCATGACCGCGAAAATCGCCACCGCCGTGAGAATCAGCAATGTCAGGATCCCCAGGGTCATTCGTCCAGCAATACGGCGGGGAATCAAAGACATGGTCAAGCTCCGAAGGAAATGTAGGGCTACATTTGCAACGGCTGTCACAGTCAAAAGTTGAAGCCGGACCGAGGTTTAAGCGACATGGGCGACAGGTGGTCATAGGATGACTCGCCAACGTCTCCCCGGCCGCCCCGGTCAGACCTCCATTTCGTCCCGCGCCACCCGAACATGTGCGGGCAGTTCAGCGGCATGCTCAATCAGCCACGCATCCAGCGTATGCCCGACATGGGTCAGCACCGCTTGCGCGGGCTTGAGCGCTTCAATGATCTGCAGCGCCAGGTTCAAGTCATTGTGGTTGCGCGGCGTTTGCGGCTGAGGTGGCATGGAGCAGTCGAGGATCAGCACGTCGAGCGACTCGCGCTGCAAAAAGGCCTGGGTGTCATGGGGCAAGCCGACGGTGTCGGTGAGGTAGGCGATGCGCCGTCCCCCGCCTTCCAGCAGATAACCCAGCGTCGGTTTGGAGTGCAGCAGCGGCAATGCGGTGACTTGCAGTTCGCCCAGGGCGCGGCTTTCGAAGGGCATGAAGGGCTGGCTGAAATCAAGGATGCCGGGGTGTTTGTACAGGTCCGACAGCCCTTCGGCGTCCACCGGGCCGTGCACCGGGATCACCAGGCCCTGACCCCAACGCAGGTGCAACAGACCCTGGGCATGGTCGGCGTGGTAGTGGGTTTGCAGGATGCCGCTGAGGCTGCGCGGAGGGAAGCGTTCGGTGAGGTCGGGCAAGCCGCTGTCGATCAGCCAGCGCTGTTCGCCCAGTTCCACCAGCGCGCAGCACGGCCGTCGACGCAGGCGTTCGTCGGCATGGGCGGCGCAACAGGCCGCGCACTCACAGCCGTAAACCGGCACTTGCCGCGCATCCCCCGTGCCAAGAAGCGTCAGGCGCATGCGGCGGCGCGCTCCAGTCGCTGCAACAATCGGGCGACGGTTTGCTCCAGCGCGCCGGAGTTGTCGAGGACGATCAACGACGGATCGCTCGCCTGCACGTCGTCAGCGAACTGCGCGTTGCGCGCCAGTCGGGTTTCGATGTCTTCGGCCGATTCCCGCGCTCGACTGAGCAAGCGCTCCCGCAATACCGCCTGATCCACTGTCAACAGCACCACCCACAGCGACGGATAACGCGACCGCGCTTGGGGCAGATGGCCGCGCGAACCGTTGACCAGGACATCGTGACCCTCGGCCAGCCATTGATCGATCTCTTTCGGGATGCCGTAATGCAGGCCGTTGGCAAACCAGTCGAGTGCAAACGCACCCTCGGCCTTTAACGCCTCGAAACGCTCGACGCTGACCGCCTGGGCCGCTTCGCCTTTGGCTTCCGCCGAGCGGGTGATGACCCGCCGCACGATTCGGCAATCCCGCGCGGCCAACGCCTCGCGGGCCGCGTCCAGCAGGCTGTCCTTGCCCGAACCCGACGGCCCGATGAGATAGATCAACCTGCCTGCCATCAGAACACCCTCTTCGCTTGTCGCCAGACTTGTTGAATGACCGGCAGTGTACCGATAGCCCGGGCGTGGATCAGGTCGGCGCGCAGGCCGACGCGAATTTCGCCACGATCGTGCAAGCCTGCTGAACGGGCCGGTGCCAGGCTGACCGTAGTGACTGCACGCGCCAGTCCGGCGCCTGTCGACTCGTCCGCTGCATCCAGCTGGGCGCCCAGGGTGAACGCCGCCTGCAACAGGCTGGCCGGATAGTAATCGCTGGAGAGAATATCCAGTAGCCCTTCTTCGGCCAATGTCGCCGCCGCAATGTTGCCCGAGTGCGAGCCGCCGCGAACGATGTTCGGCGCACCCATCAACACGCTCATGCCCAGACGCCGGCAGCCTTGCGCCGCTTCAAGGGTGGTCGGGAACTCGGCGATGCTCATGCCGTAGGCCGCCGATTCCTCGACGTGGGCCAGCGTCGCGTCGTCGTGGCTGGCCACCGACAGGCCCCGCGTCAGGCAGATGTCGACGATGGCCCGGCGATAACGGTCGCTGTAGGTCTTCGAGTTGGCGACCTGCTCGACGATGAAGGCGTCCATCTGCTCGCTGCTCAGGTGGTACTTGCCCATGTAGTACTCACGGTACTTGGATTCCAGGGCGAACTGGCGCTGGCCCGGCGAATGGTCCATCACCGACACCAGCTGCACCAGCGGCTGCTCGACCAAGTCGCGGAACACGCTGAGGGTGTCGGGGTGGCAGACTTCGCAGCGCAGGTGCAGGCGGTGCTCGGCGCGGGTCATGTCGGCAGCGTTTGCCGCGGCGATCGCCTCGATCATGCCCGGCAGTTGCTGCATGCGCTTGCCCTTGGGATTGACGTCGCCGATGGACAGCGCGTCGAACACCGTGGTGATGCCCGCCGCAATGATTTGCGCGTCGTGGCTCATCACCGCCGAGGCCGACGGCCAGTCCACACCCGGGCGTGGGCTCAGGTGTTTTTCCAGGTTGTCGGTGTGCAGCTCGACCAGCCCCGGCAGCAGGTAATCGCCGTTGAGGTTCTGCGCTTGGGCTAGCCGGCTGATGCTCTGATCGACTTCGCTGATCAAACCGTCGCGCAGCACCACGGTCCCGGTGAAGACGCGCTCGGCGGTGACGATCTTGGCGTTGGTCAGGATCTGTTCATTCAGCATTGTTCGGTCTCCTTCAGGCTGGAACCCATCGAGGCCTGCGGGGCAAGGTCGGGCGGGGTCATGTCCAGATGACGGTCGGACACCGCTTCCCGGGCCAGACGGTCGTGGAAAATGCCGATCACCGCAGCGCCGGCGCTCTTCGC
Organism: Pseudomonas sp. NPDC078416; assembly: GCF_050268485.1. Classification (NCBI taxonomy): domain Bacteria; kingdom Pseudomonadati; phylum Pseudomonadota; class Gammaproteobacteria; order Pseudomonadales; family Pseudomonadaceae; genus Pseudomonas; species Pseudomonas sp. NPDC078416. Next base: position 123,189 of record NZ_JBNNGV010000013.1, on the reverse strand, counting down.
TTCATTGATCAATTCGAGGACCACCTGGCGATTGCCGTCGTCCAGCGACGCGGTCGGCTCGTCCAGCAGCATCACCGGCCATGGCACCATGAAGCCGCGGGCGATGTTGACGCGTTGCTGTTCGCCGCCGGAAAACGTCCCCGGCGCCAGTTGCCACAGCCGCTGGGGAATGTTCAGCCGAGCGAGCAGATGCTCGGCGCGGACCTGGGCGTCTTCGCGTTTCCAGCCCCGGGCCAGCGCCGGTTCCATGACCACGTCGACGGTGGCGACGCGAGGAATGACCCGCAAAAACTGGCTGACATACCCGAGGGTCTGCTGGCGCACTTGCAGCACCTCCCGGGGCGCGGCGCCGACCAGTTCCAGCCACTCGCCCTGATGCTGCACGCGAATGCTGCCGCCGGCTGGCAGGTAGTTGCCGTATAGGGTGCGCAGCAGCGTGCTTTTGCCCGCGCCGGAATGGCCGTGGAGCACCAGGCATTCGCCGCCGTCGACGGAGAAATTCAGACCGCGCAGCACATTGAGCACGACGCCGTTCTGCTGGCGCAGGGTGAAGGTTTTCGAGAGGTCACGGACCTCGATCAGCGTGTTCATTGAAGGCATCCCGAGAGGCGGATCATGGCTGCAGCACCGAAGACACCAGCAGCTGCGAATACGGATGTTGCGGGTCGTCGAGGATCTGGTCGGTGAGGCCGGTTTCCACCACGCGGGAACGGCGCATGACCATCAGCCGATCGGCGAGCAGGCGGGCCACGGCCAGGTCGTGGGTGACGATCACCACCGCCAGGTCCAGTTCACGCACCAGCCCGCGCATCAGGTCGAGCAAGCGCGCCTGCACCGACACGTCGAGGCCGCCGGTGGGCTCGTCCATGAACACCAGCCGTGGACCGGACACCAGATTTCGGGCGATCTGCAGGCGCTGCTGCATGCCGCCGGAAAAGGTTCGTGGCAGGTCGTCGATCCGCGCCGGATCGATTTCCACCTGGTTGAGCCAGTCCAGCCCCGCCGCCCGCAGCGCCTGATAATTGCGCACGCCCTGGGCCATCAGTCGCTCGCCGATATTGGCCCCGGCCGACACCGCCATGCGCAGGCCGTCGCGGGGGTTCTGCTCGACGAAGCCCCATTCGGTGCGCAGCAAGGTGCGGCGTTCGGCCTCGCTGGCGCTGTACAGGTCCAGCCATTGGCCGGCATTTTTATGAGTGTCGGCGAGGCGGTAATCGATCACGCCGCTGTCCGGCGGGCAACGGCCGCTGAGCAACGAAAGCAGCGTCGATTTGCCCGAGCCGGATTCGCCGACGATGCCCAGCACCTCGCCGGGGTACAGCTCGAAACTGACGTCCTGGCATCCTTTTTCCGGGCCGTACAACTTGGTCAGGCCGCGCACTTTCAGCAGTGGCTGGGTGGGATCAGTCACCGCATCGCGGACGATCTGTTGAGCGGCATTCATTGCGCGGCCCTCCCCTGACTGACCCGTTGCGCGCAGTAGTCGGTGTCCGAGCAAACGAAGCTCTGGGTCCCCTGATCGTCGAGGATCAGCTCGTCGAGAAACGAATCGTGACTGCCGCAGATGGCGCAGTTGTGTTCCCACTTCTGCACGTCAAAAGGGTGATCCTCGAAGTCCAGGCTGGTGACGCGGGTGAACGGCGGCACCGCGTACAGACGCTTCTCGCGGCCGGCGCCGAACAGCATCAGCGCCGGGCTCATGTCCAGCTTCGGGTTGTCGAATTTGGGGATCGGCGACGGGTCCATGACGTAGCGCTCATCGACGGTCACCGGGTAGGCGTAGGCCGTGGCGATGTGGCCGAAGGTCGCGATGTCTTCGTAGAGCTTGACGTGCATGACGCCGTAGTCGTTCAGCGCGTGCATGGTGCGGGTTTCGGTTTCCGAGGGTTCGATGAAGCGCAGCGGCTCGGGGATCGGCACCTGATAGACCATGATCTGATCGGCGTGCAGCGGCGTTTCCGGGATGCGGTGACGGGTCTGGATGATCGTCGCTTCGGGGGTGCGCTCGGTGGTGGCGACACCGGCGGTGCGGGCAAAGAAACGGCGGATCGACACGGCGTTGGTGGTGTCGTCGGCGCCCTGATCGATGACTTTGAGCACGTCCTCGGCGCCGAGGATCGCGGCGGTCAGCTGCATGCCGCCGGTGCCCCAGCCGTAAGGCAGCGGCATTTCACGGCCACCAAAGGGCACTTGATAACCGGGAATCGCCACGGCCTTGAGCAGGCCGCGGCGGATCATGCGTTTGGTCTGTTCATCCAGGTACGCGAAGTTGTAGGCCTCGTCTCGCGGCGTCTGTGGTTGCGGACGTGGCTGCGTGGCGGCGTTCATTGGGCCTGCTCCTTTAAGGGCTTGCGCAGTTTGCGGATCAGCTCCAGTTCGGACTGGAAGTCCACGTAGTGCGGCAGTTTCAGGTGCGAGACGAAACCGGCGGCCTCGACGTTGTCGCAGTGGGCGAGCACGAATTCTTCCTGCTGCGCCGGCGAAACGATCTCCTCGCTGTACTCACCGGCGCGCAGGGAGCGGTCCACCAGCGCCATGCCCATGGCTTTGCGTTCGGCGTGCCCGAAGGCCAGTCCATAACCGCGCGTGAACTGCGGCAACTCGGTGGCGGAACCGACGAACTGGTTGACCATTTCGCACTCGGTCACCTCGATGGCGCCGATGGAAATCGGAAAGCCCAGCTCTTCCGGCTCGATCCACACCTCCACTTCACCGACGCGAATCTCGCCGGCAAACGGGTGGTTGCGGCCGTATCCGCGCTGGGTCGAATAGCCCAGCGCCAAGAGAAAGCCTTCATCGCCCCGGGCCAATGCTTGCAGGCGTTCGGCGCGACTGGCCGGGTACTCCAGGGGCTCACGGGTGATGTCGGCGACCGGCGCGCCGGTGTCCTGTTCTTCCTTGATCAGGCCTTCTTTGGCCAGTAGGCCCAGCACTCGCGGACAGTCCTGAACGGCGGCGTCCGCCTGGGCGTCAGGCCCGGGAAACTCCCCTTCGGCCAGCAAGGTGAAGTCCAGCAAACGGTGGGTGTAATCGAATGTCGGGCCCAGCAGTTGCCCGCCCGGCACGTCCTTGAACGTGGCCGACAGTCTCCGGTTGAGCTGCATGGCCGAGGTGTCGATGGGCAGACTGGCGCTGAAGCGGGTCAGCGTGGTGCGGTAGGCGCGCAGCAGGAAGATGGCTTCAACCAGATCGCCGGCCGACTGCTTGATCGCCAGCGCCGCGAGTTCGGCATCGTACAGCGAGCCCTCGGTCATCACCCGGGCGACGGCCAGGGGCAATTGCTGACGGATCTGTTCCACGCCCAGTTCCGCGACGGAGGTATCGCCCCGGCGCTGTTTCGCCAGCAGTTTGTGGGCATTGTCGATGGCCTGTTCGCCACCCTTGACGGCAACGTACATCAGGCGGCTCCTTGCGACGGCGACGGTTTGAACGCCACTTGTGTGCTGCGCGGCAGGCCGAGCAATTCGCTGCCGGCGACGAAGAACACGTCGATGCCGCGGGGGAAGTCATTGCGCGCTTCGCGCTCCTGCCAGAACGCCTCCTGCAGCGGCAGGCTGACGTGGTTTTTGCTTTCGATGCCCGGCCCGCGCCAGGCCAGTTGCGTGCCGCCCTGCAGGCTCGGCAACTGGACCAGCAGCGTGCAGGACTGGTCGGGGTAGCGATCGTTGCCCAGGTCGAAACCGCTGAGGTCGTGCAACTGGCTGTCGTCGAGCAGCGCGAAGCGGGCGTTCTGCCGGTCGCTGACGATCGGGCAGCCGCAATGAAAGGTCAGGTTGGCGCGGATGGCCTGGGTGTCGAATTTGGGCGCAAGCCACAGCGGCGTGTCGATGTCCAACAGCGCCAGGCACAGCGCGTGACTGGCAGCCGCCAGGCCTTCGAGGTGCGGCGGGGTTTGCGTGGCGAGCAGGCTTTGCGCGACACCGGGACCGGCCAGCGCCTTGAGGGCGGCGCGAAAACTGCGCTGGGCATCCAGCACCGGGTCGGCGAATGCCGGCTGCAGCAGCGAGGCGGGCAAGGATTGAGTTGCGAGAGAGGTGCTCATCAGTTTTCTCCTCTGACCAGGGTGAAGAAGTCCACTTTGGTCGCGGCGGTTTCGGCTTGTTGTTGGGCCCGGCGCAGGTCTTGGGCACGGGCCAGCGGGTCGATCAAGTCGCTGATCCAGTGCGCCTGTTGGGCGCCCTGCAAATGCGCGTCGGCCAGGGCGGCCAGTTCGGCGTGGGCTTTGTCGCGCCCCGCCAGGTAGCTGAAGCCGGTGCGGCCGTCGGCCAGGCGCACCACGCAACGGGTCACGGTCATCTCGCCGACGTTGAACGGCGCGCCGCTGCCGCCCATGCGGCCGCGCACCAGGGTCATGCCGATTTCCGGCGCGCGGATCAGTTGGTAGTCGGCGTCACGCAGGGCGGCTTCGTGGGCCAGCAGTTCGGCGCGGCGACTGCGCGAGAGCACGCCGATCCAGTGCTGGCGGGCAGCGTGGCCGGGGGTTTGGGCGTCGGGCGCGGTGGAAGAAACGGATGTGGCAGTCATCGAGGGCATCTCCGTCAGGTGACGATCTGATACTGGAAGCGGTCGGAGCGGCTGGTGGAATGGGCAATCTCCACCGGGTTTCCGTGCGCATCGTGGGAAAGGGTCAGCACCGTCAGCGCCGGCAAGTGGCGCGGCATCAGCAGCACGCTGGCTTCTTCGCGACTGGGCAAGCGCGCACCGATCAGGCTGAAGGTGCGGGTCAACGGCAACTCGCGTTCGGTGAGGAACTGGCGCACCGAGCCGCTGACGTAGTCGGCGATCAACGACGCGCGGGTGGCGCAGTAACGGTGGCGAATCAGGCAGACCGGCTGGCCGTCGAGGCGGCGCAGGGTTTGCAGTTCGATCAGCGGCGCATGGGGTTCGAGGCCCAGATGCCCGGCCTCCTCCGCTGTCGCCGTGCAGTGCCGGCGTTGCAGCAGCACCGCTTCAACGCCGTGGCCCAGCGCGGACAGGGATTCGCTGTAGGCACTGCCGGCGGCGACCGGATACACCAGCGGCCGGCCCAGCACCTGGGTGCCTTTGCCCTGGCGGCGCAGCAGGCTGCCTTCACGCACCAGTTCGTCGATGGCCCGGCGAACCGTGTGCCGGTTGACCTCGAAGCGCGCGGCCAGCTGGATTTCAGCGGGCAGGTATTCGCCGGCGGTGTAGCGGTCGAGTTCACTGCGCAGGGTTTGCGCCAGTTCGAGGTACATCGGTTCTCGGTGAAGCGGTTCGGATTGTCTAGACAACTGCATGGCTAAAAAAAGGGTTCGCACCCTCTCCTGTCGTGGTCATTAGATGAACTGCTTGCGCAGGCGCTGGGAGAAGATGTCGATGACGCTCACCACCACGATGATCACCAGCAGCACCGAGCAGGTTTGGGTGAACTGGAAGGCGCGGATGTTTTCCCAGAGGATCACACCGATCCCGCCGGCACCGACCATCCCCACCACCGTCGCCGAGCGCACGTTGGATTCGAAGCGGTACAGCGCGTAGGAAATCCACAGCGGCATGACTTGCGGGATGACCCCGAAGATCACTTCCTGCAAGGCGCTGGCGCCGGTGGCCCGAACGCCCTCGACCGGGCCCGGATCGATCGCTTCCACCGCTTCGGCGAACAGCTTGGCGAGCACGCCTGTGGTGCTGATCCACAACGCCAGGACGCCGGCAAACGGGCCCAGGCCGACAGCGACCACGAAGAGCATGGCGAAGACCATTTCGTTGATCGAGCGGAACGCATCCATGACCCGGCGCAGCGGCTGGTGAATCCACCACGGCGTGATGTTGTCGGCGCAGAGAATGCCCAGCGGCACCGAGCAGACGATCGCCAGCAGCGTGCCCCAGAGGGCGATCTGCACGGTGACGATCATTTCCTTGAGGTACGCGCGCCATTCGTGAAAGTCAGGCGGGAAGAAGTCGGCGGCGAAGGTCGCCATGTTGCCGGAGTCGCGGTACAGCGCCAGCGGGTTCATTTCCGCGCCGTGCCAGGCCCAGGCCATCATCGCCAGGAACAGGCCCCAGCCCAGGTATTGCGGCCAGCTGCGCTTGCCGGCGGCTTCGATGTAAGCAGCGTGAGTGGTCATAAAGAGTCCGGTTGCGAACGGGTGAAGCGCCATGACTGGCGCGCCGTGGCCATCGAGGAACAGCGCGCCGCGTGCATCAACCCGCCTTGGCGGTGCCTTGTTTTTCCAGCTCGGAGATGCGGTCCTGCAGCTTCGCCAAACCAGCGTCGATGTCTTTCAGGCGAGTGGCCTTTTCGTCGGCGCTGAGGGTGGTGCTGGCGGTGGTTTCTGTTTTCTGCTTGAACAGCTCAAGCTGGCGGATGGTCAGCAACTGGTCGTCCGAGGACTTGAGAAACTTGCCCATTTGCATGTTCTTCAGCACGGCCTTTTCTTCGTCGGTGTCGCCGTAGTTGGCGAAGAAATCGCGGATCTTGTTCTTGTCCGCGTCCGACAGGCCCTTGCGCCAGACCATCGGGTCGGCCGGGATCAGCGGCGACTTCCAGATCACTTTGAGCATCGCGGCCTTGTCCGGTTGGGTGACTTCCAGGCGGTCCCAGCTTTCGGTGTTGAAGGTCGCGACATCCAGTTGCCCTTTGGCCACGCTGAGGGCGTTGACTTCATGGCTGGAGTTCAGCGTGCGTTTGAAGGCGGTCGCGGCGTCGACGTGGTTCTGCGCGAACACGTAGTAGCCCGGCACCAGGTAGCCCGAAGTGGAGTTCGGGTCGCCGTTGCCGAAGGTCAGTTCCTTGGCGTGCTTGAGCATGTCCTCGACCGAATTGATCGGGCTGTCCTTGCGCGCAATGATCACGCTCCAGTAGCCGGGCGCACCGTTGGCGGCAGCGGTCTGGGCGAAGATCTCGCCGCCGGAACGGTCCACCGCTTCCATGGCCGCCTTGTTGCCCAGCCAGGCCACATCGACCTTGTTGAAACGCATGCCCTGGATCAGGCCGGCGTAGTCGGAGGCGAAGGTGGCGTTGACTTTCAGCCCGGTCTTTTTCGACATGTCGTCGATGAATGGCTGCCACACGCTTTTCAGGTTCTGCGAGGACTCGGTGGACATGATGCCGAAGTTGATGACGTTGTCGTCGGCCTGCGCAGTGCCCATCAGGCAACCGGCGACGACAGCGGCAGACGCGAAGACGCGCCCGATACGGTTCAACATGGGGAACTCCCGGAGCTGGGTTGGTTGTTGGGGTGTTGTCTGGTTTATGTGGTTTGTCAGTGCTGCAGCTGAATCAGGCGCGGGCCATCAGCAGTTGGGGAGGTCGTTCGGTATCCCGCGCGCTGCCGTCGAACATCAGGCTGGTGTCGGCGTCGGCGCCGTACAGGTCGTTGAGGAACTGGCTGTTGAGCTCGGCGCCGTTGCCGTCGAAATGAATGCGTCCGCCTTTGAGGGCCACGGCACGCGGGCAATAGCGCACGGCGTAATCCACTTGATGCAGGGTGACGACGACGGTCTTGCCGTCCCGGCGATTGATGTCGGCGAGGATTTCCATGACCTTGCGCGCGGACTCGGGATCGAGGGAGGCAATGGGCTCGTCGGCGAGAATGACTTCGGCCTGCTGAGTCAGCGCGCGGGCGATGGCCACCCGCTGCTGCTGGCCGCCGGACAGGGTCGAGGCCCGTTGCGGCGCCAGATCGGCAAGGCCAACGCGATCAAGGTTGGCCATGGCCCGGGCTTTCTCTTCGGCGTTGAACAGGCCCAGGCTGCCACGCCAGCGCGGCATGCGACCGAGGCAGCCGAGCAGGACGTTGTCGAGCACGCTGAGGCGATTGACCAGATTGAATTGCTGGAAGATGTAGCCGATGTCCGCGCGCAGGCGGCGCACTTTGCCGTTGAGCCGGCCCGAAGCCTGCACTTCGCGCCCCAGCACCCGAACGGTGCCGCCGTTGCTGCGATCACAGCAGGCCAACCCGGCCAGATGGCGCAACAGCGTGGATTTGCCGGAACCGGAAGCGCCGATCAGCGCCACCATTTCTCCGTGTTGTATAGACAATGCAAGGTCAACCAAAGCGGTCTTTCGGGCGAATGTCTTGTTCAGGCGGTCGACGTGGATGGCTGCGTTCATGGGCTTCTCTGGTCTTGTGATTCCAGCGTCCTGCCGGGGTGAATGATCAGCCGCAGGACCGTCCATGGCCGCGTTCGGTGCGAGTGACATTAGGGGCAGCCTGTGGCAGTTCCATGAATCGACGATGACCGCCGGATGGCAGTTCGGAGACGGTTTGATGCGCGGTTTTTCAGAGGGTTTGTGGACATCAGGACGTCGAAGGGCAATCTAGCGGCTGTGCGGGCTAGACAAGTTGCGCGGATGTTGAAGGCGTGATGGCGAGGTTAAAGGCGGGGCTGAAACAAATAATTCGTGCCGTTGGTCTGGCAGCACAACGCGGTGCAGTCAGTGGGAGGCTTTAACCGGAAAGCGTCGGATGGCGCGCTGCAGGATTAAGGGTGTACAGACTGGCCTCTTCCCGGCTGAAGCCGGTCCCACTATGGAAATGCACTCCGCCCAGTAGGACTGGCTTTAGCCGGAGAAGCGTAGGGTGTTACGCCGCAGAATTGAGGTCGGGCGGCATACTGTGGGAGTCGGCTTGCTGGCGAACGCGGTGGGCCAGAACCGAAAGTGTCGGATGACGAAACCGGTTCGCCAGCAAGCCGGCTCCTACAGTTTCGCGTCGTGCCTGCGTTGGTGGGACTGGCTTTAGCCGGGAAGGCGTCGGATGGCGCGCTGGGGGATTGAGGGAGTAAAGGCTGGCCTCTTCCCGGCTGAAGCCGGTCCTGCAAAAGCACCGCATCCCGTCAGTGAGACCTGTGACGCGGAGCGTCAGGGGATGCATTCCCACGCGGAGCGTAGGGAACGATCATCTCGCACCTAGTGGGACCGGCTTTAGCCGGGAAGCCTTTGATCTGCTTTTGATCTTGATCTTCAAACACAAATAGTTCAGACGACGCCCATCGCGACTTGGGTGCAGGCTGAACGTAGACGACGCGTAGTGGGTCGAGCCGCATGGATGCGGCGAGAGCGCCGTCAGGACATGGATGTCCGTTCGGCGCGGGCCCACGGAGCGTCGTCGGAGTGAGGGTATTCCGACGAAGGAGGAACCAAGCCAGGAGCAAGCACCCTTGGTTACTTGGGGTGCTTTTCCAAGTAACTCGCCGAAGGCGAAACAGTCTGCCCTTAGGCAGACGCTCTTGATCTTGATCTTGATCAGCCGTTTAGATCCTAAAAGTCCCCACCAAATGCTGCAGCCGCGCCGTCTGGTGCTCAAGATGAGCACAGGCATCCAGAGTCGACTTCAGGTTATCGACACCCTCCTGGTTCAGCGTATTGATCTCCGTAATATCGACATTGATCGACTCCACCACCGCCGTCTGCTCCTCGGTCGCCGTCGCCACCGACTGGTTCATCCCGTCGATCTCACTGATCCGGCGAGTCACGCTGTTGAGGCGCTCGCCGGCCTGATTGGCGATGGTCACGCTGTTCTCGCTCTGGCGCTGGCTCTCTGTCATGTTGATCACCGCGTCGCGCGCGCCGACCTGCAATTCCTCGATCATGCCCTGCACCTGCTGCGCCGAATCCTGGGTGCGGTGCGCCAGATTCCTCACCTCGTCCGCCACCACCGCAAAACCACGGCCCGCTTCCCCTGCCCGCGCCGCTTCAATGGCGGCGTTGAGCGCCAGCAAGTTGGTCTGCTGGGAAATACCGGTGATGACTTCAAGAATCTGCCCGATGTTGGCGGTCTTGTTGTTCAGGGTTTCAATGTTGGCGCACGACTCGCTGATCTTCTCCGACAGCTGATTCATCGCCTTGATGGTCTGACTGACCACGCCCTGGCCTTCGCTGGCCAGTTGCGTGGCTTCGCTGGAATGCTGCGAGGCCAGCGCAGCGTTCTGGGCGATTTCCTGGGCGGCGGCGCCGAGCTGGTTGATCGCGGCGGCCACACTGCTGGTGCGGCTGGTCTGCTGATCGGAATTGCCCATCGACGAGTTCGAGGCACCAACAACGCGGGCCGCGACTTCACCCAGTTGCCCGGCGGTCGACGCCACTTCGCGGATCGAGCCGTGAATACGCTCCACAAAGCGATTGAACGACTGCGCGAGCGCGCCGAATTCGTCCTGGGAGACGATGGCCAGACGCTTGGTCAAGTCGCCCTCCCCGTCGGCCATGTCCTGCATCGCCCGGCCCATCTGGTGCAACGGCTGCATCAGCACGCGGATAAGCAAGCCCAGCAGCAGCATGATGATCGCCACAGCAATGACCATGGCGAGAATCGCCGAAGAGCGGAATTCGCTGAGCATCGAGTAGGCCGCATCGCGATCGAGGACCAGCGCCACGTACCAGTTCGCCGATGACAGGCCCTCCACCTTGGTGAACGAGATGATCTGCCCCTTGCCGCCGGACTCGATTTCCGTCACACCCGGCGCGATGGTCGGCGCGCCGTTCGGGTAGGCCTCGCTGACGTTCTTCAGGATCAGCTTGCTGTCGGGGTGGATCAGAATCTTGCCGTCGGCGCTGACGATGTATGCATAACCGTGGCCGCCGAAGTTCAGCGAGTTGATGGTCTTGCTGATCGCGTCCAGGGAAATGTCCGCGCCCGCGACGCCGATCATCTGTCCTTGCTGACGCACCGGCGTGGCCAGGGTTACCACCAGCTTGCCCGACGACGCGGCGATGTACGGCTCGGTCACGATAATGCCCTGCGCCGCATCGGCGGCCTTGTACCAGCCACGGGCCCGCGGGTCATAGTCGGCCGGGCGATTGCCCGCTGGCACCGAGAACATCACGCCGTCCTTGCTGCCGAAATAGCTGAGCTGGAAATTGTCCGGATACACCGGCAAACCGATCGCCCGTTGCAAGCTGCTCGCCGCCGGGCCGTCCACCGCGATCTGCTGGGCCATGGAGTTGAGCAACTGCGTGCGGCTGTCCAGCCAGGTTTGAATGTTTTGTGTGGTCAGACTGCCCAACTGTTGAAGTTCGGAAGCGACGCTGTTCTTCAGGGTTTCGCGCTGGCGATAGTCGTTCACCAGAATGAAACACGAGAAAGCAACTACCACGATGAGTGCAGCGGCCAGCAAGATCTTTTTGCTGAAACCCAGACGTTTGATCATATGCGTGTGTCCATAACAGAGATGACAGCGACGAGAGTGCGATGCCGATAGGTGCGCTGCGCTTTGCACGGGTGCTGCAGAAAAGAGAAGGCACGGCCTGAAAGATGTTTCGGCAGCGAACGCGGGGAATTTAGGGCCGGGTATCGATGAAAGTTCTGGATACTTACTTGAAGGGAGAAACGTTAGAGCTTCAATTCGAATGCGGGAAGTCCAGGTCAAAGTCTGGATCCAATAAACACTCTTATTTATATACGGCTTGGAACGATGAAGTTAATGAGCGCAGTGAGTGGATAACCAGAGTTGCCAGACAACCAAAGACCCGAGTGTGCACCCGATCCACTGTAGGAGCGCGCTTGCCCGCGAATGCGTTCTGTCAGGCAGTGACGCATTGACTGACCGACCGTATTCGCGGGCAAGCGCGCTCCTACAAGGGTGCGAGGGCAACCAGCGAAGACCTGTTCTCGCCATTGAAGCTGCTTATCCCCTCACGACTGCAAATGACACCTCACCCGCTCACCTTCCGCCGCGCCTGTTGCCGGCAACAACGCCTGCGGCCTCTCGCAACCCGACGTTGCCTTCGGGCAGCGGTCCCGGAAAAAACACCCCGTCGGCAACGTCCGATTACCCGGCAGCTCGGTCGGCGCCGACACCTGCCCCTCGTCCACCGCCACGCCCAGACGCGGCACCGCCTCCAGCAGTAATTGCGTGTACGGATGACGCGGCCGCTCCAGCACCTGCGCCGCCGTACCCAACTCCACGATCTGCCCCAGGTACATCACCGCCACCCGGTCGGCCATGTGCCGCACCACCGAGACGTTGTGGGAGATCAGGATGTACGTCAGGTCCCGACTGCGCTGCAGCTCGGCCAGCAGATTCAGAATCTGCGCCTGCACCGAAATGTCCAGCGCCGAGGTCGGCTCATCCAGCACGATGATGTCCGGGTTGGACGACAACGCCCTGGCGATCGCAATGCGCTGACGCTGTCCCCCGGAGAACTGATGGGGAAACCGGTCCAGGTACTCCGTACGAATCCCCACCTGGGCCGCCACCTTCGCCGCAATGTCGCGCATTTCGTGGCGCGGCGCCGATCGCTGCACGAATAACGGCTCGGTGATCACTTTCCACACCGGCAGCCGTGGGTCCAGGGACGACTGCGGGTCCTGAAACACGATCTGCACGTTGCTGCTGCGTTCCTTGTCGCTGTTGTAGACCCAGTCCAGTCGCCCCGACGTCGGCTTGATCAAGCCCATAAGCAACTGCGCCAGGGTACTTTTGCCGCAGCCGGACTCACCGACCACGCCGAGGGTTTCACCGCCACGGACCTGAAGATCGATGCCGTTCAGGGCATGGGCCAGCGCCTTCGGGCGACCGAGCCAGTCCTTGCCCATCGGGTAATGCACGCGCACGTCTTGCAGGCCGAGGATGGTCGGGCTTGCGCCGGGCAATGTCTGCAGGGCTGAACGGATCATGGCCGCGACTCCTGTGCGGTGGCGTGTGAGGGCGCGCTCAACCAGCAGGCGCTTTTGCGGTCGGCGGCGGCGTCGAGGGTCTGCATCGGCGGACGTTGGAGGCATTTGGGCATGGCGAAAGCGCAGCGATCGCGGAACGTGCAGCCCTCCGGCAATGCCGAGAGATTGGGCACCTGCCCGGGAATGGTCATCAGGTCCTGGCCCGGTTCGACCTGCTCCGGCAACCCACTCAGCAAGCCCTGGGTGTACGGATGTCGGGGGTCGGCCATCACTTGAGCGGTCACGCCCTGCTCCACCACCGCGCCGGTGTACATCACGTACACCCGGTCGCAGAACTGCGACACCAGCGCCATGTCATGGGTGATCAGCAGAATCGCCGTGCCCCGCGCCCGAGCCTTTTCCCGCAGCAGCAACAACACCTGCCGCTGCACCGTGACGTCCAGCGCGGTGGTCGGTTCGTCGGCGATCAGCAATTGCGGATCGCAGGAAAACGCCAACGCGATCATCACCCGCTGTCGCATGCCGCCGGAGAGCTCGAAGGGGTAGCTGTTCATCACCTGCTCGGGGTCGGCGATGTGCATGTCCCGCAGCAAGGCGATGGCTTTGGCCTTGGCGTCGGCCTTGCTCAGGCGCTGGTGATGGATGATCACGTCAAGCATCTGCCGACCGATGCGGCGGGTCGGATTGAGCGCGGTCATGGGTTCCTGAAAGATCATCGCCGCGTCACGGCCCCGCACACTCAGCAGGTCCTTCTCTTTGGCGGTGAGCATGTCGCGGCCGAGAATGCTCAGGTGGCCACTCTTCACCTCGTACGAGCGCTCCGGCAGCAAACGCAGGCTGAGCATCGCGGTGACGGATTTGCCCGAGCCGGACTCGCCGATGACCCCGACGATCTCTCCGGGATTGACGTGCAGCGACACGCCGTTGAGCGCCTTGACCGTGCTCTTGTAGGCCGGAAATTCGATACGCAGGTCGTCGATGACCAGCACCGGCGCTTGCGCGGCAAGGGGTTGTTGAACGGAAGCCTGCATGGTCATTTCCCCTGCTGCCGTGGGTCGAGCAAGTCACGCACACCGTCGCCCAAAAGGTTGAAACCGGTGGCGGTGATCAGAATCGCCACGCCGGGAAAGGTCGAGTACCACCATTGATCGAGGATGTAGTTACGCCCGGTGGCGACCATGGCCCCCCACTCCGCCGTCGGTTGTTGCGCGCCGAGGCCGATGAAGCCCAGGGCCGAGGCCATGAGGATGGCGCTGCCGATGTCCAGGCTCAGCTGCACCAGCAACGGCGGCATGGCGTTGCGCGCCACGTGCCAGATGACCATGTGCCAACGCCCGGCACCGAAGGTTTCGGCGGCCTTGACGTAACCCATCTGCCGGATGCTCAAGGCCTGACCCCGGGCCAGGCGCACGTAGAAGGGAATCCGCACCAGCGTGATCGCCAGCATGGCGTTGAACAGGGTCGGGCCCAGCGCGGCGGCCAGCGCCATGATCAGCACCAGCGACGGCACCGACAGCATGATGTCCATCAGGCGCATGATCAGGCCGTCAAAGCGCCCGCCAATGATCCCGGACATGCAACCCAGCAAGCCGCCGGCAAAGCACGAAGCGAAGGCAACGAACAGGCCAACGCCGACGGATTGCCGGCTGCCGTACAGCACGCGGCTGAACAGGTCGCGGCCCACTTCGTCGGTGCCGAACCAGTGGGCAGCGGACGGCGCGGCCAGACGCTGGGTCAGGTTCAGCGCATTGGGATCATGGGACGCGAGCCAGGGCGCGAAGGCCATCACCAGCAGCACCATCACGGTGATCAGCAGCCCGGCCATGGTCAGCGGACTGCGGCGAATCTGATGGGCCAGGTAGGCCCATTTGTCCTGCCAGCGCGAGGCGGCCGGCAGTGGCGCCACGGCGGGCGCAGTGATCGGAGTCGTCATGTCAGTTCACCTCGCCAATGCGCGGATCGATCAGGCGGTACAGCAGATCGATCGCCATGTTCAGCAACACGTAAATGAATGAAACCATGATCGCGAAGCCCATGACCGCCGGGAAATCCAGCGACTGGATCGACTTGACCACGTAGGCGCCCATGCCCGGCCAGGCGAACACGGTTTCGGTGAGCACCGCGCCGTAGAGCAGATCGCCCAGGGTCAGGCCCAGTACGGTCACCGAGGGAATCAGCGCATTGGGCAAGGCGTGGCGCAGAATCACCGCCCATTTCGACAGGCCGTAGGCGCGCGCGGTACGGATGTAGTCTTCGCCGAGCTGGTCGAGCATCGCCGAGCGGATCTGCCGCGCCACCACGCCGAGGTTGACGAAGCCCAGAGTAATGGCCGGCAGAATCAGGTGCTGCACGGCGTTGAAGAACAGCCCGGTGTCGCCCGCCAGCAGCGTGTCGATCAGGTAAAAACCGGTGACGGTACGGGGCGGGTCCAGCCCTTCATCCAGCCGCCCGCTGCCGGGCAGCCAGTTCAGGTGACCGTAAAACAGCACGATCAGGCCCAGGCCGAGCCAGAACGCCGGGGTTGATATTCCGGTCACCGCCAGGGTGCGCGCGACCTGGTCGATGAAGCGGTTGTGGTACACCGCCGAGAGCACGCCCAGCGGCACACCCACCAGAATCGACAGGGTCAGCGCCGCCAGCGCCAGTTCCAGCGTTGCCGGGAAGAACGCCTGCAAATCTTCGAGCACCGGGCGATGGGTGCGAATCGACGTGCCCAGGTCGCCGTGCAGCAGGTCGAGCATGTAGCGGCCGTATTGTTGATACAGCGGCAGATCCAGCCCCAACTGATGGCGGATGTTTTCGACGATGGCGTCGGTGGCGCGGTCCCCGGCGATCAGTCGCGCGGGGTCGCCCGGAATCAGGTGCGAGATGGAAAAGGTAATCAGGGAAACGCCGAACACCACCAGCAGCAGGCCGCCCAGGCGTTTGCGCAGCATATTCAGGAAGGCCATGGGGCACCTCGGTCACGCAGTCGATCAATACCGCGAAACAGCTCGCGGACACAGCGCTGCTTCACAGGGCCCCGCCTCCCTTGCAGGGCCCTGTGAGTGACAGCGATTTACGGGATGCAGCGCTTACTTGGTGATCGTGCCGACGTTGAACACCTGTTCCAGCATCGGGTTGAACACGTAGCCCTTGACCTTCTCGCTCATCGGCAAGGTGTAGGCCTTCTGATAGAGGTAGGCGTAGACGCTGTCGTTGAGCACGATCTTTTGCGCCTGCTGGTACAGCTCGGTGCGCTTGGCCATGTCGTTGGTGGTCGCCGATTCCCGAATCAGTTTGTCCACCGCCGGGTTGTCGTAGAACGAACGGTTGCCGGCCAAACCTTTCAGCTTCGAGTCGAAGAAGAAGTTCATGAACATGTAGGGGTCGGCGAAGTCCGGGCTCCAGGAGCCGATGGCGATGTCGAAGTCACCGGTGCCCAGGCGCTCACGCATGCTGGCGTTGGCGAGCTTTTCCAGCTTGAGGTTGACGCCCAGCGGTTGCAGGCCGGCTTGCAGGGTCAGGCCGATCGGCTCCCAGTTCGGGTCTTTGTCGGAGTACATGAACGTCAGGTTGCTGACCTTCGGCGAGACTTTCGCAAGATCCGCCTTGGCCTTGTCCATGTCCTGCTTGAACGCCGGCAGCTTCTCGTCGTAGGCCCACATGCCCTGAGGAATCGGCCCGTTCAGCGGCTTGGCCTTGCCTTTCAGGATGCCGTTGATGATGCCGTCGTAATCCAGGGACTCGACAATGGCACGCCGCGCATCGGGGTTGTTCATCGGCGCTTTCTGGGTGTTGAGGTACAGCAGCGTCACCCTTAGCGACGGGTAATCGCCAACCACGATGCCGGATTTTTTCGCCAGCGCTTCGAGCTGGTCTTCGGGCATGTCTTCGATGATGTCCAGGTCACCGTGTTCCAGTTGCAGACGGCGCACGGACGCCTCGCCGATGATTTTCACCACGACCTTTTTCAGGGTCGGTTTGGGGCCGGCGTAGTAGCTGTTCTGCTCCATGGTCAGGGCCTGGCCTTTCTGCCAGTTGACCAGCTTGAATGCCCCTGAACCTGCGGTGTGATTGGACAGGTACGCGTCGGCGCCTTCGGCTTTCTTCGCCACGTCCGGGTTGATGATCGCCGCACCGTTGTGGGCCAGGGTCGAGAGAAAGGGTGCATACGGCGCTTTCAGGGTGAAGCGCACAGTCAGCGGATCGACCACCGACACGGCCATGTCATCGGGGAACGCACCGGACGGCCCTTGCTTGAGCTTCATCACCCGGTCGAAGGAGAACTTCACCGCCTCGGCATTGACCTCGGCGCCGTCATCGAACTTGTTGCCGGGCTTGAGCTTGAACTCCCAGGTCAGGTTGTCTGCCGAAGTGGTCCAGCTGCTGGCCAGTTCCCCCGCGACTTCGGTGCTGCCCTTGCCGTTTTCGACCTTGTAGGTGACCAGCCGCTGGTACGCCGGGTAGGTCACGGTCCAGTCGTTGTTGTCGATGGTCACGGCCGGGTCGAGGGTCTGCGGGTCGGACGGTTTGCCGATCATCAGGGTGTCCTGGGGCACGGCTGCGCTGGCCGATTGCCAGGCGCCAAGGCCCATGGCGGTGCAGAGGACTGCCATCGCCAGGGTGCGAGGGGTAACGATTGATTTCATGCCGGTTCCTTGATCGTCGATGTAGGGAAGTTCGTCAGGTTTGTTATTGAAGCTATACCGGGCAGTTAAAGCTCACAGGCACCAGGCCTGCGAAATGGCGAGCCCTGCTCTTGCGAGGTCGGGTAGGCGCCAGATTCAGCCGGGATTCGTGGTCGTCCCGGTCGTGTGTGGGTGTGTCCTGTCTTGTGTTACGTGTCACGTGTTGCGTGTTCAGGTGGCGGGCTGGATCGAGCCGTCGTCGATCAGCGGGTAGTCCTCGGCGTCGGGCAGTTCGTAATGCCACCATTCGCTGTCGATGTAGGTGAACCCCGCGGCCAGCATGATCCCCAGCAGCATCAGGCGATTGCGCTGTATGTCGGCGGGCAGGTCGGCGAAAAACTGATGGGACTGCTCGCGCATATCATCGAAACCGGTGCCCATGTCGAGGGCCTGCCCGCTGGCGTCGATCAGGGTCAGGTCCACCGCCACGCCACGGGTGTGGTGGGAACCCAGGCTGGGGTCGCGCACGTATTCGGGGTTGGGCAGCGCCTGCCACAGCAGGTACTGCGCGTAGCCCGGGCGATAGGCGTCAAATATTTTCAGGCTGAACCCTGCCTGGCGTGCCAGACGACTGGCCTTGCGCAGACAGCGCTCGGCGTCGCGGTGCAGCAGGCAGCGCGGGTCCTGGTAAATCTGCTTGCCGGCGAGGTTGTCGACGCCGGCGTAGATCAAGTCGATCTCGACCTGCAGCGCGTGGGCGTCGACTTCGACGAGGGGGCTATTCACGTAACGACACTCCAGATCAGCGTGTTCATTCATCATGCGTTGAGGGGGTGGAGCTTCCCGGCTAAAGCCGGTCCTACTAAAAGCGCGAGTCATTCAGCAGGCCCCGCTTACTCCCGTAGGACCGGCTTTAGCCGGGAAGCTGTTGCCTTTGTAAAGCCGGTTTCAACCGGACAATCCGGTTTATTCAAACTGGCCAAACAGTTGTTGCAGCTCACGGTTCTTCGCCAGCCTCTGGTCGAGGCGGTCGCCATAACGGTCGGCCACTGCCGACACCATCAAATTGAACAGGCAGGTCAGCGGCGCCAGGGAATCCCAGAACTGACCCACATCGGAATTGAGCTGCAGCAGATCGCTCGGGTAATCCCGCGCCCACGGGCAGTGAAAGTCGGTGATGAAGGCCAGGCCGACGTTCTGCTGATGGGCGACTTCGCAGAACGTCCGGGTCACGGCGGAATAGGTACGGAAGTCAGCAATCACGGCGTAGGGATTTTCGAATTGCGAATTCAGCGACTCGGCATAGGTGCCGGACAAGCCGTCGACGTAATACACCTTGGGCCGGATGTACTCCAGGTGGCTGAAAAACGCGTTGAGGATGCCGCGGGTGGTCTGGATGCCAACGATGAACACGGCGTCTGCGCTGTGCAGCCGCTCGACGATGCGTGCGAAGGTTTCGCTGCGTGCCAGCCCGTAGACCCGCTGGATAGCTTCCAGCTCGCGGTTCATCGAGCGTTCCAGCGCATCGCCCTGGGTGTTTTCTTCGCGAAAGGCGCCGAGCCGATCAGTGATCACCCACGGGCTGGCACTGTCACCGCGCAGGCTCTGTTTGACGTCGTCGATGTTGCGATAGCCCAGCGAACGCAGAAACCGCCCTACCGAAATGCCGGTGGTACCGGTCTGCTGGGCGATGCTGTCGGCGGTCTCGAACGGCAGCTTCTGCGGATTGGCCAGCAGGTAGCCGGCGATGCGCTTGCCGGTCGGCGTCAGATCGCTGAACCGCTGCTCCAGAGCATCGAGAAACGGGCTTTTTTCCATGGAAATTCCGCTGGGGGAGAAGCGTCGCGTGACAGGGAATAATGTTATTCGGCGGTCATTCTGCAACAGGATGTTAGCAACATAACATCGTGTTTCGGACGCTTACAATGCTTTTTTCAAGAGATTTCAGGCGGGGTATTTTCGTGATTCAGGGTGGTGCGAGGATGAGGAGAAATGCGCGATTGAGGGGCGAAAATAATGAGTAGGACCGGCTGAAGCCGGTCCCACATGAGATCAGCGCAGGTTGGTCTTCGCCAGTTCCAGCACCATGTCCGCTTTACCGTTCATCACAGCCTTGAGCATGAACAGGCTGAAGCCCTTGGCCTGCGCCAGTTTGATCTTTGGCGGCATACCCAGTTCCTGTTTCGCGGTCACCACATCCACCACCACAGGCCCTGGATGTTCGAAGGCTTTCTTCATGGCGTTTGGCAGGTCAGCCGAATCTTCCACGCGAATCCCCAGAATCCCGGCGCCGATGGCGATGTTGGCAAAATTGGTGCTGTTGAAATCGGTGTCATGGGGCACATAGCCGCCCGCCTGCATCTCCATCGCGACAAAACCCAGCGAGCTGTTGTTGAACACCACCAGCTTGACCGGCAGGTTCAACTGGCGGATCGACAGCAGGTCGCCCATCAGCATGGACAAGCCGCCATCGCCGCAGAGCGCTACCACTTGCCGCTGCGGGAATGCAGCCTTGGCACCCAATGCCTGAGGCATCGCGTTGGCCATGGAGCCGTGGTTGAACGAACCCAGCAGCGAACGCTTGCCGTTCATGGTCAGGTAGCGCGCAGCCCAGAGCGTCGGCGTGCCGACATCGACGGTGAAGATCGCGTCCGGGTCGGCGTAGGCGTCAACCAGTCGCGTCAGGTATTGCGGGTGAATCGGCTCGCCGTGGCCCGACGGCGTGGCCAGTTCGTCGAGTTCTTCGCGGGACTTGGCGTAGTGATCCAGCGCCTTGTCGAGGAACTTGCGGTCGGTGTGGGCCTTGAGACGCGGCAACACGGCGTCGAGGGTTTCAGCGATGCCGCCGGCCAGGCCGAGGGTGACCGGCACGCGACGGCCGATGGCGGTCGGGTCGATGTCGATCTGAATGACCTTGGCTTTTTCCGGATAGAAATTGCGGTACGGGAAGCTGCTGCCGAGGATGACCAGGGTGTCGCAGGCCATCATCGCGTGGTAGCCGGAGCTGAAGCCGATGAGCCCGGTCATGCCGACGTCGAAGGGGTTGGCGTATTCGATGTACTGCTTGCCGCGCAGGGCGTGAACCACTGGGGCAGACAGCTTCTCGGCCAGCGCAACCACCTGGTCGTGGGCCTCGGCACAGCCGGCGCCGGCGAGAATGGTCACGGCTTTGGATGAGTCCAGCAGGTCCACCAGACGCTGCAGGTCGGCCTCTGCCGGGATGACCCGAGCAGGTGCGTGATCGACCCACTGGGGCTTGATGTCGGGCGCCGCACTCAGGGCGACATCGCCGGAGATCACAATCACCGCGACGCCGCGCTGGCTGATGGCGGCACGCATGGCCCGCTCCAGCACCCGGGGAAACTGCTCGGGGGTGCTGACGGTTTCGACGAAGTAGCTGCACTCCTTGAACAGGTCGGTGGGGTGGGTTTCCTGAAAGTAGTTCAGGCCGATTTCGGAGGACGGAATCTGCGCCGCAATGGCCAGGACCGGCACGCCGCTGCGGTGGCAGTCATAGAGGCCGTTGATCAGGTGCAGGTTGCCCGGACCGCAACTGCCCGCACACACCGCCAGCTTGCCGGTGGACGCTGCTTCCGCCCCTGCCGCGAACGCCGCGACTTCTTCGTGACGGGTGTGCATCCACTTGATCTTGCCCAGGCGCTGGAGGCTGTCGGTCAGACCGTTCAGGCTGTCGCCGCTGACGCCCCAGATCTTCGAGACGCCGGCTGCGGCGAGGGTTTGGGCGAGGTAGTCGGCGATGGTTCTGCTGGACATGGGGCAAGTTCCTTGTCGAGTCGAATGAGCGCGGGAGGCCGGAACAGACATCACGCGTGGTCTCAAATCGACCCGTCACGCCGGGCACAGTTCAGTGCGTGTGGGTGTGCGACATTTTTGAGAGGGGTTCATACCGTAGGAGCCGGCTTGCTGGCGAACCCGTTGTGTCAGTCACCGGTTGCGTATCTGACAGATCGGGTTCGCCAGCAAGCCGGCTCCTACAGGGCAATGCGTCATACGTCAGGCCCGCGTCGCCCGCGAAGGGCAATGCGCCAAGCCCGCAGCCCACCGCCCGCGTGCAGGGCAATGCTTCATGCGCCAGATCCGCATCCCCCGCGAAGGCAGCAATGAGGCCAACGCACGTCACACCGGTGGCTGGCCCACCGCCTTGTTCGGCGCCGCGATCTGCACCTTCGGATTCACCGGCGTTGCGCTTGGCGTGGCGTATTGCTGTTTCAGGTGGCCGTCCGGATCCAGCAGCCAGGCATCGAGGATCTCCCGCACCACGGGACCGGCCACGCGCCCGCCCGCCTCGCCGTTCTCGATCATCACCGCGACGACAATCTTCGGATTGGCCGCCGGCGCGAAACCGACGAACAAGGCGTTGTCGCGGTGGCGTTCCAGAGTCTTGTCGCGGTTGTAGCGTTCACCCTGCTTGATCGCGACCACCTGCGCGGTGCCGCTCTTGCCGGCGATGCGGTATTGCGCACCTTGGGCGGCGGCACGGGCGATGCCGCGCGGGTCGTGCATCACCGCTTGCATGCCGTTGTTGACCTGATCCCACTCGTGGGAATCACGCAGCACGATGTTGGGCATCGGGTGCTCATCCACAGGCGCCGAACCGCCGATTTCCTTGGCCAGGTGCGGACGGTGCCACACGCCTTTACTGGCAATCAGCGTCGTCGCCTGGGCCAGTTGCAGCGGCGTCACCTGCATGTAGCCCTGGCCGATGCCAAGGATCACTGTTTCGCCGGGGAACCACGCCTGACGCCGAGTGATGCGCTTCCATTCCTTGGACGGCATGAGCCCCGCCGACTCTTCGAACATGTCCAGTGAGACCTTCTGGCCGATGCCGAACATGGTCAGGTAGTCGTGCAGGCGGTCGATGCCCAGCTTGTGGGCCAGGTCATAAAAATAGGTGTCGTTGGAGCGCATGATCGCCGCGTTCAGGTCCACCCAGCCGTCGCCGCTGTGGTTCCAGTTGCGGTACTTGTGGTCGAAGTCCGGCAGCTGGAAATAACCTGGGTCGAACACCCGCGTCGACGGCGTAATCACGCCGCTGTCCAGACCGGCAATGGCCACCTCCGGCTTGATCGTCGAACCTGGCGCATACAAGCCGCGCAGCACGCGGTTGAACAGCGGCCGGTCGACCGAATCCCGCAGCGCCGAATACTCCTTGAAGCTGATGCCGGTGACGAACAGATTCGGGTCGAAGCTCGGCTTGCTGACCATCGCCAGCACTTCGCCGGTGGCCGGATCAATCGCCACCACCGAGCCACGACGATCCCCCAGCGCGTGTTCTGCCGCCTCTTGCAGCTTGATGTCCAGGCTCAGGGTGATGTTTTTGCCGGCCACCGGATCGGTGTGCTTGAGCACCCGCAGCACACGGCCCTGGGCGTTGGTTTCCACTTCTTCATAGCCGACGTGGCCATGCAGCTCGCTCTCGTAAAAGCGCTCGACGCCGGTTTTGCCAATGGACTGGGTGCCGCGGTATTCCACTTGATCGAGCTGGGTCGCTTCCTTCTCGTTGATCCGTCCGACGTAACCGATGGAGTGGGCGAAATGCTCCGCCAGCGGGTAGTGGCGAACGAACTGCGCCTCGACGTCCAGCCCCGGCAGGCGGAACTGGTTGACCGCCAACAAGGCAATCTGCTCTTCCGTCAGCTCATACAGCAGCGTCACCGGCACAAAGCGGTGGGGCGAGTTTTTCATCGCCTTGTCGAAGATGATGCGGTCCTCGTCCGGCAGGTTGAGGATCTGCATCAGTTCGTCGATCACCGCGTGCCAGTCCCCTGCGCGCTCGCGGGTCATGGTCAGGTTAAAGCTGGGGCGGTTGTCGGCGAGGATCACGCCGTTACGGTCGAAGATCAGCCCGCGCTCCGGGGGAATCGGCAGCACGTGGACGCGGTTGTTCTCAGAGATGGTGGAGTGGTAGGCGAATTCGGTGACTTGCAGGAAGTACATGCGGCACACCAGCGCCACGCTGAGCATGGCCACGAAAACGGCGCAGGCGATCAAGCGTTTGTTGACCAGCCGGGTTTCCTTCTCGTGGTCTTTTAAAGGTATTGGATCGGGCATTTCTGCAGCTACTCGGTGAACAGATAGACGGCACAGTCAGCACCCCGGTTGAACCGCCGGGACGCAAATGGCGTGCACGATACCAAGAAGTGGCCCTGGCGACGGGCTCGGCTTTATGAAGATTCTGTCAGGTTCAGGCCACCCTCAGCCCCGGCTTGCATCACCCAGGGACTGCTTAGGCGAAATGCCACCCACCTCGATCTGACCCATTGTTACTCGATTGCGCGGCGACTGTTACGCAAACGGTAAAAGTGATTTACCGATTTCACCGGCTGCAACACGGGGTAACACATCTATCATGGCAGTTGGCGTGAAAAGATGCGGATCAGTTTCGGCAATTCCCCGCCTAGCGTGCGCTATTCGCTCGCAGGCCTGCCAGAGACCCAATGTCACACCCCGCCAAGAGCCACTTGCCGTGCACATCGTATGCGCGGCAATACCCGTGATAAAGAACGCAGAGCACAGCCCCGGCACGGACCATTCCCAATGGACTGTGGGGGCGTGGTTTTGCAGGAGCCCGGAATGACAGAAAAACCCAAAGGCCTCACCCGCCGCCAGTTGCTGAAAGGTTCAGCCACGACGCTGGCCGTCGGTGCAGCTGCCACGGCCCAGGCCGCCACCGTCGTCGGCGTTCCGCAGTGGGTGCCCTTCGACCACAACGGTCCGATGCACTACGACACCCCCGGCTGGCAATTCTTCACCGACGCCGAAGCCACCGCGGTGGAAGCCATTGTCGCCCGACTGATCCCCGCCGATGACCTCAGCGTCAGCGGCAAGGATGCCGGTTGCGCCGTGTTCATCGACCGTCAGCTGGCCGGCGAGTACGGCACGTTCAGCCGTTTGTATATGCAGGGCCCGTTCGCCCAGGGCACGCCGATGCAGGGTGACCAGTCGGAACTGGTGCCGCGCCAGCGCTACCGTCTCGGCCTCGCCGGCCTTGAAGGCTATTGCCAGAAGCAGTTCCAGAAAAGTTTCAGCGCCCTGAGCGCAGAAGAACAGGACAAGGTCCTGACCGGTCTGGACAAAGGCGAGATCACGCTGGATGGCATCGACGCCAAACTGTTCTTCCAGCAAGTGCTCGGCAACACCATGGAAGGCTTCTTCGCCGACCCGGTCTACGGCGGCAACCGCGACATGGTGTCGTGGAAAATGATCGGCTTCCCCGGTGCCCGCTACGACTACCGCGAGTACATCGGCCTGCACAACCAGAAGCTCAATCTGGTGCCGCTCTCCATCATCGGCAGCTCCGCCTGGACCAAGAAGGGTTAATTCGACATGGCCAAAAAACTACCATCCACGGACGTCGTGGTTGTCGGGCTCGGCTGGGCCGGATCCATCATCGCGAACGAGTTGGCGGATGAAAACCTGAAAATCATCGGCTTCGAACGCGGCCCTTGGCGCGATACCGCGGCTGACTTCAACGTGGCCTCGGCGGCGGACGAATTGCGCTACAGCCGCCGTCAGGACTTGATGCTCAGGACACGGCAAAACACCACCACCATTCGCAACAGCGTGACCGAGACAGCGCTACCCATGCGCAGTTGGGGCTCGTTTCACCCCGGCAATGGCACCGGCGGTGCCGGCAATCACTGGGCCGGCATCACCTTTCGCTTCCAGCCCCATGAATTCCGCCTGCACAGCCACCTGACCGAGCGTTACGGCAAAGAGCTGTCGCCTGAATTGACCCTGCAGGACTGGGGCACCGACTGGGAGGAAATGGAGCCGTTCTACACCAAGTTCGACCGCCTGGCGGGGATCTCCGGCAAGGCCGGCAACATCAAGGGCGTGATTCAGGAAGGCGGCAACACCTTCGAAGGCGCGCGCTCCGAGGAATACCCGAACCCGCCGACGCAACAGACCTACGCGCCGACGCTGTTCGCCGAGGCCGCCAAGAATCTCGGTTACAAACCTTTCCCGGTGCCGTCGGCGCTTCAATCGCGCGCTTACGTCAACTCCCTCGGCGTGGCGATGGGTGCCTGCACCTTCTGTGGTTTCTGCACCAACTACGGCTGCGCCAACTACTCCAAGGCCAGCGCCATCACCACGGTTCTGCCGGTGCTGGTGCGCAAGCCGAACTTCACCGCGATGACCAACTGCGAAGTGTTGCGCGTGACCATGGACAGCAGCGGCAAACGCGCCACCGGCATCGTCTACATGGATTCCAACGGCGAGGAGTGGGAACAGCCCGCCGAACTGGTGGTGATCAGCGCGTTCATCTTCGAAAATGTGCGCCTGATGCTGTTGTCCGGTGTCGGCCAGCCGTACGACCCGGTGACCAACACCGGCACCACGGGCCGCAACTACGCCTACCAGACGGCGAACAGCGTGCGCATGTTCTTCGATGACAAGAACTTCAACCCGTTTATCGGCGGCGGCGCCATCGGCATGGGCATCGACGAGTTCAACAACGACAACTTCGACCACTCGGGTCTGGGTTTCGTCGGCGGCGGCAGCACCCGCGTGACGCCCATCGGCGCAGCGCCCATCGACGCGCGCCCTCTCCCGCCGGGCACCCCGACCTGGGGTTCGGAATGGAAGAAAGCCACGGTCAAGAACTACGCCAGCACCATGTCCATCGGCTGTGAAGCGAGCAGCTATGCGACCCGCACCAACTACCTGTCGCTGGACCCGACCTACAAAGATCCGCTGGGTCGCCCGCTGCTGCGCATCACCTTCGATTTCCCGGAGAACGATCGCAAGATGGCCGCCTACGTCACTGGCAAGGTCGGCGAGATCGCCAAGAGCATGAACCCGCGGCAGATGGTGCCCAGTTCCCAGCAAGGGCACTGGAACAGCGCGCCGTATCAGTCGTCGCACATCGTCGGCGGCTTCATCATGGGCGCCGACCCGAAAAACAGCTCGGTGAACAAGCACCTGCAAGTGTGGGGCGTGCCCAACCTGTTTGTGGTCGGCTCATCAGCCTTCCCGCAGAACCCGGGCTACAACCCGACCGGTACCGTCGCGGCGCTGGCCTTCAAAGCGGCGGATGCCATCCGCACCCGCTACCTTAAGCGTCCAGGGGAGATGATCAGCGTATGAAGACTCTTCTGACGGTCTGCGCAGGCGTTATCGGTCTGTCTGTTTCCCTCGCCCACGGGGCAACCGGCGCCGATTCCTACAACATCGTGGAAAAGGGCCGCTACCTGACCACGCTAGGCGACTGCACCGCGTGCCACACCATCCCGGGCAAGCCGCTGTTTTCCGGTGGCGTGATCCTTGATACGCCGTTTGGCAAGCTGGCCGGCGCCAACATCACCCCGGACCAGGCGACCGGCATCGGCCGCTGGAGCTTCGAGGATTTCCAGAACGCCATGTCCAAGGGCCACGGCCTGGACGGCAAGCGTTTGTACGGCGCCATGCCGTTCACCGCGTACACCAAGGTGCTCCGTGAGGACAACCTGGCGATCTTCGCGTACCTGAAGACAGTGGATCCGGTGGAGAACAAGGTGGAAACCAACCAGCTGCCCTTCCCCTTCAACGTGCGCACCAGCCTGATCGGCTGGAACCTGATCAACTTCAAGGAAGGCGAGTTCAAGGCCGATCCGCAGAAGTCCGAGCAGTGGAATCGCGGCGCGTATCTGGTGGAAGGACTGGGCCACTGCGGCACGTGCCACACGCCGAAGAACCTGATTGGCGGTGACAAGAACGATCAGTTCCTCACCGGCGCCAATCTGCAGAACTGGGTCGCGCCGAACATCACCTCCACGGGCCAGGATGGCATTGGGGCGTGGAGCGAGGCGGACATCGTCAAGTACCTGAAGACCGGCGCTAACCGTTTCGACATCGCGTCCGGGCCGATGGCCGAGGAAGTCGAGCATTCTTCGCAGCACTGGAAGGATGAGGATTTGCTGGCGGTGGCGGTGTACTTGAAGGATGGCGCCAAGCCGGTGGAGGCCGTTAAGCCAGTCGATGCGAACGATGGGGCGATGGTGGCGGGCAAGGCGATTTATGCGGATCGCTGTTCGGCGTGTCATACGCCGACGGGTGAAGGCGCGGCCAATCTGTTCCCGAAACTGGCGATGGCACCGCTGGTGAACAGCAACGATCCGTCGTCGCTGATTCGTGTGGTGCTGGCGGGCAGTCGTGCGGGTGCGACGGATGCTGCGCCGACGGCTCCGGCGATGCCGGCGTTTGGCTGGAATCTGTCGGATGAGAATGTCGCGGATGTGCTGACGTATGTGCGTAATACGTGGGGCAATGCGGCGCCGGCGGTGTCCGGTTCGGATGTGAAGGATGTGCGTGAGGGGTTGAGGGCGAAGTAGGTTTTTCGCGTGCGTTACGTTGGAGATCAAGATCAAGATCAAGATCAAGATCAAGGGCGTCTGCCTAGGGGCAGACGTTTCGCCTTCGGCGAGTTACTTGGAAAAGCACCCCAAGTAACCAAGGGTGCTTGCTCTCGGTTGGGCCCGACTTCGTCGGGTTCCTTCACTCCGGTCTCGCTCCGTGGGCCCGCTGCCATCCGCCATCCATGGCGGGGGGCAGCTCTCGCCGCATCCATGCGGCTCGGCCCACTCCGCGAAACCTGCGTTCAGCCTGCACCCAAGTCGCGTTTGGCGGTGACTGCACTTTTTGTGTACGAAGATCAAAAGCAGATCAGAAGCAGATCAACGGCTTCCCGGCTGAAGCCGGTCCCACTGGCTGCACGCGATGCTTTTAGTGGGACCGGCTTTAGTCGGGAAGAGGCCCTCCTGGGCACCATCAATCTTGCTGCTCAACGCTTAGATCGTTCCCACGCTCCGCGTGGGAATGCATCCCATGACGCTCTGCGTCCATTCCCGGCTGAAGCCGGTCCCACTGGCTGCATGCATTGCTTTTAGTGGGACCGGCTTTAACCGGGAAGAGGCCCGTTTGGGCACCGATGTCCTCGGAGGGTGAGCTGGATACCCAACCCATCATTCACTTGTACGATGTCTTATCACGAGGTATTACTAGCGGCCCGTAAAAAAATAATAGAACGGAGATCGCTACATGGACTCATCCCTGTCCGCCTTGCCCGAGCACGCTGAAACCCTAAAACCCTCAAGCGGCAACACCCGCCGCAGCTTCCTGAAAAAATCCCTCGCCGTGTCCGCCACGTTTGCCGCCGTCGGCAGCGCCGCCCTGCCCCGCCTTGCGTCTGCAGCAGAACCGCTGAGCCAGCGCTACCCGGATCCCCTCATCCACATTCTCGACGACAGCTTTCTCGAACTGCGCGTCTTCAACGCCAGCGTCGAGAAACTTGCCACCGGCATGCGTTGGGCCGAAGGGCCGGTCTGGGTCGGCGACGGGCGTTACTTGCTGGTCAGCGACATCCCCAACAACCGCATCATGCGTTGGGACGAAATCACCGACACCTTCACGGTGTACCGCGAACACTCCAACTTCTCCAACGGGATGTGCCGCGACCGCCAGGGCCGCCTCATCGTCTGCGAGGGTTCGACCACCACCAACGAAGGCCGGCGCATCACCCGCACCGAATACAACGGCACCCTCACCGTGCTGGCCGACAGCTTCGACGGCAAACCCTTCAACTCCCCCAACGACATCGTCTGCAAAAGCGACGGCTCGATCTGGTTCACCGACCCGCCCTTCCAGACCAGCAACAACTACGAAGGCCACAAAATCACCCCGACCCAGCCCCACGCCGTCTACCGCATAGACGGCGAGAGCAGGAAAGTCACCCGGGTGATCGACGACCTCGCCGGTCCCAACGGCCTGTGCTTCTCCCCTGACGAAAAGACCCTGTACGTCGTCGAAGGCCGCGCCAAACCGAACCGCCTGATCTGGGCCATCGCGGTCAAGGACGACGGCACACTGGGCGAACGCCGCAAACACATCGAAGGCCTGGACTACGCCGCCATCGACGGCATGAAGTGCGACGAAGCGGGCAATCTCTGGTGCGGCTGGGGCGGCAACGGCGACCCCAAGGCCGACCTCGAGAAACTCGACGGCGTGCGGGTATTCAACCCGCAAGGTAAAGCCATTGGGCACATCTCGCTGCCGGAGCGCTGTCCTAATCTTTGCTTTGGCGGACGCGAAGGGAATCGGCTATTCATGGCGAGCAGTCACTCGATTTATTCGCTGTTTGTGAATACGCGCGGGACTGGGTTTGCGGTTTAAGGGGCTGGCTGGATCACAAGACGGTCAATCGACCGTCTACCTGCGCACTGCTCTTGGACTAAAGGGGACCGCACCCTTTAGGGTTTTTACACCCCAAGTTTTTTAGGTACTGCGTAAATCCTTATTATGTCCTCGCCGCTAGCCGAGTCGTGGAATCGGCTTTCATAAAATTCAAAAATCGACTCAAGGTTGCATCTTGCAAAATGTCTTTTTACTTCATTCATCTCTCGTGAGCTTTCAGTTCTCTGCTTGGCTTTTATCTTTTCCACGAAACCATTTGAGACTGCCGCTAGGTATACGAATATGTGCGGCATCAACACACCCTGTTCTGCGAACAGATCAAAGTCAGGAAAACTTACCGCGAAAAAGATATCCTTGCTTTTCTTAGTGACTGAAAGCATCCTAATCGAGGTCATGAGAAAGAATGAAAGACCGATCAAAAATTCCGAAATATTGTCGTTCTCTATACTTTTCGTTAAGAGCTTCAATCGGTGCCGCCTAGAAATCAAAGGTATTTCTTCGAAACTTTCGAAGTCTGAGAAAAACACGCTCAAATCGTTATAGGGTTCTTTACTGATTATTTTGCGAAATAGCTTAGTCAACTTCATTTTTTCGGAATACTCCATCCATGACTGTTCAGCCAGTCGATAGTCTTTCTAGCGCGAGTTAAAGGGGTCCGTCCCCTTTAGCCTTTGTAAAGTCGTTAGAAAAAACCAATCCATATTCATGACTCATGAGCCCTGCGGCCTCTCTCGAATTGTGGGTAGATCAACAGGACTGTGAATGCCGGTATAACGCTTGTCCTGATCCGTCGTGCCGGTGCCGTGATCATCTGGAGTGTTTCCTGAAGGATTCACTTTATTGAGCGAAAGGAGTCCGGCCCTTTTAACGGTACCTCTAAACCTGATTGAACGCAGGCGAGCGAGATTTTCTGCCCCCAACGCGGGAAGGTCTTTCATAGGGTACCGGTGCAAAAGATCGGTATCGCGCCTGGCGTTGCGAGTTGCGCCCGCTCACCGGTCTTACGCCCAAATATCAAGTTCTCCATGGCTTGAACAAAGCCCAGTCCCTGTATCCAAAGCCCGTCGTGGATGAGGCTCATGAGGTAGCAGCAACCCTTTTCGTCGATCAACAGCGCGCCGTGGCCGTGATGGACTTCGGCGATGCTCACCAAGGTTGTGCCCAGGCGTTGCTCCCACTCAAGAAAATCTTCGCTTCCATGCAGATGTTCAAATGTGCCAAAGGCGACATCACTGGTAGCACACTCCTCTCCTGCGCCGCAGATGCCCACCTGCACCCCGGCAAGCTGTTCAAGTAGAGCAGCGGAAGGATGCTCGGGTGGCACGTAATGCGGCAGCGGTGCGGTGGAAATGCTGGGCCAGCCTGCGGCGAGAAACAGTGCGTTCAGGCTTTCAGGCAGTTCGATCAGCGGGGGTACGTTCAGTGTGTCGGTCACGATTTTGCCAAGCTGTTAGTGGGTGATATAAAGCCGAGTTAAAGGGGTCCGTCCCCTTTAGCCTCTTTTGACAAAGACAAAGGTGGCCACTATCGCACTTCGACCTGAAAGCGATCCATGGTTTCCACACTGATCTATCACATCCCAACAGGATTAAAAAGCTCTCGTATAAATGTTATAAATTCCTGCCTCACCTTTGGAAGAACTCTCTTCAGAGTTATGAAATATAGATAGAGAGGTGTCGGGTCACCAGAATCCTCAGCCGCCCACTGTTTTCCGTCCCTAAAACAGAAGATCACGCAACGAACAAAAATCGTTAAATCTAATTCCTGGGTGCCTCGTGTTCGCTCCATAGCGCAAAGTTTCGAGACTTGAGCCTTGACGACTACATCGTCCACATCCAAGTGATCACGATCGACTGAATCTCTCAGAAAAGAAATAAGCTCTGAACGTCTTTCTTCAGGGATCGACCTTATTCTCCCGTCATTCAGAATTTTCAGTAAGAATCTTGCGTACTGACGCCGCAACTGGTCGAACGATACTTCCCCAGCTACTAGTTGTGATTCAAGTTTCTCTATTTCGAGCACTTCCTGGTTTTCAATCATCTGAAATTCCGTCCCTCACGCCGAGCCGATTCATCACAGGTGAACAGGAGTCGTAAAATGGCAATGGCTTACCATCGTTTCTAACAGCCGTGAAGGTTGCTCCGGCGGTAATTTTTTTCAATTGAGCAACGCAACGGATGTTGTGCTCGTATGCATCTGACTCAGCACGTCCGCCTCTGCGCACAGGCCGTGGTAACACTTGTTTTGAAGGTCAACAGGGACTGAGTCGTAGAGCCTTTTAACAACTGGATGGCGAGCACCCTCACCGCCGGCTTCGGTGCTATAACCTAGGATAAAGGGGTCCGTCCCCTTTGACGAATTCTCTCACTTTAGACATAGTCATCGATTGATAAAGATTTCAATGTCGTCAAGAGCATCTTGAGCTCTACCAGACAAGGTCCTGTGCTTAAGCTTTTCAAGTAGCACCGGCATGACTAAAGATTTGTCGATTACTTTGTGCATGCGGGCAACATGACCTATGCATGTCAGTGCCAGTCCTCTGACGTCATCGTCGCGATGATTCTGTATTGCTTCTATGCATTTAAGCTGAATCCATTGCGGATCATCAATGTTAAAACACAGATACATAAGTGCATCCGTAGTTACCGCCGCATCTTCCGACAGCAACATAACATCGAGCTCCTCTTGGCTATATGGGGGAGTGGTAGCGCTCATTTTTTGATCTTCCCTTTGCCTGTTACCATGCCAGCTTTTTTGAATGCCGATTGTTGTTCGTTGTGCAAATCGCACCAGCAACGTACGTGCCCATGAAACTCTTCGTCTCCATTTGGGTGAGTTTCGGTCCTATCCAGCACGACAAACTCCTTATTCTCTACGTCTACCCCGACTCGTCTATGGGATGTTTCTTTAACTTGAACCGAGTTATTCAGCGCTACTTGGCCGTTAGTTGGCGCACGGCTTTTAACTGCATTGTCTGAGGTTCCGTGATAAGGAGCATTCTTGAATATCCGAGCTAATCCTAGAGGATCGATCCAAGCCGTAGGATTCGGGACGTAGTGATAGAGGTTGAGCCCACCACTGTAGCCAATCGGATCCTTGCTGATGAACCGCCCGACCTTTGGATCATAGTACCGATGGCGGTTGTAGTGCAGGCCGGTTTCGTGGTCGTGGTATTGGCCCTGGAAACGGATAGGGTTAGTCAGGCCGATTTGTTGGGCGAATTCAGAGCAGTGTTCGGTTGCTTCGCCCCACGCTTTGTATTGGGCGGTCCAGGCGGTGTTGCCGTTTTGGTCGGTGATTTCCTGGGGTGTGCCGAGGTGGTCGCATTGGTACCAGGCGAGGACGTCGATTGGCAGGGCGACCGGGTTGTAGGTCCAGAGCGGATCTTCTCTGAAGTTGTAGCGGCCCTGATAAGTCGGTTGGCTCACCAAGCGGATCGTTTCGTGGCGGATGGCCTGGGCCACGGGAACGAAGGTGCCGGGTTCGTGGATGTAATGGACCGTGCGGCCGAGGGCGCCGGCGTACGGCGGAGGGCTGCTTTCCCAGGCGAGGTTGTCGCCGTCCCAGCCGTACAGGGTGAAGCCGCAGCCGAGTTCGCGCTCTTTGCGGGCGTGTTCGTTTTCGTTCCAGCCGGTGCCGGCTTCCGGGCGCGGTCGGTAATGGGCTTTGGAGAGTTTGTAGAGGCGGCGTCCGAGGGGGTCGTAGCCGAAGTCGACGGTGAGACACGGATCGCAGAAGTACACCAGACGATCGAAGAGATCCCAGTGCAGCTCACTGCGCAGGCCGTTGGTCCAGCGCTCGGTCTGGTTACCGCGTTCGTCGTATTCGTAGTGGTTGCCGGCGTAGTCGCGCAGCAGGTTGTCGATCAGTTTGTGGCGGACAGGCTTTGGATCTAAAGGACGGCGCACGGGTGCGGCGCTGTCGTTGAGCAGGTTGCTGGCCGGGTCGAAGGCGAAGGTCTCCATGCCCTGGCGGCTGGTGGCGCTAAGGAGGCGGCTGACCGGGTCGTATTTATAAGCGAGCGGGCCGCGACGGCTGTCGTTGATATCGGTAAGTTGGCCTGCAGCGTCGTAGGTGTAGGCGCGTTTGACGAGCGTGGTTTTGTCGTCTGCTCGGCCCAGCAGTTGTTCGTGCAGGCGCCCCGCAGGGTCCCATTGCTGGGTTTGCAGCAGGTTATTGCCTTGGTGGCGGGCGAATTCGCGGTGCAGGTCGTCGCGTTCGTAACTGAGCAGTTCGTGTTCATCAAGCTTCAACCCCAACAGATGACCGCTGCCGTAGGTGAGCCAGCTGACGCGATGACCGTCCGGGCGAATGGTGGCAACGCGGTTGTTGAGCGCGTCGTATTCGTGCTGCCAGACGGCAACCAGTGGTTTTTCCAGATTCGAGTAATGCTGATGCTCGCGCAGCAGGTTGCCGGCCGGGTCGTGAAACCATTGCAGGCGGCTGGCCGCGTTGGTCGCCATGACCAGATGGCCGTTGCCGTCGTAGGCGAAGGTTTCGCTTTGCGACTTGTCGCCGAGGATTGCACGGCGTTCGGTGAGACGGCCCATCGGGTCGAAAGTCAGTGCAATCGTGCGCTGGCCGTTGATGGTCTCGGCAAGGCGCCCGGTTTCTGGGTCGTACTGGTAACGAGTAATACGCCCGTCGAAGCCTCTTTCTTGCAGCAGCCGACCGACCGGGTCGAAGTGAAAATTGGCACGGCGTTCGTTTTCGTTTTCCATCGCCACGAGGCGCCCCAGTTTGTCCCAGCGGTAACGCAAGGTTTGCTCGGCAGCGTCGACGCGTTCGGCGATAAATCCCGCAGCGGTGTAGCGCCAGGTGGTGCAGCGTTCGAGGCCATCGGAATGGGCCAGCAAACGACCTTCGGCGTCGCGGCTAAAACGTTCTTCGGTTTTATCCGGATGCTTGATCAGTACCAGTTGACCGGATTTGTATTCGTAAGCGGTGCTATGCCCGGCCGGGTCGGTGAAGCGAACCATCTGGCCGCGTTCGTCGTATTCCCATGCGCTGACCTTTCCAGAGCAATCAACGTATTTCAACAACTGGCCGGCGGCGTTGTACTCAAGTTTCTTGGTGTTGCCGTTGGCGTCCTTGATTGCCGTAGGAAGGCCAAACGAGTTGTAGGCGTATTCGGTTGTGTTCTCTAAAGGATCAATCGCCTCAACCAGATTGCCGCGAAGGTCATAGTCCCGTTTCCACAACCCACCCTCGCCATCGCTGATCTTGATCAGATGGCTTTTTTCGTCGTACGCGTAATTGATGACGCTGTGATCAGCGCGGGTGTGTTCGGTGAGGTTGCTCAGTTTGTCGTAGCGATAGCGGTCAGTGCTGCCATCGGTATGAACATGGCGAATGATGTTTTTGGCGGCGTCGCGGAAGAACCACTCCGAGCGACCATCGGCATGGCAAATGCGATAGGTGTACCCAAGGCTGTCGTAGTAGTGCCGGGTTTCGTGACCGAGCGCATCGGTGACGTAGGTGAGACGAATGTTTTCATCCCACGCTAGCCGAGTATCGAAACTGCCGTCATCCGCCCATTCGCGCACGGCCTTGGCGTCGGGACCGGTGCCTTGCCACTGCAAATTCAAACCACGATTGGTGCGGTCGGTGTAGCGGGTAATCAGGTGGTGTTCGTATTGATAACGCCATGTAGCGCCGTCCTCGTCCTGAGCCAGAACAAGGTCGCCTTCGGTGTCGTACTGATACGCGCACAGTTGGCGTTTGACTTCACCATCGCGAACTTCCCACAGACCGGTCAGCCGCCCCTGATCATCGATCAACGTGCCAAGTCGAAGATGGACTTTGTTGACGTCTTTTTCCGAGTAAGTGACCAACTCGGAGAGCACTAAATCCCCACCGTGCCGATGCTCGTAATGCAGCATCACCCCGGCGGCATTAGGCAAAACCTTGTTGGTCAGAACAAAACGATCACCCCGCCGAACATAGGTTTCTCTGTGATCCAGGCCACGCATCAGCACTAACCGATCTTTGCTGGGGCGAACAACGGTCAGATTTTCAATGGCGTTGAAGTGAAACAGCTTGACCTTGGGCAGAGGGAATTCATGACTACGCCCATCGAAGTCATGAAACACCAAGCCGTCATCCACACAGTCAAATCGGGTGGTAAACGGCGTGATCCAGCGTGCGCCGATAACATCCTCATCGTAGGCATCCAGACTGGAGCAATAGGTCCGCGTCCACTCAATCGGAAACGGCCCTGGCAGGCTGAAATCGGTATGGCTAACCGACTCCGAACCCATCGCAAAACTGATGCTCCTCGCCGTCGACCCACAGGCACATTCACAAGGGCACGGACACGTACAGTTCTTCCGCTTGTTAGGCCGGGCTTTCGCAGGCTTCTCGAAACCAACCGCCTCCAGCTTCCCTTCGCCGCCCTGGCGCTTGGCCTGACTAACAACCCCCGGCTTGATGTTGAAGGCTTGCCCATGCCCATTGCGCGAACGCCAACTGACCACTGCCCCCGCCAACGTCTGCAGCAACGCTCCAATCGAGTTCTGAACCCCAGGATCCGCTAGACCATTAATCTGGGCCCGAAGCTCTGACCCCATGGCACGCAATGACTTAGCCTGTCTGCGTACCGGGTCTTTCAGCGCTTCAGGCACAAGATGTTCGACGGTGCCGTTGACGATTTTTTGGCCGGCAGCGATGTAAACGTCGGCAACCGCGATGAAGATGTTGGAAATCGCGCCTTTGGGATCGTAGTCCCACTGCTTGCGCCCATCGCTGATCAGCTGCACCGCCTCAAGCAGAGTGCCCTTGGCATCGAGATCGCCATTGACCGCGCTCTCCAGACCCTTGGCGATCTCATTCAACACGCCTTCGCCGAGCTTGCCCGCGTCATCGAGAATGCCGGGAAGTTTGGCTTGCGCCTGAGTCACAAAATCATCAAGCGTCCCGACGATGTCCGCGTTGAGGTGCCCGATCAGCACCTCGATCAGCGAATCCCCCAACACCATCTTGCCCGCCTGCCGCATCTCCTGACGCACCAGAAACAACGTCGGCCGTAAGCTCATCCGGGCTGCCGCCATGGTCGGCGGCGTCGGCAGCACACCAATCAAATTGATGCCCAAACTGACCCAGTCCAGCGGATCGCGCTTCTCACTCGTCGCCAGCCGAACGATGTCATTCAGCGCATCGACCAGCGCCATGATGTTGCCCACCACAGGCAAAAACCCGGCAGCGCTCTTGATCCGTTCAAGGGAGACGACCCCGCCGCTGATGTCCTGCAGCCAGGCATCGACATTGGCCGCGCCGGCCCCGACGTCCTCCATCTGAATCAGATCAAGCGGAACAATCGCCACCTGACCTTCGCGCTCTCCAATGCCCGCGCTCATGACAATTTCTCGCCGGCCAGCAGGCCCGATACTTCAAGCAAACCCTCATCCACCGTCGGCACTGGCAGGCTCGGAAGCTTCCCGCTTTTGATCACTCCGGTCAGAAGGCCTGAAGCCATCGGCAGCGCCGCAGTCGCCAGCGCCGGCGAACCCAAACCCGCCGACCCAACGTCGGCCGCCACCGCAATCACCTGCGCAACATCCCAGTTCTTGCTCGGCAGCCCTTCAGTCACCGCCGCCTCCAACGGCGCCGGTACCTCCCCCACCCCCGGCGGCATGACCGGCCATTCCGGCTTGCCGATAAAGCTGCCCTCCGTCCAGGTGTCCGCCGGGTCCTTGCCGAAGGCCACCCTTCCAGGCCCGGGTGCAGCGCCGGGAACAGCCGCGAACCCCTTGGCATCAAGCGAGCCTTTGAGCCGCTGGCCCAAGGCATCGATCACCTCGAAGCCGCCGCCCTGAATACCTTGTTGCCCCGCATACTGGTTGAACAACTCAAGGTCGCCCTTGCCCGGCTTCGGTGGCTCGGGGAACACGCCGGCGAGGTTTTTCGCCGACGTGTAGGCAAAATTGGCCGCGTGGGCGGTATACGGGCCGGTGGTGACGTGGGTGATGCCGGCGGCGTTGTAGGTGGTGGCGCTGCCGCCGCCCTGGATCACCAGTTCGGTCTTGGCGGTGAGGGTGATGCGCTCGGCATTGGCGGTGATGTTGAGTTTGGCCAGCAGGTTGATGCTGTCCTTCAGGGCGCGCACGTCGATGTCGCCGGAGGCCGCGACCAGACGCCAGCCGAGGCTTTGCACGAACAGGCGCATGCCCTGGCTGGCGCTGGCCAGCAGGCGTTTACCGACGGAAAGGCTGGTGTGGCCCGTGCTGCTCAACGCCAGGTGCTCGCCGGTGGCGATGTGGCTTGAACGTGGCGTGGTCAGGGCGATGCCGGCCGGGCTGGCGAGGACCAGATGCGGTTCGGTGAACTCGGGAAACTCGTTGGTGCTCTTGTTCGCCGGACCACTGCCAAGCACGCCCTGATGCTGCGCATGCAAAGCTTTGGCGACGTCATCCTGATCGCCGGGTTCCTGGGCTTGCAGTTCCTTGGCTTGCAGCGCGAAGCCGTCCTGCTGATCGGCGGCAGTGGCCAGGCGTTCGGCGGTTTCCGGCAGGTCCTTGTGGTGCTTCGATTCGTTGGGACGCGGCTCGGTGGTGATCAACAGGCCGGCGGCGGCTCGGACAGCGCCGTGGCGATCGGTGCGCAGTTCGAAACCTTCGCCCCGGGGCTGGCCGCCGGCGGGCCGCGGATGGGTCAGGTAGCCGAGGTTGATGGCACTGGCGCCATGATCGCTGCGCAGGGCAATGCTGATCTCGCTGGTGGTGTCGTCAATGCGCAACTCGTTGGCGCGGCTGCCCTTGTATTCTTTGCTCTTGACCGTCGCCACGGTCTTGAAATCGGGCAGCTTATACGGCGGCAAATGGGCGCCGTGGTACAGGCAACCGGTGATGAGGGGCTGGTCGGGGTCGCCTTCGAGGAAGGTGATCAGGACTTCCATGCCGACCCGCGGCAGGTTGATCGCACCGAAGTTCTGGCTGGCCCAGTTCGAGGCCACGCGCATCCAGCAACTGGTCTTGTCGTTGTGCTGGCCTTCGCGATCCCAGAAGAACTGCACCTTCACCCGGCCGTGCTGGTCGCAGTAAATCTCTTCACCATCAGGCCCGGTGACCACCGCGCTTTGTGTGCCCAGCACCTTGGGTTTCGGATGCTCCAGCGGTGGCCGGTAGTGCACGTCCCACGGCGTCGCGGTGAAACGGTTGCGGTAGCCCTGATGGAAATCGCTTTTCAGGTCAGTGACGTCGCTGGTGATGACTTCTTCCAGCACCTGGGGCTGCTTGCCCTCGTGGAAGACCTCGGTCAGCAGCCACAGGTCGTTCCACAACGGATTTGAGTGTCCGGTCAGAGCGAGAAAGTGACCGCTGACCAGCCGAGGCTGATCACTGCTGCCTTCGGCCAGCCGGTAGTCGCTGCGGTGGCGCTCAAGGGCGCGATTTGGCCAGGTGCCGGCCACGTTCGCGATCGGCGAAACGGCCGGGATAATCGTAATCTTCCAGGTCCGGGACGGCCGCACTGTTGGCCCTGCTTTCCAGCTGGAACTTCGGCTTGGTGAAGTCGTAATCACGCCGCGTGGTGCGGCTGGTGCGGGTGTTCATGCGCAGGCCGAAGCGCTTGATCACCTGGCCGTCGGCGACCAGTCCGGTGTCCTGCTGATAGAGCACCGGCGCCAGTTTCGGGAACACCGTCTGGTCATCGCCGAACACCAGCAGATGGCCCTTGGCGCTGTGCTGAAAATGAAAGTGGATACCTTCCTCTTCGCACAGGCGCTGGATGAAATGCAGGTCAGACTCGTCGTACTGCACGCAGTAGACGCGCTCGGGGTAGGTCGCACCGAGCTGGAAGCGGTAATCGATGGAAAGAATGCCGTGCTCTTCGAGGACCTGACTGATGATCTGCTGCACCGTCATCTGCTGGAAAATGCGCTGGTTGATCCGGTGCGCCAGGTAAGCCAGCTGCGGTCGCAGGGAAATCCGGTAGCGGGTCAGGCGCTTGCCGGCATCCCCCTGGGCGATGCTGTAAGCCAGCCCGTGAATCCCGGTGCCGTCCTCGGCCAGCTGAAGAAATGTCTGCCCGTGAAGCAGGGTTTCAAGGTCGAGGGCGGCCTGTTCGCTGACCAGCTCCAGCTCGAATTCGAACGGTTGGTTGAGGCGCTCGCGGCCGGTGAACGACAGCACTTGAAACAGCGTGTCCTGCCCATTGAGGGTCAGGCTGAATTGGGCTTGGTTGGCCGGTGCGAACATCCCTTGTTCCTTATGCGCTGTGGCGGCAGACGTCGATGCAAAGGGGGCAATCAACGACTGCAAATGCGTGGAAGGACAGCGAACCGCCAGGTGTCGGCGGTGCTCTCCGCGGTCTGGAAATCGCGACTGATCGGAGTCGATCGCGCATCCAGAGGACGACGGAGATATCAAGGGCTGTGCCAGAAGGCGCGCCGCCCTTATGCCACAAGGGTTTGCGGGGATTTTTTGCGGGGGAAGGCTGAGGTTTGGTCACAAATCACTGGGCAGGTGCGCAATAAGTTGCGCACCCCTGCGCAACTTCTTGCGCACTTCTCTGCAGGCGGCGAACGACGTGGCCTGCGGAGCCCTCAGCAGGCAATCAGGGACGATCGAGTGCGCAACTTCTTGCGCATGATGGCGATGGAGAATGACAGGGGAAGTGCGAGGTGTGGACGGTTGTTCCAGCGAGTATCGGCGACGTCGCGCCGCCAATACTCATGGCGGCGGATCAATAATCGGCGTCGGCGTCCGCCAGATGGGTGTTGAATGCAGGCCGCGTCCCGCCCACTCGCGCAAGGAAATACAGCGCCACCCCGACCAGCATCAGCGCTCCGGCACGCAGCCAGGTTTCGGCGCTCTGTTGCGTCAGCAGGATCAGGCACGAAACGATCGCAAGCATCGGCACCCACGTCGGGACACGGAAATGGTCAGCATCGACCACGTCACGCCGTAAAACCAGCACCGCCAGATTGGTGCTGATGAACACGAACAACAGCAGCAGAACCACGGTTTCCGCCAGGGTTGCCAGCGAGCCGGTCAGGGTCAGGATGATCGCGACCACCGACGTGGCGACGATGGCCACCCACGGCGTCCGCCGCTGCGGCAGCACTCTGGACAGCGCGTCGGGCAGCAGGCTCTGGCGCGACATGCCGTACGCCAGACGGCTGGACATGATCATGGTCAGCAGCGCGCCATTGGCCACGGCCACCAGCGCAATAAAAGCGAACAGCTGGGGCGGAATGCCCAAGTGGGACGCCTTGACCACTTCCAGCAACGGTGCCGAGGAATGCACCAGTTGCTCGATGGGCATGACGGTGGCAGCGGCGATGCCGACGCCCATGTAAATCGCCCCTGCAATCAGCAACGCACCGAACAGCGCGCGCGGGTAGACCGTGCGCACGTTGCGCACTTCCTCCGCCAGATTGGCCGAGGTCTCGAAGCCCACGAACGAATAAAACGCCAGTAACGCAGCGCCGAGCACGGCAAACGCGGGGTTGACGCCCTCCTTGAATTGCACGGCGCGGGACAGGTCCCCATCGCCGGAGCGGAAAAACCACACGGCGGCGGCGATTACCAACAACAGGCCCGAGACTTCAATCACCGTCATCACCAGGTTGGCGGACAACGATTCCTTGATGCCGCGTGCGTTGAGCAAGGCGATGACCACCAGGAAGATCAACGCCACGACAGCAGGAGGCAGGTCGATGAAGGGGGCCATGTAGTCGCCGGCGAACGCCAGAGACAGCCCCGCCGCGCTGGTCACGCCGGCTGCCAGCATGCAAAAGCCCACTAGAAACGAGATCAACGGGGACTTGAACGCCTTGCCGGCAAACACGGCAGAGGCGCCGGCGTGGGGGTATTTGGTGACCAGTTCGGCGTAGGAACCTGCGGTGAGCATGGCGAAGCACAGCGCAATGAGCAGCGGCACCCAGATCGCCCCACCCACTTCACCGGCAATGGTCCCGGCCAAGGCGTAGACGCCGGCACCGAGTACATCACCCAGAATGAAAAGCAGCAGCATGGGACCGGTGACCGCGCGTTTCAGTGCTGGGCTCGGTTGTGGCGGTTGCGACGTCATGGGGAGGCTCCGGCGGCGTGACGGTTTTCGGCGTTGGGTTTAAAGCTGACACGGTTGGCGAAATTTGAGGGGCTGATTTGTTCACCACGCTTCACCGTAAATCAATCTGGCCCCTTCACGAGAAACGCTGACTCAAGCCGGCTTCCAGCTCACCGCCTCTATTCCCAATCGCTCGGCCTTGGGCCTGGACAGTTTGATGGCTCTGTCGCTCCGGTACTTGGGGATGTCGGCGACGCCAGCATCCACCGCGGCCCAGTGCCAGGCCTCAGCATTGTCCATTTGCCGGGCACACACGTAGAACCAGCGTGGCTTGCCGTGGAACAGGTATTCGACGCGGTAGTGTTGGGTATGTTGCATGGTCTTGATCTCGTTCACAGGGTCGATTTCGTTGTTTGGTTTCCATCTGGGTGGACGACTGACTCACCGCAGGGGGTGAAGCTGCAGACTAGGGATCCGCCTGTGGTGACTCCGATAACAACCGAGTCGGACGGGAACAGGTCAGGTTCTTCTCAGGAGGTAACCGCATTGAAAGTCTCCATCATCGAAGCTTCAGGCTTTCAAGGGCGGCTGTATGCCGCGTTATAACTGGGCGGTGAACCCATTGATTCAAGGGATGCCAATATTCAGGGCCTACAACAGCCCGGTAAAAAGTTGACCGGATCAGATCCGCAGATGTTCATCTTGAATTTAAAATTTCGGGACGAGCGGCTCAGTCCCGATTTCACCCCCTTAGTTGAACTCGCGCATCAACCAAAGAGGTGTATTAAGTGCATCATCGGGCGCAAGTCATTCGTTCGGATAGGTGCAGTCATTGACAACTAAGGTTCATCCGCTACTGATCAAAGCCTCCAACGATTAATGACCAAAAGCCATCGGATGAGTTGACCTTTCCTGACGTCCAACCCAACCAATAATTGATGCCGCAGAGCAGTCATGACGATGATCAATACCTATTCGGGCAAATCCTGGTGCGGTCGGCTGGCCTATGAGCG
Source organism: Pseudomonas sp. NPDC078416 (assembly GCF_050268485.1). Lineage (NCBI taxonomy): Bacteria > Pseudomonadati > Pseudomonadota > Gammaproteobacteria > Pseudomonadales > Pseudomonadaceae > Pseudomonas > Pseudomonas sp. NPDC078416. Next base: position 80,787 of record NZ_JBNNGV010000013.1, on the reverse strand, counting down.
TTCCGAGTTCCAGTCGGCATCTAGCTCCACTGAGTCGGCGTACGGCAAATCCGCGGATTCACCTGCGGCAATGCGCTCGGCATGGTCACGTCCACGTTCAAGCCCCTGCTCAACCGTCCATTCCGAGCCCGGCAGGCGCTCCATATGCTCCACCACCCTTTCTCCGTCCGCGGCATAAACGCACACCAGTACCTCAACCCCGTCGCCATTGGCACGCGCCCGGACTTCGAGTTGACAGCCGTTCTCCGCCGCTTCGGTATAGTTCTCGTCGCTCGCCGGTAATTGCGTCCACTCGTTATAAACATCGCCCCGCGCAAACATGAAAATGCTCCTTGTTCTGTTGGTGATTGAGGAGGGTCAATAGCATTGACTGGGGGGACAGCGAATGATTCCGGCAATCAAGCCCGATCGGAAGTGCCGCTTTGATCCGGCGTCATTCGTCCCATCGTTAGTTACACCATTCGTCACCAGAGGCCGAGTGAAGCTAAACCATTCCCGCGAGTCTTCATTCCAAGGCGTTAGTCAGCGTTACACCCGCTCGCCACTTGGCAAGTTGCCTCAGCCTTCATGACCGGCGCTGCGAGAAAAAACTCCACGGTGACGATACTCCCCAAGGGCACCCATCCCGCCGTTACAGAATCTCACCGGGCCGCCGATAGCCCGGGACAGTCATAACGTTTTGCGGCGCTGCAAGGTGTGGGGTTGTCGTTTTTTTTGGAATTGCGTGCGTTGGGTCCCTATTGATGAAATTCCCGTCTCTTGATCGATTGAAAGCGCTGGTCTGCGTCCAGCGGGACAACACGCGACTGATGGAAGCGCAATACATCGCGCTGTCCAGACAGTTGCCCATGATGTACGTCATCCTGCTGATCAACACCCTCGCCCTCGCGGCCACCCATTACGGCATCGCTCCGCTGTGGCTGACCGTCTACATCCCGCTGTTGCTGACCCTGGTCGGCGCCGTGCGCGCGGTCCTCTGGTGGCAGAGCCGCAGTCAGCACATCACCACCGAGCAGATCTTCAGAAAACTGACCCGCACCAACCAGCTCACCGTGTTCATCGCGTTCGGATTCACGATCTGGGCGCTGCTGCTGTTTCCCTACGGCGACACGTACACCAAATCCCACGTGGCTTTCTACATGGCGATCACGGTGATCGTCTGCATCTTCTGTCTGATGCACCTGCCTTCTGCGGCGATGATGACCACGGCGGTGGTCAACATCGCCTTCGTGGCGTTTTTTGCCAATGCCGGCAACGCGACGTATACCGCCATGGCGGCCAACGTGTTCCTCGTCTCCCTGGCGATGATCGTGGTGCTGCAGAACCATTACGGCGAGTTCACCCGGCTGGTGAACATGCAGATACGAACGGAAAAGCTCAGCGATGACAATCAACGGCTGGCCAATGAAGACAGCCTCACCGGCCTGCCCAACCGGCGACAGTTCTTCAACCTGCTCGACCGTGAACTCGCCCACGCCCGGCACGACGACACGCGACTGGCCGTGGGGATGATCGATCTGGACGGTTTCAAGCCGATCAACGACTCCTATGGGCACGGCGTGGGCGACAAGTTGTTGCGCCAGGTCGGCCAGCGGCTGCGGGCGTTTGCCAGTGAGCAGTTGCATGTGGCTCGCCTGGGCGGCGATGAGTTCGGGCTGATCATCCTCAGGGCCGATGATGAAAGCGACCTGATCAAGCTGGGCGAGTCACTGTGCCGCACCATGCGTCAGCCGTTCGTGATCGGCGACATCCAGGTCAGCATCAGCGCGTCCATGGGGCTCGTGGTGTTTCCGGACCTGGCCAGCACCTCGACCGAGGCTTACGAGTTCGCCGATTACGCGCTCTACACCAGCAAGCGCGAAACACCCGGCGAACTGTGCATGTTCTCGCCAGGCCAGCATCAGCGCCTGAAGCGCGACATGCTCACCGAGCAAGGCCTGCGCCAGGCCAACGTCGCTGAAGAATTCACTCTGGTGTTCCAGCCGATCGTCGACATCCGCACCTCGCGCACGGTGGGGTTCGAAGCGCTGGCCCGATGGATGAGTCCGAAGCTGGGCAGCGTCGCGCCGGGGCACTTCATCGGTGTGGCCGAACGCATTGGCCTGATCAACCGACTGACGCCGCCGCTGCTTGAAAAAGCCCTGCACGCAGCACAGTTGTGGCCTGCCGATGTCAGGCTCGCGTTCAACCTGTCGGCCCACGATTGCTCGTCGATGGACGCTGTCGGACAGCTGATCGGGGTGATCCGCCTGAGCGGCTTCGACGCCACGCGGCTGGACCTGGAAATCACCGAAACCGCCGTCATCAAGGACCTCGTCCAAGCGCAACGGGCGATCAACGCCTTCCGTGAACTGGGCTGCGGCGTTTCCCTGGACGACTTCGGCACCGGCTATTCAAGCCTGAGCCAGCTCCACGCCCTGCCCCTGACCAAGCTGAAGATCGACCGTTCGTTCATCACCGACATTCACCAGAACGCCGCGAGCTTCAAGATCGTCAAATCGCTGCTGGCGCTGAGTCAGGACATGGAATTGCAGTGCGTCAGCGAAGGGGTTGAAACCGAGGCGGAGCTGGAGGCCTTGCGGACCCTGGGCTGCACGCTGGTTCAGGGCTACCTGTTCTCACGGCCGATGCCCCTCGAGCAAACCCTGGAGTGGATCGGCTCAACGCCAAGGGTGCCTGTGGCGGCGATCGTTCTGTGAGGGTGTTCCGGGAAGAGCACAGCGGCGTTTATTGCCGCTGAGAAGATGGCAACGGACGTTGCCGATCAAGCGCTGTGCTGGACTTTCAGCATGGCCAGACCAATGAAGCGTCGCGAGTCTTCCTGAAAGTCTCGCACCTGGGCGGCAAACTGCTCTTCGCGGATGTCCACGTGGCGCGTGCTGAAGGAGGTGGCGACGTCGGCGATGACCTGCGTCGTGTCGTTCAGGGTCTGGTGCAGCGTGCCCAGAATGCCAACGGCATTGCGATTTGAAATGATCACTTCGCGGTTGTGGCTGGGCAACGTCCTGACTGAAGCAGTCTGATCGTCTGCATCCAGTCTGTCCGCGGTGCCCAGCAGGCTGTTGCCGGAGAACAGATAATGCATGTCCACGCCAGCGTCACAGACGCGCTGAAGGTAATCGGCCTTGGGTGATCGATGGCCACTTTCGTAATGACCCTGGGCATTGGGTTCGACGCCACCGATTCTGGCGAACGCGATTTGCGTCAGGCCTAACCGTTTGCGTTCTTTTCTCAAACGCGTGCCAAGCTTTTCCATGAGCAAACTCCTGCTGAATTCACGCCACGCGATGGACCGGTGGGTGGAATGGGGGGCTGGAGTGCGAGCTTCCTGGGTTAGCGAAATAGCCTCGTACGGTGGGAATACACCACCTTACAGCGTTTGCAAGATGAGCGAACAAGTATTTGGCCGGCACCTTGATTGTCCGGTTTCAAGTCAGCCCCCGTTTCCGATCTACATTTGTCAGCTTGAAAAAAGCGGAACGTCTTTGCACCCGTCCGGGTATTCAGCTGAATGGACCCAACGAAATCCAGCAAATCCCCGCCGCCATTGTTAATCCAGCTGTAGTTGACCCACTAAAACGCAAACGTTTTCCCCCCATACGGAGAGTTTTTCGCAAACACGCCGACGACCGGTACATCGTCATTCAGACAGCTATATTCCCAACTGAATCATGGGGTTACCCATCATCGATTTCGTCAAATAGATAAACGTCAAACAATTTTCCATTGATCTCGAATGGATCCGATCTAGATTAATGGCAAACGGCTTTCACCCCAATAAGAAACAAAGTTGCGCCTGGCTCAATAAATCAGGCGGCTGGTATGACACGCCATTAAACGCGTTGTTGTAGTGCTAAAAGCGAAGAAAAGGACTGTCAGAATGGACAATATTGTTGTCGCCAATAAAGCAACCTCCGAACTTACTGCTAAAACCTGGGGAGATCTTTCACTCAATTCCCCGTCCGTTGTTCAAATGCCTGTTCCACCCAGCCAAGTCGCTTCAGTCTCCCGAAACGGGCAAGACCTGATAGTGAATTTGAAGAATGGCGAACACATCAAAGTCGCCAACTTCTTCAACACCGCGCCCGACGGCCCCAACAGCGACATGGTGTTCCAGGGCGAAGACGGCACCCTCTGGCAGGCGCAGTACGACACCCAGTCCTTCAACGGTTTTACCTTCGACGAAGTCGATTCTCTCGATCAGCTCATCGCCGACGCTGGCGTGGTCAGCGGTGCGACCCCCACCTTTGCGATTGCCGGGCTCGGCCTGTTGGGCGCCGGCGGTGCGGCGGCGGCCGGCGTTGGCGGCGGTGGTGGTGGGGGTGGCGGCGGCGGTGCTCCCGCTGACACTTCCGCGCCCCTGGCGCCGGGCAATTTGCTCGTCAGTGCAGACGGCACTCTGCTGACCGGCACCAGTGAAGCCGGCGCGACCATTCAGGTGCGCAACAACGCGGGCACCTTGCTGGGCAGCGGCGTCGTGGCGCCGGACGGAACATTCAGCCTGACCCTGAACCCGCCACAAACCAGCGGCCAGCCCCTGGCGGTCAGCGCCACCGATGCCGCCGGCAACGTTTCACCGACCACCCAGGCGCCAACGCCCGACACCGGGGGTGAAACGCCTCCAGGCCCTGACACTACGGCGCCCGGCGCACCGGCCAACCTGGCGGTCAACCCCACCGGCAGCGTGCTGACCGGGACCGGCGAAGCGGGCGCGACCATTCAGGTGCGCGCCGCAGACGGCACCCTGCTGGGCAGCGGCGTCGTTGCGGCAGACGGCACCTTCAGCCTTACCCTGAGCCCGGCGCAAACCGACGGCCAGTCGTTGACCGTGACGGCAACCGACGCCGCCGGCAATACGTCCGTTCCCGCTCAAGCGCTGGCACCGGACATCGACGTCACCCCGCCCGGCGACACCACGCCACCCGATGCGCCGGCTAATCTGGCCGTCAGTGCAAACGGCACACGGCTGACGGGTTCCGGTGAAGCGGGCGCAACCATTCAGGTGCGCGCCGCAGACGGCACCCTGCTGGGCAGCGGCGTCGTTGCGGCAGACGGCACCTTCAGCCTTACCCTGAGCCCGGCGCAAACCGACGGCCAGTCGTTGACCGTGACGGCAACCGACGCCGCCGGCAATACGTCCGTTCCCGCTCAAGCGCTGGCACCGGACATCGACGTCACCCCGCCCGGCGACACCACGCCACCCGATGCGCCGGCTAATCTGGCCGTCAGTGCAAACGGCACACGGCTGACGGGTTCCGGTGAAGCGGGCGCAACCATTCAGGTGCGCGCCGCAGACGGCACCCTGCTGGGCAGCGGCGTCGTTGCGGCAGACGGCACCTTCAGCCTCACCCTGAGCCCGGCGCAAACCGACGGCCAGTCGCTGACCGTCAATGCGGTCGACGCCGCCGGCAACGTTTCCCCGCCGGCTCAAGCGCTGGCGCCGGACATCGACGTCACCCCACCGGTCGACACCACCGCCCCCAACGCCCCGGGCAACCTCGTGGTCAGCGCCGACGGCACGCGTATCACCGGCTCCGGTGAAGTCGGCGCGACTATTCAAGTGCGCGCCGCCGATGGCACCCTGCTCGGCAGCGGCACCGTCGGCGCGGACGGCACCTTCAGCCTTGGCCTCAATCCGCCGCAAACCGACGGCCAGTCGCTGACCGTCAATGCGGTCGACGCCGCCGGCAACGTCTCCCCGCCCGCTCAGGCTCAGGCGCCAGACATTGACGTCACGCCTCCCGGAGGGGATGTCACGCCGCCGGATGCGCCTACTGGCATTGCCATCAGCGGCAATGGCTCGATCGTTAGCGGTCGTGGCGAAGCCGGCAGCACCGCGAGCGTCATCGATGCCAACGGCAACGTGCTGGGCACCGCCGTCGTGGGCGCTGACGGGCTGTTCAACATCACCCTGAACGCGCCGCAAAACGCCGGTCAGCCGCTGCAGGTCACCCTGACCGATGCCGCCGGCAACACCTCCGTCAACGTTCCACTGCAAGCACCGGACACCACACCGCCAGCGGCGCCTTCGGACTTCGTCCTATCGGCTGACGGCCTCACCCTCACCGGTCGTGCCGAAGCCGGCGCCCGCGTGCTCGTGCGCAATGCCTCGGGCGTCGTCATCGGCGCCACCCGCGCCGGTCTGGATGGCACGTTCAGCGTGACCCTCGACACCGCCCAGCTCAACGGCGAAAAACTCAACGTCAGCGCCACGGATTCGGCCGGCAATTCTGCCTCGGCCGAGCTGACCGCCGCCGACACCACGCCACCCGCACAAGTCACCGATGTGGTGATCAGCGCTGACGGTACGCAGGTCTCCGGCAAGGGCGAAGTCGGCGCCACGGTCACCATCGTCGATGCCGGCGGCACACCTATCGGCACTGCGATCGTCGGGGCAAACGGCACGTTTCAAACCACGCTGACGACACCGGTCAACCCCGGTGATCAGGTGCAGGTCACCCAGACCGACACCGCAGGCCTGCCGTCCCCCGTGCTGGTGGTCACGGCGCCTGACGCCAGTGGTCCGGCAACACCTTCGGGTCTGGTCATTAATGCCGACGGCAGCCAACTGACCGGCACCGCGAGCGCCGGTTCGGTGGTCCAGGTGCGCGATGCCAACGGCGTGCTGCTCGGCAGTGCGACGGTTGGCAGCGACGGCAGCTTCACCATCGTGCTCAACCCGGCCCAGGCCAACGGCGAAGTGCTCGACGTAGTCGCGGTCGACGGTCAGGGCGAAAGCTCGGTCACCGTGCCCGTCACCGCGCCCGACATCACCGGCCCGACCGCTGCCACTGATCTCAGCGTGGCCAATAACGGCCTGACCCTGACCGGCCGAGGCGAACCAGGCTCGACCGTTTCTGTACGGGACGCCCTTGGCAATGTCATCGGCACCGGCGTGACGTCCGCCACCGGCAACTTCACCGTAACCCTCGCTTCCGCGCAAACCAATGGTCAGGCGCTGCAAGTGGTACTGAATGACGCCGCCGGCAATCCTTCACCCGTCGCGCCAGTGAGCGCGCCGGACCTCGACGGCCCGCTACAACCCTCCGCCATCAGCATCGACGCCAGCGGTACCACGCTGACGGGCACCGGCGAGGCCGGATCGACGATCACTGTCACCGACGTCAACGGTAACGTGCTCGGCACCGCCGTGGCAGCGGCGAACGGCCAGTTCAGCGTGACCTTGAACACCCCGCAGAACAACGGACAAACCCTTTCGATCAGCGCCAGTGACAGCAGCGGCGGCGCACCCGCTACGGTGACTTTTGTCACGCCAGACACCCAGGTGCCCGCGGCGGTGACCAGCCCTGTTCTCGACGCCACCGGCCTGACCCTGACCGGGGTCGGTGAAGCCGGTGCCACAGTCACGGTGCGCGACGCTGCCGGCAACGTCATCGGCAGCGGCCAGGCCGGTGCCGACGGTCGCTTTACCCTGACCCTGACCACCGCACAAACCGACGGTCAGTTGTTGCAAGTCACCCAGGCCGACGCTGCAGGTAACCAGTCGGCGGCGGTCCCGGTCACTGCACCGGACCTCAGCGCACCCGCGCCTGTGACCAACCTCGATCTGTCGGCAAACGGTCTGATCGTTACAGGGAACGGCCAGATCGGCGCCACCGTGACCGTCAAGGATGCCCTCGGCGCAACGCTGGGCAGCGCCGTGGTGGGCAGTGACGGACGCTTTGAAGTGACGCTGTCCAGTGCACAGATCAACGGCCAGAACCTCAGCGTCACCCAGGTCGATGCTTCGACCCTGGCGTCTGCGGCGGTACCGTTGCAGGCAGCGGACATCCAGGCGCCCGACGCTCCCACCGGCCTTACCCTGAGCGCTGATGGATTGACGCTGAGTGGCCAGGGCGAGCCCGGCGCCACCGTCAACGTGCGGGACGCCAATGGCAACCTGCTGGGCACTGCCACTGCTGATACCACCGGTCGTTTTGATGTCCTGCTCAACGCCGCCCAGGACGACGGCCAGTTGCTGCTGGTCAAGCAGACCGACGCCGCCGGCAACATTTCTCCGGCGTCTTCTCTCACCGCGCCGGACACCACCGCGCCCGATGCACCCACCGGGATCAGCATCAGCAATGACGGCTTGACCGTTTCCGGGACAGGCGTCGCGGGCGATACCGTTCAAGTGCGCGATGCCAACGGCACCCTGCTGGGCTCGGCCACGGTAGCGACCAACGGCAGTTTCGCGGTGACACTGAGTCCGGCGCAGCTGGACGGTCAAGTGCTGAACGTGACCCAGACCGACGCCAGCACCCTGCCCTCGGCGCCCGCGTCTGTCACGGCGCCCGACATCACTGCACCGCCTGCAGTCATCGACCTCACGCTCGACGGCAATGGCCTGCTGACCGGCACCACGGTGGCCGGCGGCTCGGTCAAAATTCTTGATGCCAATGGCATTCAGATCGGCACTGCCGTTGCCGGACCTGACGGAATTTTCACCTTTAACGTGACGCCGATCCTGAGAAATGGCGAGACGGTGCAGGTGGTCGCCACCGATGGCGCCAACGATTCGCTGGCCACCCCGGTGCTTGCGCCTGACACCACCAAACCGGTCGATGTGACGAATCTGGCCATCAGCCCGGACGGCGCAAGCGTTTCCGGCGTCGGCGAGCCCGGCACCACCGTCACCGTTCGCGGGCCGGCCAATCAGCTGCTGGGTACCGGCACTGTTGGCCAGGATGGCACGTTCGTTATCGGCCTCAATCCGCCAGCGGCAAGCAACACCAACGTGGACGTGATCAGCACCGACGCCAGCGGCAACGCGTCCAACCCGGTCACCCTTCCAGGGCCGGACGGCACGCAGTTGGCGACGCCCAGCGACCTCGTTATCAGCAGCGACGGTTTCATTCTCACCGGCGCCGCAACCGCGGGCAGCACGGTCAACATCCTCGACAGCAACGGCGTCAGCCTAGGCAGCGGCAGGGCCAACAGCTTCGGCCGCTTCAGCATTCTCATGCGTTTCGCTCAGCTGAATGCGCAGACCCTGCACGTTGTTTCCACCGATGACGCAGGCCACACCTCGGTCACCGCGCTGGTGGTCGCCAACGACCTGACGGCGCCCGAAGCCCCGGCGGGTCTGACCATCAACGCCAATGGCAGCTCCGTCACCGGGCGCGGTGAAGCCGGTGCGACGGTGACCATTACAAACAGTGGCGGCACCGTGCTGGGTTCCGGCATCGTCGCGGCCAATGGCATCTTCACCATCGCGCTGACCCCGTCGCAGCTGGACGCGCAACCCCTGACCGCGACCCAGGTCGATCAGGCGGGCAACATCTCCCAGGCCGGCAGCATCATCGCGCCGGATTTGACGGCGCCCAACGCTGCAACGGGTCTGACCATCAACAATGTCGGCACCGTGGTCAATGGCCTCGGTGAAGCCGGCGCGACCGTGACCATTCGTGATGCCGCCGGCAACATCCTGGCCACCGGTCTGGTCAACCAGAGCGGCCAGTTCCAGGTCACGCTGCCGAATGCCGTCACCACGGGCGCGCCTTTGACCGTGACCCTCACCGATGCCGCGGGCAACGTGTCGGCCGGTGCCAGTCTGACGACCGTGGACACCACCCCGCCGGCCCTGCCGCAGAACCTGCTCATCAGCGCCAACGGCAGCACCCTCACCGGGACCGGCGAGGCCGGCGCGACGGTGAAGGTCCTCGACGCCGGCGGCAACCTGCTTGGCACCGCGCTGGTGGCCAGTGACGGGACCTTCACCGTGACCCTCGCCCCTGCGCCGAATAACGGCCAGGCGCTGGACATCAGCCAGACCGACCCGAGCGGCAACGTCTCGCCATCGGCAACCCTCACGGCGCCGGACATCACGCCGCCCGCCGCCCTCACTCAAGTGTCGGTGAACGCCGACGGCCTGACCGTGACCGGCCGGGGCGAACCCGGCGCAACGGTGTCGGTGCGCACGTCCGGTGGTGCCCTGCTGGGCACCGCGCTGGTGGCAGCCAACGGTGCATTCAGCGTCACGCTGAGCACCGCGCAGATCAACGCCGAAGTTCTGACCGTCACCCAGGAAGACCCGCCGGGCAACGTGTCGACGGCGGTCAACGTGACGTCTGTTGACCTCACCGCACCGGACAGTCCGACTGCGCTGCTGCTCAGCGGCAGCGGCGTGCAGTTAGGCGGTAACGCCGAAGCCGGCAGCACCGTCACCGTCCGCGATGCGTCGGGCAACGTGCTGGGTTCAGGGGTCGCCGGGGCCAATGGCGTGTTCCAGGTCACCCTGTCCAGCCCGCAACTCAACGGCCAGAACCTGAGCGTGACGGCGACCGACGCGGCCGGTAATGTTTCGGTGCCGGCGCCTTATCAAGCCGCCGACACCACCGCGCCTGCCGCTGCCGGCAACCTGGCGGTCAGCGCCGATGGCCTTACCCTGGGCGGCACCGGCGAGGCCGGTGCAACGGTGGTCGTGCGCGATGCCAATGGCAACACGCTGGGCACCGCCACCGTCGGAGCCAATGGCAGCTTTACCGTCGGGCTGACCCCTGCGGCAGTCGCCGGCAGCACGTTGACCGTGGTCGAAACCGACGCTGCTGGCAATGCGTCCGCCGCCAGCACGGTGGTTGCCCCCGGCAATCTCGCCGAACCTGCGCCGCTCAATCTGGCCCTCAGCGCCGACGGCCTGACCCTGACCGGCACCGCCAGCGCCGGCAGCACCGTCAGCATCCGCACCGCATCCGGTGTGCTGCTGGGGACAGCGCTGGTCAATGGCGACGGCACCTTCAGCGCGCAGCTCAATGCCGCGCAACTCAATGGCGAGTCGCTGTCGGCCATCGCCACTTCCAGCGACGGCATCAACTCGCTGGCCACCGGTTACCTGGCGGCGGATGTCACCGCCCCTGGGCAGCTCACCGATCTGGTGCTCAATACCAACGGCGTCGCCCTGACCGGCCACGGCGAAGTGGGCGCAACGGTGACGGTGCTCGGCGCTGGCGGGGCTATCCTCGGCACCGGCCAGGTGGGCGCCGACGGCAATTTCTCGCTGACGCTGAACACCCCGCAGATTGCCGGCCAGGCCCTGAGCGTGTTCCAGACCGACGTCGCCGGTAATGAGTCCGCCAGCCTCGGGCTGACAGCCCGTGACTTGATCGCCCCGAATGCGCCGCTCGCTCTGGCAGTGACGCCAGACGGCACGGTGCTGTCGGGCACCGGTGAACCCGGCGCCACGGTCAATGTGTTCAACGCCAGCGGCGCCCTGGTCGGCTCCGGCAGCGTGCGCATCGACGGCACCTTCCAGCTCACCCTCACCACCCCGCAAGCCAACGGCGAACTGCTGGCGGTGACCCTGACCGATGCGGCGGGAAACATTTCCGTGCCCGCCAGCCTGACCTCGGTCGACACCACGGCGCCACTCGCCCTTACCCAGCTGAACATTTCCAGCGATGGCGCGACGCTGACCGGCCGCGGTGAAGCCGGGGCGATCGTCACGGTGACCAACAACCTCGGCGCCGTGCTTGGCACGGCAACGGTGGGCACTACCGGGGCGTTTACCCTGGTGCTGGTCCCGGCGCTGACCAACGCCGAAGTGCTGACGCTGGTGCAACGGGATGCCACGGGCAACGTGTCGCCCCAGGCCAGCCTGACCACGCCGGACTTCACCCCGCCCGATCAGCTCGATAACGTGCGCATCAACGCCGCCGGTGCGGTGGTGACCGGTACCGGTGAAGCCGGTGCCACGGTCACTGTCCGCGATGCCAGCGGCACCCTCCTGGGCACCACCCTGGTACTGACGGACGGCACGTTCAGCGTCACCCTCTCCACCCCGCAGATCAACAACCAGGTGCTGAGCGTTCAGCAGGCCGACCCGCCCGGCAACGTCAGCGTGCCGGCGACGGTCATCGCACCGGACCTGACGCCGCCAGCGGTCGCCACCGATCTGCAGTTCAATGCCTCTGGGAGTGTGCTCAGCGGCAGCGGCGAAGCCGGCGCGGGGGTGCGCGTTACCCTGGCCGATGGCACGCAAGTCGGCACCGGCACCGTGGGGGTCGACGGCAAGTTCCTGATCACCCTGACCCAGACGCAAAATGCCGGTCAGCCGGTGTTTGTCGTGCTCACCGACGCTGCCAACAATGCCTCGGCGGCAGGCTCCCTGGCATCACCCGACCTGACGCCACCCGCAGCGGTTACCAATGTGCAAATCAATGACGCCGGCGTGGTGGTCAGCGGTCGCGGTGAGGCCGGCGCCAGCCTGTTGATCAGCGACGCCGCCGGCAACATCGTCGGCACCGGCGTGGTCGGGGTAGACGGCAATTTCGCCGTCTCGCTGTCGGTACCACAAATCAACGGCGAGTTGCTGTCGATCGTGCAGCGTGATGCGGCGGGCAACCCTTCCGCGGGCACGCCGGTCACGGCGCCGGACAACACACCGCCAGCCCTGCCGGCAGTGACGTCGCTGAGTGCCAACGGCCTGACACTGAGCGGCACCGGTGAAGCAGGCGCCACGATCAAGGTGACCAGCGCGACCGGCGCCAGCCTTGGCAGCGCCACGGTGCAGACCGACGGGACGTTCAGCGTCACGCTGTCGTCTGCCCAGCTCAACGGCGAAAAACTCAACCTCACCCAGACCGACGCCGCCAATAACGTGTCCGGTACGCTGCCTTACCAGGCTGCCGACGTCACCGATCCCCTCGCCGTGACCAACCTTGCGGTCAGCCAGGACGGTCTGACGCTCACAGGCCGCGGTGAGCCCGGTGCGACGGTCACCGTGTCGGTGGCGGGCACCCCTGAGCTCGGCACCGCCATCGTGCGCGCGGACGGTACGTTCAGCGTTCCTCTCTCGATTGCACAGCTCAACGGCCAGTCGTTGTCGGTGGTGCAGGTCGACCCTGCGCTCAACGATTCGACGCCGGTTGCGGTCATCGCGCCGGACAGCACGCCGCCAGCGGTGCCGGTGTTCACCTCACTCACCGGCAACGGCACGATCCTGCAAGGAACTGCCGAAGCCAACAGCACGGTGACCGTAAGGTCCGCCGACGGCACGTTGCTGGGCTCCACGCGGACCGACGCCGGGGGACGTTACGAAGTCGGGCTGAATCCTGCGCAGACCAACGGGCAAGTCATTTCCGTGACGGCAACGGACGCGGCCAATAACGCTTCCGCGCCGCTGGTTTACACAGTGCCGGACACTCAGGCGCCTGATCCTGTCAGCAACCTGACCATCAGCGCCGATTACCTGCTGTTGGCAGGCCGCGGTGAAGCGGGCGCGATCGTAACCGTCAAAGACTCCCTCGGCGTCACACTCGGCACCGGGCAAGTGGCGGCCAACGGCACCTTCGTGGTCACCCTGGCCCCCGGCGTCACGGCCAACAACGTGCTCACGGTCGGTCAGGTGGACGCCAGCAACAACGTGTCCGGGACGCTCAACCTCACCGTGCCCGTGACCCCGCCACCGAATGCGCCGACCAATCTGCTGATCAGCGCCGACGGTCTGAGCGTGACCGGCAGCGCCGCAACGGGCACCACCATCACGGTGTACAGCGCAACAGGCGCCGTGCTCGGGACGGCGGCCACCAATGCGGGCGGTACGTTCACGGTGACCCTCAACACCGCACAAACCAACGGCGAAAGCCTTGGCGTGACGGCGAGTACCGGAGCAGGTGGCGCATCGTTGCCGGCTGCGGTGGTGGCGGCTGACACCACGCCACCGGCTGCGCTCAGCGACCTCGCGGTCAGCGCCACCGGTACGCTGGTGACGGGACGTGGCGAAGCCGGGGCGACGGTGACCGTTACCACCGCCGCGGGCGTTACGCTCGGCACCGCCGTGGTCAATGCCGGCGGTACGTTTGGCGTCTTGTTGAACCCGGCGCAAGCCAACGGTCAGGTGCTCAACGCGTATCAGACCGACAGCGTGGGTTTGCAGTCCGGCATATTGCCGGTCACCGCGCCGGATATCACCGCGCCGAATGCCCCCGCAGCGCTGGTGCTTAATGGCGCCGGCACAGTCCTGAGCGGGATTGGCGAAGCCGGTGCGACGGTCACCGTGCGCAGTAGCCTCGGCGTCGTTCTGGGCACCGCAACGGTGGCAGTGGACGGCACGTTCAGCGCCAATCTCTCGGCGGCCCAGCTCAACGGTCAGTTGCTGTCGGTAAGCCAGCGTGATGTCGCCGGCAACGTCTCGTTGCTCGCCAACCTCAGTGCTGTCGACACCACGCCACCCGCTGCGCTGACCAACGTCGCGCTGAACGGCGCAGGCTTGCAGGTCAGCGGCAACGGTGAAGCAGGCGCGACCGTGCGCGTCACCAATGCGGCAGGTGTCGTACTGGGCACTGCGGTTGTCAACGCGGCAGGCGGATTCGTTGTATCGCTCTCCACTGCTCAATTGAACGGCCAGGTGCTGAGCGTCCAGCAGGCGGACGTGTCGGGTAACGCGTCCGTCGTCGCGACGGTCAACGCCCTCGACCTTCAAGCGCCGAATGCACCTTCCGCTCTGGTGTTGGCTGCAAACGGTCTGTCGCTGAGCGGCAGCGGTGAAGCCGGCGCGACGGTCAACGTGTTCAACGCCGGCGGTACGCTGCTGGGGACCACAACGGTGGGCGCAGGCGGGACGTTCAACCTCACCCTCAACGCTGCACAACTGGACGGCCAGGCGCTGACGGTGCGTCAGGTCGACGTCGCCGGCAACGTGTCGGCTGCCGGCAGCCTTCTGGCACCGGATACCACGGCGCCGGGCGCACCCACAGCGGTGACCGTGAATGCCAGCGGTTCGGTGGTCACCGGCACCGGTGTCGCAGGTTCCACGGTGACTGTGCGCAATGCACTGGGCACTGTCCTCGGCACCACGACAGTGGCCGCCAACGGCAGCTTCTCGGTCGCACTCAACGCCGCGCAGATCGACAACCAGGTGCTGAGCATCACCCAGGCGGATGCCGCCGGAAACGTGTCGCTGGCCGCAAGCGTCATCGCCCCTGACTTGACACCGCCTGCTGCAGCGGGTGGGCTGCTGGTGAGTGTCGATGGCCTGAGCGTCAGCGGCAGCGGGGAAGTCGGCTCGACGGTGCAGATCAAGTCCACTGGCGGCGCAGTGCTCGGGACGGGAACTGTCGGGGCAACAGGACTGTTCACCGTCACCTTGGCACCGGCGCAGATCAACGGCGAAACCCTGCTGGTCAGCCTCACCGATATCAAGGGCAATCTCTCGGTGGTGGCCAACGTCACCGCGCCGGACATCGACGTCAACACGCCGGTGATCGCCAGCGATAACCTGGCGACCGCCACGGTCACCCTGGTCCCGGTGAAAACCACGCAGAACTTTGCGGACTCCTTTACCACGCTGCTGGCCGGTTTCTCCAAGGCCTTTGTGTTCACGGTCAACAGCGGCACCAGCCTTGATCCGACCCTGACCCTGACCACCGGCAGCCTGTTGTCCTTGCTCGACGGCGTGGTCTACACGCTGCAAGTGAAGAACGCCAGCGGCAGCTGGGTGACCCTGGACGTCAACGGCAACGGCGGCCTGCTCGACCTGGTGGCCCTGACCGGTCAGGGCGTACGGGTGAACATTGGCGATTTGCTGGGTGGCGATTACCGGCTGGTCGTGTCGAGCACCGGCATCGGCGTGGTGACCACCGTCAGCACGCAGCTGCAGCTGGACGTCACCAGCCTGACCCAGTTCAACGGGGTCGTCGGTGCCGCCGTGACCGGCAACGTCATCACCAACCCGGGCGTTGACGGCCAGATGGATGTGACCGGCCCTGACAACGGTGCAGTGTTGCAGGTGCTGAAAAACGGCAGCTACGTCACCGCCAGCGCGGGCACTACGGTGCAAGGCCTGTACGGCACGCTGACCATCGACGCCAGTGGCAACTACAGCTACAGGCCCGACGGGACCGTGACCAGCGTTGGCAAAGTGGATGTCTTCAACTATCAGCTGGTGCACCCGAACGGCCTCAGCGACACGGCCAATCTGTACGTGCGCATCGACAGCCCGCAGGCCACCGAAGTGTGGAGCGACACCAGCCTGGCCAGCCCGGCCTTCCTGGTCGACGCCACCAATGACGTTGCGGTCAGCGACATCACCCTGGTCAACAAGGAGGTCATCACCAACTCGACGCTGGGCAGCTTCAGCGTCCCGGTGCTCGGCACCGGCAACGGCTCCTGGACCACCAGTGTGGCGGCGGGCACCGTCACGGACCTGACGGTGGTGGTCAACTCAAGCAACCTGCTCAGTCTGCTCGGATCAATGACCGTCGGCCTGTACAAGCTCAACACCACCACCGGCCAGTACGTGCTGGTGAAAAGCTACGGCGGCAATGCACTGTTGAACTTGGGCGGCGGCAACTACGGCATCCGTTTCGACGACCAGACGGCCGGCAGCTATCAGGTGAAAATCAGCACGGGCGGCGTCGGCCTGTTGAGCACGGTCAACGCCAGCCTGATCAATGACGCCACCTACACGAATCAGTTCGTCGTCAGCAGCTATACGCCGGTGGCGGGCAATCTGCTCACCGACACGGCCGGCGGCGGGGCTGATGTGCTGGGCTCGGCCTACACCGTGCTCAATGTGCTGGCGGCCGGCAACTACGTGACGCCGGGCTACAACGGCACCACGATTGTCGGCACCTACGGCTCGTTGCTGGTGCAGGCCGACGGGCGCTACACCTACACGCTGACGCCAGGACAGACCGATGCGGTCATCGGCCATGAAGACGTCTTCACTTACCAGCTCAAGCACCCCAACGGCACCACCGACACGGCGACGCTGACCATTGATCTGGAACAGGCCGGTGCCGTTACCACCACTTCGTTCGCTGCGCTGTCCACTGCAGCGAACGTCGATGATCACAGCGCCCTGACGGCCGTCGCCACCACCGGTGCCGAGCTGATTCAAGGCACGGAGGGCAACGACACGCTGGACGGGTCCCATGGCGGCGCGGTCACCCTCCAGGGCGCCGCCGGCAACGACACCTTGATCATCGCCGACCAGCATTTCGCTTCGGTCGATGGCGGTACGGGCACCGACACCCTGCTCTGGGCCGGGGGCGATGCGAGCATCAACCTGGGCGATCTGCAGAGCCGGATCCACAACATCGAGGTGCTGGATTTGAACCACACCAGCGCCGTCGCGCTGACCATCAGCCTGGCGGACCTGGTGTCCATTACCTCGGCAGACAACAACACACTGATCATCAAGGGGGGCAGCGAGGACAGCGTGCACATGACCAACACCTGGGTGGCCGGCGGTGCGCAACAGGCCGATGGCGTCGATTACACCCAGTACACGCCGCAGGAAGATCCAACCCATCACTTATGGGTGCAGAACGGTATTCACGTCGTTTGATCAGCCCGCCCTCTGGCGCTGCCAGCGGCGGGGTTCAACCGGTCGATCGTTGCGGCCGGCCGGTTGATTGCCTAAAAAGGGAAGCTCTGTATTCGTACAGTAAGGAAGCCATGTGGAGCGCGTTCGCAAGCAGAAATGGCCGGCGGTCGTCCTGACCCTCGGCCTGTGTCACCCGATGTTTTCCGTTGCGCTGGCGGAGGATCAGATCGATCCCGGCCTGCGCAGCATCAGCCCTTCGCGCTTGCAAGCCAGGCCCGAGGATTCAAGGCGCAAGGGCGATGGCCCTGCAGGCAAGTCCAGAAGCACTGCTAAAGGCGGTGCCAATGCCAATACCAGTGCCAATTCCGCGCCCGGCGCGGTGGCGGTCAAGGAAGACAGCCAGACCCTGGGCCTTGAGCAGGCGGTCAGGGTCGCCGTTGACTGGCATCCCAGCATCAGCGAAGCGATCGGCACCTTGTATCAACAGGCCGAGGGCATCAACGTGGCCGAAGCCGGTTACTACCCGCAGATTTCCGGCGGGATAAAAGGCGGCTACACCAGCGGCTACGGCAGCGACGACGCCAGCCAGTCGGTGAGCATCTCCCTTAAACAGATGCTCTATGACTTCGGCAAGGTGTCGAACTCGGTCGAGGCGGCCCGGGCCAAGGTGGCGCGCAGCCAGGCAAGCATTCTGCTGACCATCGATCAGGTCAGCCGCGACACCGCGTTCGCCTACATCGAAGTCCAGCGCTATCAGCGTCTGGTGGACATCGCCCGGGAGCAGATCCGCGGCATCGGCGACATCGTCGAGCTGGCCAAACAGCGCAGCGACATGGGCGCCAGCACCCGCTCCGATGTGGTTCAGGCGCAGTCCCGCGCCGAGGGCGGCATGGCCACGCTGCAAGAGTACAAAGCGCAGTACGCGCGCTGGCAGTCGACGCTGACCAACCTGCTCGGTCGGCAGACCCCTCCCCGGGTCAGCGACACCTTCAGCAACGCGATGACCGACGCCTGCACCGCGCCGGTCAGCACTGACGCCCTCCCCGCCGTCCTGCATGCCGCCGCCCAGCGGACCCAAGCCCAGGCCGAACTGGCCCAGGCCAAGGCCGAAGCCTACCCGACGCTGTCGTTGCAGCCGTCGATCAACCAGTTTCTGGACGACCATTACGACGACCAGAACACGAGGATCAATCGCACCCAGGCCGGGATCTTTCTGAATCTGGAGGTGCCTATCTATCAGGGCGGCGCCATCAGCGCCCGGAGTCGCGCCGCCAACTATGCGCTGACCGCCGCCGATTCCGCCGAAGACGCTGCTCGCTTGCAGGCGCGGCAAGGGCTGGGCGAAGCGCAGGCGCAGACGTCGGGCCTGACGCGCCGGCTCAGCTCGCTGGAATCCCGGCAGACCAGCATCACCGAAGCCCGCGAGTTGTATGGCCGGCAGTACCTGGAACTGGGCACCCGGCCGTTGCTTGATCTGCTCAACGCCGAGCAGGAAATCCACCAGTCGCGCTTCGACCTGGCCAACACCCAGGCCGACCTGCGCCGCCTGCAAATCGACTGCCTGTACAACAGCGGTTCGCTGCGCCGCGCGTTCGGCATCGACCACAGCACCATCCAGCACGTGGAGATCCTGCCATGACCGAGACCATCGTCATCCCCGAAGCGCCTGCGGCAGGCCCCAACCGTCCGGACTACTCGCCGTGGCTGGAAGCCATCCTCACCGTCGCCCGGCATTACCGCCTCGACGTGTCACCGGAAAGCATTCGTCTGGCCTCGACCAACAGCGAGGGCCGCGTCGAAGAAGTGGTCCGCTACATGGCGCGGCAGGCGGGCCTGAGCGTCAAGTTCGCCAACTACGATCGCAAGAGCCTGTCGCGCTGGCGCACGCCGCTGCTGGTGCAACTGCGCGACGGCCAGGTTGGCGTGATCGAAAGTGTCAGCGAGCAAGGCGAACTGGGCATCGCCTACAGTGGCGATCAGGGCCTGCAAAGCCGCAT
Organism: Pseudomonas sp. NPDC078416; assembly: GCF_050268485.1. Lineage (NCBI taxonomy): Bacteria > Pseudomonadati > Pseudomonadota > Gammaproteobacteria > Pseudomonadales > Pseudomonadaceae > Pseudomonas > Pseudomonas sp. NPDC078416. The sequence goes on along the minus strand of NZ_JBNNGV010000013.1, from coordinate 61,524 downwards.
CGACCCGGCGGTGCTGGCCGATCAGGCGCTGCGCACGGTGATCCTGCGGCCCATTCAACCGCTGAGCGACGTGCGCACCGACGACTACATCAAGCCCTACGACGAGCACTGGTTCCGGCGCATTGTCCTCAGTGACCTGCGCCCTTACCGGCAGGTGATGCTGGCGTCGCTGGTCGCCAACCTACTGGGCATGGCCGGCGTACTTTTTTCCATGCAGGTCTACGACCGGGTGATTCCGGCCGAGTCCCTGCCGACCCTGTACGTGCTGTTTGGCGGCGTGATGCTGGCGCTGGTGTTCGACTTCGTCATGCGCATCATGCGTCTGCGCATCACCGACGTGCTGGGCAAGCGTGCCGACCTGCGGGTCTCGGACCTGGTCTTCGGCCACGCCCTGCGCCTGCGTAACTCGGCGCGGCCAAAATCCACCGGTTCCTTCATCTCGCAACTGCGCGAGCTGGAGCAGATCCGCGACCTGATCACCTCCAGCACCGCGACGGCGCTGGCGGACATGCCGTTCTTCTTCCTGTTCTTGCTGGTGTTCTATCTGATTGGCGGGGCGTTGGTGCTGATTCCTCTGGTCGCGCTGGTGGCGATGGTGTTGCCCGGCGTCCTTGCCCAACGCAAGCTGGCCCGGCTGGCCAATGCCTCGATGCGCGAAGCCGCACTGCGCAACGCCATGCTGGTGGAAGCCGTACAGGGCATGGACGACATCAAGGCGCTGCAGGCCGAGCAACGTTTCCAGCAGCAGTGGAATCATTACAACGCCGCGTCCGCCGACAGCAGCCTGAAACTGCGTTCGCTCACCAACAGCCTGGTGGCCTGGACCCAGAACGTTCAGGGTGCGGTCTTTGCCGTGGTCATCGTGTTCGGTGCGCCCATGGTGATTGGCGGCGACCTCACCACCGGCAGCCTGGTGGCCGCCTCGATGCTGGCCTCGCGGATGATGGCGCCGATGGCGCAGCTGACCCACGTGCTGACTCGCTGGCAACAGGCGAAAGTGGCGCTGCAAGGGCTCAATCGGCTGATGCAGATGCCAGTCGATCACCCCGAAGGCAGCCAGCGCGTGCATGTGCCCGCCATTCGCGGTGACTACGTGCTGCGTCAGGCCGGCTTCAAGTATAGCGAAGAGGCTTCCCCTGCCCTGAGCGGCATCAACCTGAACATTCGCCCGGGGGAACGCGTCGCCATTCTCGGACGCAATGGCGCGGGCAAGTCCACGCTGCTGCAGGCGCTGGCGGGTTCGATGGATTTGTCCAGCGGCGAGACCACCGTGGATGGCATCTCCCTCGCTCACCTCGACCCGGCCGACCTGCGCCGGGACGTCGGGCTGATGTCGCAGCAGGCGCGGCTGTTTCACGGCACCCTGCGGGACAACATCACCCTCGGCGCGGGCCAGGCCAGCGATCAGGAAATCATCGCCGCCCTGTCGGTGACCGGCGCGCTGGAGTTCGTCCGCCAGATGCCCAAGGGCATGGACCACCTGATTCTCGAAGGGGGTTTGGGCCTGTCCGGCGGTCAGCGCCAGAGCCTGCTGCTGTCACGCTTGCTGATTCGCCAGCCCCAGGTCCTGCTGCTGGACGAACCCACCGCCTCGCTGGATGACATCACCGAACGCCAGTTGCTGGAGAAACTCTCGACCTGGTGTCAGGGCCGCACCCTGATCGTCGCCACCCACCGGGTCAGCCTGCTGCAACTGGTGGAACGGATCATCGTGCTGGACAACGGCCGCATCGTCATCGATGACCACCGCGACGCCGCCCTCACCCGACTCAGACAGCCGCAAGGAGCGCAGGCATGAACGCACTGACCACGGAGCAAACCCCACGGCTCGCCGACCAGATCACCTACCTGGACGGCAAAGACGAGCGCAGCATCACCGGGAGCGCGCGGGTGATCTGGACCTGTGCGCTGATGCTGGCGTGCTTTCTTGCCTGGGCAGCCTGGTTTCAGGTGGTGGAAGTGTCCACCGGCACCGGCAAGGTGGTGCCCAGCTCCAGAGAGCAACTGATTCAGTCCATGGAGGGCGGGATCATCAAGGAGTTGAACGTCAGCGAAGGTACGCTGGTGGAGCGCGGCCAAGTGCTGGCCCAGTTGGATGCGGTGAAGAGTGAATCGAACGTGGGAGAGAGCGAGGCCAAGTACCGGGCGGCGCTGGCCAGCGTCAATCGGTTGCAGGCCGAAGTCAGCGAGAAGCCGCTGACCTTCGATGGGTCGCTCGACAAGTACCCGGAGCTGCGCCGCGCCGAAACCGATTTGTTCAACGCCCGGCGCAGGGGCCTGAGCGAAACGCTGACCGGTATAGAAAGCTCGCTGAAGCTGGTGCGCAGCGAACTGGCCATCACCGAGAACCTGGCGAAGATCGGCGCCTCAAGCCGGGTCGAAGTGCTGCGCCTGAACCGTCAGCGCTCCGAGCTTGAGCTCAAGGCCACCGAGGCGCGTTCCGAATATATGGTGCATGCCCGCGAAGACCTGGCCAAAGCAAACGCCGAGGCGCAGATGCTGTCGGCGGTGATCCGCGGCCGCAGCGATTCGTTGTCACGCCTGACCTTGCGCTCGCCGGTGCGCGGCATCGTCAAGGACATCAAAGTCACCACCATTGGCGGGGTCGTGCCGCCCAACGGGCAATTGATGCAGATCGTCCCGCTGGATGAGCAACTGCTGATCGAAACCCGTATCTCGCCCCGGGACATCGCCTTCATTCACCCCGAGCAGCAGGCCAAGGTGAAAATCACGGCCTATGACTATTCGATCTACGGCAGCCTCGACGGCAAGGTGGTGACCATCTCGCCGGACACGATTCAGGACGAGGTGAAGCCGGAAATTTTCTACTACCGGGTGTACATCCGCACGGACTCGGACGTGCTGCGCAACAAGGCAGGCAAGACCTTTGCCATCGTCCCCGGGATGATCGCCACGGTGGACATCCGCACCGGTGAAAAAACCGTGCTGGATTACCTGATCAAACCCCTCAACCGTGCCCGTGAAGCCCTGCGCGAGCGGTGATCAGTTGACCGCGAGGTTCGTCGGTGCTGGCGTGGCAGGCTTGAGCTGCGCCATGTAACGGGTCCATTCGCGGTTGATTTCGTTGTACGGCATGAAGATGCTGACCCGTGGCTGGGTGGCCAGGTCCGGACGCTTGATCTTGGCCAGGTCGCTGGAGGTCAACAACGCCACGGTGATCCCCACCACCTTGCCATCTGCGGCGAATACCGGACCGCCCGACATGCCCTTGGCCACCGGGCCATCATGGGTGCCGTACATCACGTTGCCTTCTTTAGCGTCCAGACGAACCATCGCTGGCAGCGCATGGCCTGTGCCTTTCACCGACATGTAAGCGGAGTTGTAGCCCACGGAGGTGAGCTCTTCACCCGGCTGGTATGAACGCCACATCGGAACGGAATCGGCCTTGTGCTTGAAGAACTGCACGTCGCCCTGCCCCTGAAACACCGCGCCCGAGATGTAAGGGATGTGCTTGACGGTCACCGCATAATCTTCATTCCACTGGATCGCGGTGCCCATCAACAGATAGGGCAATGGCGCACCGGAGTGGACGACGAAGGCTTGGTCAAAGACAGGATCCTGGGTAAAAGCGGTGGGCATTCCGTTGCACCCGCTGATCAGCACTGAGGCTGCAACAAGTGACTTGAGGGGGCGCATCTGGTTTTCCGTGTGTGAGGGTGGATGACGGAAGTGAATATGTCATTGCGCCATCACTTTGGCAATAGAGTGTAACTACCGCCCGACTAGCGGTAATGCACTCAGGTTATTGGATCCAACCTATTCGGATCTATCAATTGATCGATCTGGTCTATGAAACACTCATTTGTATGGATTATGAATAAATTAGAGATGTTTCTGAATTATTCAGGCCCTGCGCCTATCTGATGCTGATAAGCCTGCCACTATTACGACAGTACGGCCCCTCCAGACGAGTGTGCCCGCTGCCGAGGCCAGAGACCTGATCGCCACAATGTCGCAACGTCACACTTACAGCTGCCGAGACTTTTATGAGATCACGCAAGAAAACCGTCAACCCGATCGGGTTGCAAGACATCACTATTGTCGACGATGCCAAGATGCGGAAGGCCATCACGGCCGCTGCCCTGGGCAACGCAATGGAATGGTTCGACTTCGGCGTCTACGGCTTCGTGGCCTACGCACTGGGCAAGATCTTCTTCCCCGGCGCCGACCCCAGCGTGCAGATGATTGCGGCCCTCGCGACCTTTTCCGTGCCCTTCCTGATTCGCCCCATCGGCGGCGTGTTCTTCGGCGCCATCGGCGACAAGTACGGGCGACAGAAAGTCCTCGCCGCCACCATCGTCATCATGTCCCTCAGCACCTTTGCCATCGGGCTGATTCCCTCGTATGAATCGATCGGCATCTGGGCGCCGATCCTTCTGCTGCTGGCGAAAATGGCTCAGGGTTTTTCGGTTGGTGGCGAATACACCGGCGCGTCAATCTTCGTGGCTGAATACGCGCCTGACCGCAAACGCGGGTTCCTCGGCAGCTGGCTGGACTTCGGCTCGATCGCCGGGTTCGTGCTCGGTGCCGGCGTCGTGGTGCTCATCTCGTCGGTGGTCGGCGAGGAGAAGTTCCTCGAATGGGGCTGGCGCCTGCCGTTCTTCCTCGCCCTGCCCCTGGGCATGATCGGCCTGTACCTGCGTAACGCGCTGGAGGAAACCCCGGCATTCCAGCAGCACGTTGAAAAACTCGAACAAGGCGACCGCGAAGGCCTGGCCCACGGCCCGAAAGTCTCGTTCAAGGAAGTCGCCACCAAACACTGGCGCAGCCTGCTGACCTGCATCGGTGTGGTTGCGGCGACCAACGTCACGTATTACATGCTGCTGACGTACATGCCGAGTTACCTCTCGCACAACCTGCATTACAGCGAGAACCGCGGCGTACTGATCATCGTGGCCATCATGGTCGGCATGCTGTTCGTGCAGCCGCTGATTGGTTTCCTCAGCGACAAGATCGGCCGTCGCCCCTTCATCATCGCCGGCAGCATCGCCTTGCTGGTGCTGTCGATTCCGGCGTTCAAACTGATCAACAGCGGCCAGCTCGGCTTGATCTTCGCCGGCTTGCTGATGATCGCGGTGATCCTCAACTTCTTCATCGGTGTCATGGCCTCGACCCTGCCGGCGATGTTTCCCACCCACATCCGTTACAGCGCGCTGGCCAGTGCCTTTAACGTGTCGGTGTTGATCGCCGGCCTGACCCCGACCGTGGTCGCCTGGCTGGTGGAAACCACTCAGGACCTGTACATGCCGGCGTACTACCTGATGGTCGTCGCTGTGGTGGGCCTGATCACCGGCCTGACCATGAAGGAAACCGCCAATAAGCCTCTGCGGGGCGCTGCGCCGGCGGCATCGGACCTCAACGAAGCCCGTGAGCTGCTGCAGGAGCATCACGACAACATTGAGCAGAAGATCGAAGACATCGACACGCAGATTGCCGAGTTGCAAGCCAAACGCGAGACATTGGTTCAGCAGCACCCGCGTATAGATTGACAGCCACTTATCCAAACAGATGGCCGCGACAGTATCCCCTGCCGTTCGCGGCCATTTCGGCAAATTTGTCGGAACCGCTGCGTCCCTCTCCCGGTCAGGTCTTGCATGAGCATTCGCCCGCTTCTGTGCAGGCACTGACAGGCGGACAGAGAACTGAAAGGCAGCCTTCCCCATGACCGACATCCTTGATCACTTGCCCCCCGTACTGCGACCGCAAAGCGAAATGATCCTGGCCGACATACGCGCCTCTCGCTCGACCATCGATGTGGTCAAGAACGGCGCTCAGGCCAATGGGTTCGTGCTTGGTCTGCGTTGCTGCGGCGGGATTGACGCGCAGCAGGCCGAGCAGCTTTCCGAGTTCTACGACGGCGTCGTGGCGTCGCGGTTGAAGCGGCTGACACTCGGGTTGTCCTGAGCCGACGTTGTGCAGCTTGCCTGAGCGCCGGGCGCACCCCTTTTTACTTTTTAGCCATTGTCAGCGGATGACAGGTTGACCAACGGAGCCACACCATGCGATCCAATACTTCCTTTCTTTTCGACCTCGACGGCACCTTGACCGACAGCGTTTATCAGAACGTCACGGCGTGGAAAGAAGCCCTCGATTCGGAGAACATTCCGCTGGCGATGTGGCGGATCCACCGCAAGATCGGTATGAGCGGCGGCCTGATGCTGAAGATGCTGTCCCGGGAAACCGGGATGCAGATCAGTGAGGCGCAGGCCGAGCGTTTGAGTAAACGGCACGCCGAGGCGTATGAGAGAACCCAGGATCAGATCATCGCCTTGCCGGGCGCTGTTGATTTGCTGAAGACACTGGATGACGAGGGCTTTCCCTGGTGCATCGCGACGAGTGGGGAGATGTCGACGGCGAAGATTAATTTGAGGGCGTTGGGGCTGGACCCGAAGAAGATCAATTTGATTACGCGGGATGATGTGAAGAACGGCAAGCCGGACCCGGATTTGTTTGTGACGGCTGCGAAGAAGATTGACGCGAGGATCGAGGATTGTCTGGTGGTCGGTGATGCGATCTGGGACATGTTGGCGGCGCGGCGGTGCAAGGCGACGGGCATCGGGCTGTTGTCCGGAGGGTATGACGTGAGCGAGTTGGAGCGCGCGGGTGCGTTGCGGGTGTATGAGGATCCGCTGGCGTTGCTTAATCATCTGGATGAGGTCGCAACGCGGGATTAGAAGCTTAAAAGCGTCTGCCTGGGGGCAGACTGTTTCGCCTTCGGCGAGTTACTTGATAAAGCCCCAAGTAACCAAGGGCTTATGCTCCTGGTTGGGCCCCTCCTGCGTCGGGGTTCCTTCACTCCGGCCCCGCTCCGTGGGCCCGCGCCGAACGGACATCCATGTCCTGACGGCGCTCTCGCCGCATCCATGCGGCTCGGCCCAATGCGCGAGACCTGCGTTCAGCCTGCACCCAAGTCGCGATTGGTGTCGCCTGGACTTCCTGCGTACGAAGATCAAAGGCAGATCACAAGCGGATCACAGTCGGATCAGCTGCTTCCCGGCTGAAGCCGGTGCCACTGACTGAATGCGTTCCTCTGTAGGAGCCGGCTTGCTGGCGAACGCGGTGGGTCAGCACTAATGAAATCGACTGACCCGACGCATTCGCCAGCAAGCCGGCTCCTACGGCCTGGCGGCCAGAATCAAACACAGATCAACCGCTGACCAGACGCAGGTAATTGATCGTTGCTCCGGCTCCAGACTGCACGCTTAGTGGGACCGGCTTCAGCCGGGAAGAGGCCAGTATGCGCCACTAATCTTGGCCGTTGAAATCGGCTCCAGACCCCACGCGTTGATCGTTCCCACGCTCCGCGTGGGAATGAATCCTCCGACGCTCCGCGTCGCCCCTCCCAGCTACGCCGGTCAGGTGTTACTCACCCGCCTTATAAACCGGGTAGTCGATATAACCCTCTTCGGTCCCGCCATATAAGGTGGCCGGGTTGACCGGGTTGAGGGGCCAGCCGTTGGCGATGCGGGCCGGCAGGTCGGGGTTGGCGATGAAGGGGCGGCCGAAGGCGATGAGGTCGGCGAGGCCGGCGTCGATCAGGCGGTTGCCGCGCTCGGCGGTGTAGCGTCCGGCGTACATGATGCGGCCACTGAAGGCCTCGCGAATGGCTTTGCGAAAGGTTTCCGGCAGCTCAGGGGCGTTGTCCCAGTCGGCTTCGGCGATGGACACGTAGGCGACGCCGGCGTTTTCCAGGACCTTGATGGCTTCGACGTAGGTGTGGTGCGGGTCGCTTTCCACCAGGCCGATGTAGACGCGTTCTTCGTCGGTGCTGGCGAACAGTGGTGCGAAGCGCACGCCAAGGCGGTCAGCGCCTATTGCCTCTGAAACCGCAGTGACGATCTCGCTCAGGAAACGCAGGCGGTTTTCCAGGGAGCCGCCGTATTCGTCGTCGCGGTGATTGGCGTGTTCGGAGATGAACTGGTTCACCAGATAACCATTTGCCGAATGAATTTCCACGCCGTCAAAACCCGCGTCGATCGCGTTTTTCGCCGCCTGGGCATACAGCTTCACCAGCTCGCGGATTTCTTCGACCCTCAAGGCGCGAGGCGTTGGCGGCACCACCAGTTGCCCGGCGCCGGGCGTGGTTTCGATGAACGCCTTGGCGTTGGCCACCGGGATCGCCGAAGGCGCAACCGGTGCTTCGCCGTTGGGCTGCAGCGCGTGGTGAGACACACGGCCGACGTGCCAAAGCTGGGCAAAGATCACGCCCTCTTGCGCATGCACCGCGTCAGTCACTTTGCGCCACCCTTCGACCTGCTCAGCGGTGTAGATGCCCGGTGTCCACGCATAACCCTGGCCCCGCGGCTCGATCTGGGTGCCTTCAGTAATCATGAAACCGGCGGACGCGCGCTGCTGGTAATAAGTAGCCATCAGGTCCGAAGGGATATTGCCGGGCTGCAGGCTTCTCTGGCGGGTCAACGGAGGGAAAGCAATGCGGTTTTTCAGCACGTGCCGGCCAAGGTTGACGTGGGTGAGCAAGGGTTGCGTAGCCATGGGGTATTACTCCGTTCAAGTCGTTGAAAGTGTTGGCTAGATCGAACCGCGTAGACCAGTCGTCTAGTGGATGGCCGGGAGTCTAAAGGCCGGCTGCAGACCCGGCAATGTCAGATCCGCAATGATTCCGGACATCGCCCCCGGACATCGCCACTTGCAGAATCTTGCGCTTTTGAGCCCGCCTGCCCTCGCGAGCCGTTGCACTGGGCAATCGCGCGCTTATGATTCCACGCATCCAACTTGAGCCACTGATACCGCAATAACGCGGTTCCCGGTCGCCAACCCGCACGTCCAACAGGCACCCCCATGAACATCATTCGCAGCAAAGACTTCACCGGTGACCGCCCGTGGGCCGCGTTGGACATTGCCAACATGAACGGCATTACCACGCGACTGCACTGGACGGACCAGCCGTACAAATGGCACGTCAATGACGGTCAGGAGGTGTTTGTGGTGCTGGACGGTCAGGTGGAAATGCGCTTCAGGCAAAACGGCGTCGAGCAGAACACCGTGCTGCACACCGGGGACATTTTCTACGCCTCCATCGGCACAGCCCACGTCGCCCATCCGCTGGGTGAAGCGCGGATTCTGGTGATCGAGAGCGAGGGCAGCGTTTGAGAGAGAGCAGCCTGACGATTTAACTCTGTGGGAGCCGGCTTGCTGGCGAATGCAGCCGTCCAGGCGCTGCGAGAGTGACTGACACACCGCGTTCGCCAGCGAGCCGGCTTCTACGGGTTTCGCGCTTGCCGGACGGCATCGTCGGCCTTCGGTTCACCCTGTGTGGGGACCCTGACAGACATCAGGGTGCCCGTTTCTGCCAAAGCGCCCTCATCGCCGTTCCAGGGCGGACACGCTGCGTATACTCAAGCGCGACGAAGCACAGGACTTCGAACCGCCGGGGGCTACGATGCTGGACGAACATCAATCTCCTCTCTATAGCCGCTTCCCGCAGCCGGTGGAACAACACTGGCCCGACACGATTCGGCACCCTTCTCTGCACCCTCTTGCGCAGCCGACACCGCGTTTCGCTCCCCCCTGCCATCAGGACGCCGCGCAGAGCGATTACGCCCAAAGCCTTCATGCCCGGAAGATGGCCGAGTTCAGCGCTTCCATTGCCCATGAAATCTGCCAGCCTCTGCTGGGCATCGCCGCCAACGCCGCCGCAAGCCTGCGCTGGCTGCAGCGCGACGTACCGGATGTCGAAGAAGCCATCGCCGGCCTGAAGGACATCCGTGCCGGCTGCGAACGCGCCGCCAACATCGTCAAAGCCCTCGGCGCGCTGGCCCGTCAGGCGCCTTTGCAGCTGCAGATCCTGAAGATTGACGACGTCATTCGCGAAGCCATTCGCCTCACCCAGCCTGCGCTCACTGCACAGCAGGTAAGAGTCGAAACCGGTTTATTCGTTGATCAATCGATCGTCGCTGACCCCGTGCAGTTGCAGCAGCTGCTGGTCAACCTCATCACCAATGCCGTAGAAGCCATGGCCGGCTCTGGCCGCGACGCCGCTGTCCTGCGCATCAACTCGTTTACCCTCAACGACGGCGTCGAAGTGTGCATCGAGGACAACGGCCCGGGCATTCCGGCAGGCCGGCGCGAGCAGATCTTCGGCGCGTTTTACACCACCAAGAACAGCGGCCTCGGCGTCGGGCTGGCGATCTGTCGCGCGGTGGTCGACGCACACCACGGGCGTATCTGGGCACAGGCTTCGGCCAGCGGCGGCGCACGCATCTGTTTTCAGCTGCCGACCTGCTGTTACTGAAAAGCTGCCGTCAGGCTCGCCATCCCCCAATGACGCCTCATCAAGCCCGTTCGATCAACCGCGCCGACCACGCCGCACACCTCCATTGCGTCCAAACGCCAATCATTCACATTCATTCGCGCAATCCCCTAGAATGCCGCCTGGATTCAGGCTCGTGCCCCCTGCCCTGGCAATGGCGGCAATGAATAGGCGATCGAGGCATGCGCGACATTCCAAGGCAAAAAACAGTGGCGATGGTGCTGTTCAACGACGTGCTCATGCTCGACGTGACCGGTCCCATGGACGTCTTTTCGATTTCCAATCGACTGCTGGCGCCGGAAAAACAGTACCGACTGATCACCGTGGCCGAACCGCCGCTGCTCATCCGCAGCTCCTGCGGGCTCAAGGTTCAGGCGGACCTGGCGCTGGACGATCTGCCGGCCGACATCGACCTGCTGCTGGTCCCCGGCGGACCGGGGGCCTACGGCGTCAGCCGTCCTCAACTCACCGCCTGGCTACCCTCAGCAGCCCAGGGCGCCCGCCGTTTCGGGGCGATCTGCACCGGCGCGTTTCTGCTGGGGGACGCCGGCCTGCTCGACGGTTATCGCTGCACCACCCACTGGAATTACGTCGAGCGCCTGGCCCGGCGCTTCCCCGCTTCCCGCGTCGAAACCGAGCAGATCTACGTTGTCGACCGCAACCTGATCACCTCCGGTGGTATCACCGCCGGGATCGACATGGCCCTGGCCATCGTCGCCGAAGACCACGGCAAGGAAATCGCCCTGGAAGTGGCCAAAGTGCTGCTGGTGGTGATGAAGCGTCAGGGCGGACAAACGCCCTATGGCCCGCTGCTGGCGGCGGTGCCCCGGGATGACAGCGCGATTGCCCGGGTGCAGGCCTACGTCGTCGACCACATCGATGAGGCGTACACCGTGCAGCGCATGGCCGACCTCGCCGCGATGAGTCCGCGCAATTTCGCCCGGGCGTTCCAGCGCGAAGTCAGCCTGACGCCCATGCAATTTCTGCTCAACGCGCGCATCGATCATTCGCGCAAACTGCTCGAAGGCAGCGACCTGCCGCTCAAGGTCGTGGCCAGTCGCTGCGGCTTCGGCAGCGCACGGCACATGCGCAAGGCATTCAATGAACGCATCGGCGTGACACCCGGCCAATACCGGCAACAGTTCGGTGGCGACTGAACGAGTGCGCACGTTGGTCATCTGATCTTCAAGGCGAGCGTTACGCCGCACCCTCGCAACAAACTCGCCAACACGCTCGCAGACACGCACACTGAACTGCCTGGCTGACACACACCGTTCACTCGCTGGAAGGACTTGCCCATGACTACCCACACCGAAACTGCGCTGCTTGCCGGAGGCTGCTTCTGGGGCATGCAGGACTTGCTGCGCCGCTACCCCGGCGTCGTGTCGACCCGCGTCGGCTACTCGGGCGGCGACGTTGACAACGCCACCTATCGCAACCACGGCACCCACGCCGAAGCCATCGAAATCGTTTTCGATCCCGAGAAGATCAGCTACCGCGACATTCTCGAATTCTTCTTCCAGATTCACGACCCGTCGACCCCGAACCGTCAGGGCAATGACAAGGGCGTGAGCTATCGCTCAGCGATTTTCTACCTCAACGAGCAGCAGAAAGCCGTGGCGCTGGACACCGTGGCCGATGTCGACGCCTCGGGCCTGTGGCCGGGCAAGGTCGTCACCGAAATCGCGCCGGCCGGTCCGTTCTGGGAAGCCGAACCCGAGCATCAGGATTACCTGGAGCGTATCCCGAATGGCTACACCTGCCATTTCGTTCGCGCTGGCTGGAAACTGCCGCACCGCGACACCTCGAAAACCGCCTGATAGACACGGATATTCCCCGGGACCGCCTTGCCAGAGCGGTCCAAGGGGGATACGGTTGCCGTCGCACGGCGCGTATCGATCGGGCCCAAGTGCATAAACTAATAACTAAAAGATATTTATCTAATCTTTTTTAGACTCTTATGATTCGCGGCTTCCGCTCTCCTGCCCCCACTGACGCCACGAGTCCGCCATGCCCTTCCCTCTTACAATCGCTGGAAAATCCCTGTCGTTGTCTGCCGTACTCGGCTCCGCGCTCCTGCTGAGTGCCGTGTTTTCGTTCTCTGCCGTTGCCGGCCTGCTGGAAAAGGGCCGCAGTCAGGGCCTGACCGCCGGCATCGCCAACGAGCAACCCTACGCGTACGTGGGCACCGACGGGAAAATCGTCGGGGCCAACGTCGAGATCCTCAGGGCCATTCTCGAACCGCTGGGCATCAGCAAGGTTGAACTGCCGATCACCGAGTTCGGCTCGCTGGTGCCGGGTCTTGCGGCAGGCCGTTTCGATCTGATCGGTGCCGGCCTGTTCATCAACCCGGCGCGCTGCAAAGTGATCGGCTATTCCAACCCGGTCACCCGTTCCGGTGGCGCGTTTCTGGTCAAGGCCGGCAACCCGCTGAAGCTGCACAGCCTCAAGGACGTCGCGGCCAACGGCAAGGCGCGCCTGGCAACCCAGCCCGGCAGCAATCAGGTGCAGGAAGCCAAGGACAGCGGCATCAGCAATGGCAACGTCGTGCTCTTCGACAAGGACACCGAAGCCCTCGCCGCGCTGCAGGCCGATCGCGTCGACGTGGTGTACTTCCCCGATGCCGAGATCATCGGCCTGCTGAAAAAAGCCGACGGCACGCCGGTTGAACGGGCCCTGCCGTTCGAGCAGATCCCGGACGCCGACGGCAAACCGACCTGGAATTACCACGCCTACGGCCTGCCGAAAAACGATCCGGCGTTCACCCAGGCGTTCAACGAGCAACTGGCAAAACTGCGCGCGTCCGGCGACCTGCTGAAGATCCTGCAGAAGTACGGCTACACCGAAAACGAACTGCCACCCGCAGACGTCACCGCCGAGCAACGCTGCAGCCGCTGATACTGATCAATTGTGGGACCGGCTTTAGCCGGGAAGGCGTCGGTGGGCACACCGCAAAACCGAGGGCGCAAGCACGGGCCTCTTCCCGGCTGAAGCCGGTCCCACTGTGGGATCACATGCATTCAGTGGGACCAGCTTTAGCCGGGAAGGCGTCGGTAGGCACACCGCAAAGTTGATTTTTCGCCCCGCAACATGACGGCCCCAGCCCATACGAGTACGGCCCATGCTTTTTGATGCTTCTACCCTGGACACCGCGCGCTTCATCGCCCGCCAACTGGCCAACGGCGCACTGGTCACCCTGGAAATCACTTTCTTCGCCCAAGTCGTCGTGGTGGTGATGTCGTTTGTCATCGCGCTGATGCGTTTGTCGCCGTGGCGTGTGCTGCGCTGGGTCGCGACGGTCTACGTCGAAATCCTGCGCGGCATCTCCGCCCTGGTGCTACTGTTCTACCTGTTCTTCATCCTGCCGCTGTTCGGCATCACCCTGGCGCCGATGACCACCGGGATTCTCGGCCTGGGCCTGACCTTCTCCGCCTACGGTTCGGAAATCGTCCGTTCGGCCCTGAGCAATGTCGCCCATGGCCAGCGGGACGCGATCAAGGCCCTGGACTTCGACGCGATCACAGCGTTTCGCCGGATCATCCTGCCCCAGGCGTTGCCCTTCATGCTGCCGCCGATGGGCAATCAACTGGTCGAACTGCTGAAGACCACCTCGCTGGTGTCGCTCATCACCCTCAGCGACCTGACCTTTTCCGGCGGTCAACTGATCACCACCCTGGGCCAGCAGACGCTGATCTGGAGCATTGTGCTGGTGTGTTACTTCGTCATGGCCTGGCCGCTCAGCTGGCTGGTCAAGCGCTATGAGCGACGGGTCACCCACTGGCGTCGCGGGGTCGCACCATGAACTTCGATTACGCCTTCGCCTGGTCCATCGTCCCCGATCTGTTTCAGGGACTGCTGGTGACGCTGCAAGTGGTGATCCTCGGCTTCCTGCTGGCGGTGCTGCTCGGTCTGCTGCTGGCCATCTCTCAACGCTCGACAAACCCGCTGGTGCAACGACTCAGCGCCGGTTACCTGAGCTTCTTTCGCCACACGCCGCTGATGGTTCAGCTGTACGTGCTGTTCTTCGCCCTGCCCCTGGCCGGCCTGACCCTGCCGGCGATTTCCACCGGGGTGATCGGGCTTGGCCTGTATTACGCGGCCTACATTGCCGAAGCCTTTCGCGGTGCCATTGAAGGCGTGCCGGCCGGTCAATGGGAAGCGGCCAGGGCCCTGGATTTCGACGGCGCCACCACGTGGCGACGGATCGTCCTGCCCCAGGCCCTCAAGCCGATGCTGCCGGTGCTCGGCAATTACCTGATCGGCATGTTCAAGGAAACGCCGCTGCTGGCGGTAATCACCATTCCCGAGCTGTTCCAGGCCGCCAAACAGATTGCCGGCATGACATACCGCTACAACGAGCCCTACACGGTGATGGCGCTGATGTTTCTGGCGATCAGCGTGCCGACCTCCCTGTTGTTCAAATATTTCGAGAGGCGCAGCCATGTCTGATCTCGCACACGCTCTGCCCGGCGCTTCGCCGCAGATCATCCTCAAGCAAGTGGTGAAAAACTTCGGCGCAACCCGGGTCATCGATCACCTGGACCTGAGCATTCCCGCCGGCCAGAAAGTCGCCCTGATCGGCCCCAGCGGTTCGGGCAAATCCACGGTGCTGCGGCTGATCAAGGGCCTTGAGGCCTATCAGCACGGCAGCATCGAGGTGGCCGGCGCGCCGGTGCCCGCCAAGTCGGGCAACTGGCACTGGCCGGGCGCGAAAAAACCGCCGGTGGTGCACCGGGTGGGCATGGTGTTTCAGCAGTTCAACCTGTTCCCCCACCTGACCGTGCAGCAGAACGTCACGGAAGCGCCGCTTCAGGTGCTCAGGCTGAGCCGCGAAGAGGCCCTGGAGCGCGCCCATCAATACCTCGGGCTGGTCGGGTTGAGCCACAAGGCCGATGCCTATCCGGCGCAGCTGTCCGGCGGCCAGCAACAGCGCGTGGCGATCGCCCGGGCGCTGGCCATGCGGCCCCAGGTGATGCTGTTCGACGAGGTCACCTCCGCGCTGGACCCCGAGCTGGTCGGCGAAGTGCTGGCGGTGATCCGCGCCATCGCCCACGAGCAGCAGATGACCATGCTGCTGGTGACCCACGAAATGAAGTTCGCCCAGGACATCGCCGACCGCGTGCTGTTCATGGAGGCCGGGCGCATCGTCGCCGATGGCTCCCCGACCGAGGTACTGGTCGACCCGGATAACGAGCGCACGCGACGTTTCCTCAATCTGGTGGAGCAACGTTGATCCGGTCTGGACCCCGTTGGCGCGACGTCGAAAAAAACCCGAACTCGCCGACCGCCCACACATCCAACCTTCATACCCCACAGCGAGGATGAATCCATGAGCAACGACAACCCGGTTGACCCACGCAACGTCACGCAGCCTGACGCGCCAACCCTCGACAGCGCCGGCAAACCCGTCAACGTCGTGCAGCGAGACCTCAATGACCCGGACGACGACACCCGCGCGGTGGACGAAGTCATCACCCCGACCTCGATTCGGGAAAAGGAACAGGACGCGGAAGAACTGAACAGGAAGTCAGCCGAAATCGAAC
Source organism: Pseudomonas sp. NPDC078416 (assembly GCF_050268485.1). Taxonomy (NCBI): domain Bacteria; kingdom Pseudomonadati; phylum Pseudomonadota; class Gammaproteobacteria; order Pseudomonadales; family Pseudomonadaceae; genus Pseudomonas; species Pseudomonas sp. NPDC078416. The sequence goes on along the minus strand of NZ_JBNNGV010000013.1, from coordinate 45,690 downwards.
GCAAGGTCGCCGACGGCCGTTGATCGACCCGAGGGCGGTTTCTCTGCCGCCCTTCTCCCTGCCCACGTATCTCCCGTCTCTCTCCGTCCCTAGCCAGTGCCCAGTAGCGCCCGTACCGCTTGCAGCACTGCGCCGATTTCGAATGGCTTGTCGAACACCTTGCTGAACAGGTCGGGCCGGGCGATGCCCAGATGAGACTGCGCACCGCTCATCAGCACAATAGGGATTTGCCCCAGCACTTCGCTCGCTCGCACCGCTTCCGCCAGCTCGATGCCGTTCATTCCGGGCATCATGTAATCGGTGATGATCAGCTGCGGGCGTTCGCGCTCGAGGATGCCCAAGGCCTTCTGCCCGCTGCCGGCGGTGACGGTCAGGTAGCCTTCATCCTCCAGCGCGAAGCTCAGTATGTCGGCGATGAGGTATTCATCATCGACAATCAGAATCGTGGTCATGCCGCCCTCCGCGCGAACGAGCGAGCATCGGCTCGATGACGACTTCTACGCCGTTGCATTGCCTGAATCGTCGAGGGCATGGAACGCAGCCTTTTTCACAGTCAGACCCTGCTCGCCGATCAAGACGTCCAGCAGGGCCGGGTCGTAGGGGTTATCGCGGATTTTGAGGATCGACAGTTGCCGGGTCAGCCCCGCTGACGATTGCCCGAAGCGGATCAGCATGAGGTTGTCGACAATGCCCGACATGTCCGGGGCCGGGGCGTCAATCTTGCCGCCGATCAGGCCGCGGATTTCCCAGCTGCACACCACCGTGACGCCACGGGCGCGAAGCTCGCTCATCAAGGCGCTGAATAGGTCGAGAATCCGTGATTGATCGGCCGACGCGCGGGCCATGCCACCCAGGCTGTCGAGGAACACCCGCTTGATGCCGTGCTGCTCGACGATCCGCAGCAGATCGAGTGCCAGTTTGTCGATCAACTCGGCGGTGGGTGATTTCCACGCAATGTGCAGCGCCCCGGCGCGTTCCAGCGCCTCGAAGTCCAGCCCGAGCGCTGCCGCCTTTACCCGAAGGCGCTGCGGCGACTCGTAGAAGCCAAACAACAGCCCCGGTTCGTCGGGCGTGGCGCGAGCGAGAAAGTTGAGGCCGAACGTGGTCTTGCCAGTGCCCGACGGGCCGAGGAGCAAGGTCACGGACGACTCCACCAGGCCACCGCCGATCAAAGGGTCCAGCGTGTCGATCCCGCTGGGAATGACACTGAATTCTGCACTGTCGCGCAGCGCCGAGTGGGTGATGGTGCTTTCCAGGCGCGGGTAGACCACCAGGCCGTTTTCCGTGATTTCGCATTCGTGGGCGCCAGGAATGGCGCCGCTGCCACGGGTCTTGCGGGCCTTGATGCGGCGCACGGAACGGTTGCCGACCACCTCTTCACCCATTTCCAGCACGCCGTCGACCATGGTGTGTTCGGGGCTGCCGTCGTCCAGCTGTGAGCTGGTCAGGAAGAACACCGTGCAACCGGCGAAGGCGGCGTGGCCCTGCAGCTCGGAGATGAAGCGTTTGGTATTGATGGAGGATTCGGCTTTGGAGCGGGCATTGAGCAGCCCGTCGAGGATCAGCACCGTGGACTTCTGGCGGACGATCTCCCGGCGCAGCAACTTGACGACTTCATCGAGGCCGTCGTTTTCCATGGTGTCGAATGCGCTGACGAACTGAATCTGCTCGCCGACGCGGTCCTTGTCGAAGAAGCTCAGGGTGGAGAGAAACTGAAACAGCCGCTCATGGGGCTCGGCGAGCAGCGTGGCGAACAGCACGCGACCGCCATTGCGGATGTGATTGAAACCTATCTGATTGGCCAGAATGGTTTTGCCGGAGCCCGGACGACCCTGAATGATGTAGGAGGATCCGGCAACGAAACCGCCCATTAGCAGCTCATCAAGCCCTTCAATTCCGCTCTGAAGGCGTTTTAGCTGATTCAAATTTGCTTCCTCCGCCACGGTATTGGCGTCGTGAATATTGCGAGTTAAGTGCGCGACTAATCACACATTCTTCCGTTTTTAAGGGAGCTTTCCAAGCGTAATCATCAATTCTCATGACAGATTCACACGCATCCGCCGACAGACGCAGTCAGGTATCCATTCGAACGCGTGATTATCACTCGACCGAATCGGATCCGGCTTCCGGGGTGCACCCTTCGGTCTCGGCCCGGGACTGCTCGCTGCGCCGCTCGGGATCGTCCGGCTTGATGGGTGCAGACAACGGGTACTCGGGCGTGTCGTCACGATCTGCTGGCTGATCGTCAGACGTTCCGCAAACGAGTAATGGGCTATTGGGGCACATGGTCGCAGGTCCATTGAGGTAGGCACGGATTTGAGTGCTGCGGCGAGCGCTCGTGCGGTCCACCGGACCAGTGGAAAGAGTGCTGTCGCGTGCACTTTGCAGGACTCGCGGTGACCTCGACTGCAGGATCGGCTTTAGCCGGGAAGGCGTCGGGCGTCACAACGCAACATGGAGAGCCCTCACACCAGCTTCTCTCCGGCGGCGTCCAGTTTCAACAACACGGTAAAACAGCATCCGCCGTCATCACGGCTGGTCAGCGTCACCGTCCAGTGCTGGTTGGCGCAGATGCGCTGGACCAGCGACAAGCCCAGCCCCAGCCCTTCCCCGCGCTGTTCGTCGCCACGCACGAAGGGCTGGAACATGGCCTGCTGTTTTTCCAGCGGAATGCCGATGCCGCTGTCCTCGACGCTGAAACCATCGCTGCGCAGGGTCAACCGGATGAAGCCCTGATCGGTGTAGTGCCACGCGTTGCGCAGCAGATTGCCCATCACCGAGCGCAGCAGGGGCGCATTGTGTGTTTCACCGTCGGTCTGCACCTGTTGGTAAATGAACCGAATACCTTTTGCCTCGATGGGGGCACGCCAGGCCTCGACCAGTTCATCAGCAATCTGCTCCATTGATGAGCGCTGACCCTGGGGAACATTCTTGCCTTCAGTACGAGCCAGCAACAGAAAGGTTTCGACCAGTTGGTTCATACCGGCCGTGGCTTTGCCGATGCGCTTGACCTGGGCGCGGGAACGGTCGTCCAGCGCCGGGTATTCCATCAGTAATTCGCAGGACGTCGCCAGCACCATGAGCGGCGTACGCAGTTCATGGCTGACGTCGCTGGTGAACAGCTTCTCGCGACTCAGCGCGGCCCGCAGCCGGCCCAGAGTTTCGTCGAAGGATCGGGCCAGCGCACCGACTTCATCGTTGGCGTAGTCACTGGCGAGCACCGGCGCCAGTTCCAGCAACTGATCGCGATGACGCACCTGGCTGGCCAGGCGCGACACCGGCGTGATCACCCGAGACGCGAGCAGCCGCCCCAGCAGCACCGCCAGCAGCACGCTGAGGACGAAGCCGATGAGCACAACGCCAAACAGAATCCGTTCACGTTTTTGGAATTTGCGCTGATCGCGCAGCAGCACGTAGTAGCGCCCGTTCACTTCCGAGACCATGGCGTAATAGGCTTTCTTGCCGCGAAAGAACTCCTGAAATCCCAGGGGCAGCCCCTTGAGGTCGTCGCTCATGGCGAGGTCGCCAACGCCCTCTTCGGCGTAGAACAATTCGTCTTTTTCCGGCCGGTGGCGCCAGTCGTTGACGCTGTCCACGGCCAGCAGACGGTGCATATTGCCCTTCAGGCTCATGATCGACAGGCGCTTTTCGACCACGTGCACGGTGGCAATGATGCCGACGGCGAATACCCCGGCGACCAGCGTGCTCATCAACGCAAATACGATGACAATACGTTGCTTAAGGCTGTGTTTGATGTCCATGAAGGTCCGTGCATGGCGGTACTCGAATCCGGGGCGTGGCCCCACCGGCGGCGATTATCCGGTGCGGGATGTCATGGTTTCGTCAAACGCCGCGCTCCTCCCGGGTCAAGCCGGTCCCGCTGGAATCCGAGGCCGCATCAGCAACATCCCGACCGCGCACCCGCCCATCAGCAGACAGGTGACGATGAACACCACCGGCATGCCGAAATGCCCGCCCAGGTATCCCCCGGTCAGCGGACCCAGGACCTGGCCGATGTACTGGCACGACGTGGAATAACCGAGCGTGCGTCCGGCCACGGCGTCGGGCACCGAATGGCGGATAATCGCGGCGATGCACGGCAACAGGCCGCCCAGGGCAATGCCCATGAGAAAACGCATCAGCACCAGTTGCCAGGCCTGAGTGACGAATGCCTGGGGGATCAACAGGAGGGCCGTCGCGCTCAAACAGCCGATCACCACTTTCCAGTGGCCGATGCGGTCGGCCAGCTTGCCGATGCGCGAGGCCGACAACACGCTGGCCAGTGCAGTGGCCGACATCACCAGCCCGGCCATCAGCGTGACGTTGTCGCTGTGCAACTGGGTCAGGTACACGGTGATGATCGGCTCGATGGACATGATCGAAAACATCACCAGACAGGCCACGACCAGCATGGTCAGCACCGGCGTCTTGTCCGCGATGACGTCCCACGCCCGCACGGCCGGCGCTTTCGCCACGCCAGCCTGACGTCGGGGCCGAGGCGCTTCCTTCATCAGGAACAGCGTGGCAAGGAAGGTCAGGAAGATCACACCCCCGGCCAGGAAGAACGTGTTGCGGATGCCGATCAGCGGCGGCAGCAGCCCGCCAATCAACGGGCCGGCCAGATTACCGGCCATGATCCCCGAAGAGAGCATGCCCAGTGCCCAGCCGGTGCGCGCCTTGGGCGTCTGCGTCGCCACCAGAATGGTCGCGCCAGAGGCATAGCCGCCGAGCAACCCCGCCAGCAAACGCAGCCCGACCAACTGGTAAATGTTCTCCGCCAGGCCGATCAGCGACATCGCCACCGCCATGCCCAGGCTGGCGCGAATCAGCATGAGCTTGCGCCCATAGCGATCCCCCAGTCGCCCCCACAGCGGCGCGGTCAGCGCGGCAGACAGAAACGTCGCGCCGAACGCCACCCCCGACCACTGCACGATGGCGGCCTGATCAGTGACGCCCAGGTGCTCGACATACAGCGGCAGAAACGGCAGCAGCAGGGTCATGGCAACAATGGTGGTGAACGCGCCGAACACACAAACGGCCAGGTTGCGCTTCCAGTTTTCTTCGACGAGGGAGGGCTGAGGTTGAGAGGGCGTGGTCATGAAGGCTTTACCGTGAACGGAATACGCTCACGGTAGAGGGCTGGCGGCCATAAATAAAATTCATGTTTTTCATGCAGGGGATTCCAGAAAGGAATACCCCCCCTCACTGCTACCGCCCTATGCGGGCTCAGGCGACCAGGGCGGCGCGAGGCACCGTGAAGCGGAATTCACTGCCGACGCCCTCTTCACTGGCGGCGGTCAGTTCACCGCCGTGGACCCTGACGATGCCTTGGGAGATGTAAAGGCCTAGCCCCGTCCCGCTCGGGTTGCCTTCGCGTCTGCGCCAGTAGCGCTCGAACACGTGGGGCAACTGATCGCTACGGATACCCTCGCCGGTATCAGCCACGCTGAACACCACATTGTCGCCTGCACCCGCAGCCGTGACTTTCACGCTGCCGGTCTTGGGTGTGAACTTGATCGCATTGCCCACCAGGTTGGAGAGCACCTGAAACATGCGCTCCGGGTCGGCGAAAATCGTCAGGTCGGGTTCGGCTTCGAACGTCAGGTCGATGTATTTGTTGAGCGCCAGTGGCGTCAGCAGCGACCAGGCATCTTCGAACAATCGGCTGACTTCCAGCGGCTCGGCGTCGATGAAGTAGCGGCCGGCTTCGATCTTGGACGTATCGAGCAAATCCTCCAGCAGGTTGGTCATCCGCGAGGACGCGCGCTGCAGGATGTCGATGGCCGAGCTGAGTCGCTTGGTAGAAGCAGTGGCGTCGGCGTTGATCACCCGCTGCATCATGCCGCACTGCATGACGATAACCGTCAGCGGGCTGCGCAGGTCGTGGGACACCACGGCCACCAACTCGTCGCGTGCACGCACGGCCTCTTGTTCGCGCAGCACCTGGCGCGACAGGTCCGCCTCCAGCGCCGAGCGGCGCAGGTCGGACACCGCGTAGACCTCGCCGGCGTTCCAGGTCCTGGCCTTGCCCTCGACCTGTTGTTCCCACAGGGCAAACGATTCCCGTGGTTGCAGACGGTCGTTGACGACCCGTTTGGCCTGCTGCGGGTTGCCGCTCCACTCCACGCTGCCCCTGACCTCGGCGCGAAACCACAGCACCCCGTTGGTGACCGGCTTGGGCAAGCTGAACGCCAGCAGTCCGCTGGCCACACGTTGATACGCCTGCGCGTCAGGGAACACGACGCCGAGGCTGGACGTCTCGAACACCACCCCGGGCCGATTCTGCAGCCATTGGTGCAACGCACTGACTTGCTCGGTGCTCGGACACTGGCCGATCAGGTGCACCTGACCGTCGATGATCACCGCCACGCCGTTGGCGTCGACCAGTGTCAGCAGCGCCTGGGAATGTTCAAGCAGCCCGTTGTAGACGTCGTCCGCGGACTCGTTCATCGCCCTGGACAGCCGGTCCAGCATGTGATGTTTGGCCAGTCGCTGGCGCTGAGTCTGCTGGTCTTCCAGCAGGCTGATCTGCATCGACAGCACTTGTCCGATGGTCTGGCAGGCCGAGCGCAGCGTATGCGGCACTTGCAGCGGCTCGCGATTGCCGCAACTGATCAGGCCCCAGAGCCGTTCATCCTTGAGCAGGGAAATGCTCATCGAGGAGCGCACGCCCATGTTATGCATGTACTGACAGTGGATCGGTGACACGCTGCGCAGCACCGCATGACTCATGTCCAGCGGCTGGCCGGTGTCCGGGCGCAGGGCCGGAACCAGAGGCGCCGGCACATACGCGGCGTCGGGGATGATGCGCAGCCAGTTCAGGCGATACAGCTCGCGGGCCTGCTGCGGGATGTCGGTGGCGGGGAAAAACAGCCCCAGGTAGGCGTCCAGTTCGGCCGTCGCCGACTCGGCAATGACCTGCCCGTGGCCCTCCTCTTCAAACCGATAGATCATCACACGGTCGTAGCCGGTCAGGGCGCGGATCTCCGAAACGCTGATGGCGTACAGATCGTCCAGGGATTTGGCCGATTGCAGGCGACGCAGGGTGCGCGTGAGGCGCGGCCCCAGGTGCTCCATCGACCCTTGCGCGGCGCCGGGCTCGATCTCCAGAAACAACAGGCCGTCATGGCGGTGCAGCAGGCCATCGAATGCCTGCCCGGCAAACTGCATTGGCAATGGATCGAGGCTGTGCAGATCCGCGTCCTGAACGGCGTCGCGCAAGGCGTTGGCCTGGGACTCGCCCAGCCAGCGTATCAGCGAGTCGCCGGTCTGCACGTCGCCGGGGATGCCCAGCATCTGCCAGGCATTGGCGCTGGCCTGTTGCACGGTCCAGTCGGTTTCGAGCAGGGTCAGCAGAGCACCGTGGGGCTGAATGGCGCCGGGGATGCGAATCGGTTCATTGGCGCAGGTGTCCAGCAGGTCGTCCAGCACGTGCTTCGTGAGCGGCGTGTCATTAGGCGTCATTCAGCACTCCCGCTTGCTCCAGCCAGGTTTGAAAGCAGTCGAAGGTGGCGCAGGCCGCCTGCACCACCTCGGCGTTGTGCAGCGGCGTATCGAACTCGGCCAGTTGCTTGAGGAAGGCCTTCCACAGGCGCCCGGTGTCGCGCCCGTACACGTCCAGAAACTCACCGCCGCTGTCGGCATCGATGCCCAGCCTGTCGGCGATGATCCGGCGCAGCACCTGCCCCCCCAGCGTCGCCCCCTCCATGACATACATCACGCCAAGCAACCGAGCAACGCTGCCGATCGCGGGCAGCGCGCTACACCGGGGCAAGGCGTCGATCTGCGTATCGCTCAGGCCGAGGGCGTGCAGATCCTTGATCAGCGCCGGGATTTTCTGCCGCGCAGGGTCGGTGACCTGGGGCGCAAGAAAGCGCTCAATCGATTGTTGCAGGGGCAGATGAAAGCCGTAGTAGGCCGCGATGATCCGTTTGTAGGTGCCAAGATCAAGCTGGGGGTGGGTCAATGGCAATCGGGCTTCGAGTGTCGTGTGCTGGACGACGGTAGCCGTTCGCAATTGCTGAAGGACACTGGCAAAGGAGGCCGGGACGCAAGGGTCGCGAAACGCAGGGGTGATTTCAACCAAGGCAAAAGTGTCCGGTCTGAGCGGACGTGCCTTAACATGCGGCAGCCGCAGTCTTAAGGCAGATGATGCGCGCACACTAATGGAGACAGTGCCCGGCTGTAAATATAGCTGACAGGTAAATCCCGACGTTCGGCTGGGCGGTACGTTCTCTGCGCGACCTTCGCCGTCGGGAAGCCTTGATACAGCGGGTATTGTCACCGCCAAGCCACTGCGGCGAGCAGGCCGAGCAGCCCGCCGATCAGTAATCCGATCCACATCGCGGGGCGTTTTTTTGCATCGGGCCTGATGGGGGTCGACGTTGGCTGCGTGGCTGCGGGGTTTCTTTGTGTTGGGGAGTGCGTCCTGGCGTGCAGCGGTGAGGGCGGCATGGCGTTCGGCGCGAGCAGCACCGCGGCCTGAGCATCGCGCTCGATCCGGGACACCCGTTGCGCCACCTGCGTGCGCAAGCCTTCAAGGCCAGTGATGGGCACTGGAATCTGCTCAAGCAGCGTCAGGCGCAGGTGCTCAAGCTGCACATTAAAGAAATCAAGAGCCGCCAGATCACAGACATTGATCTCCAGCTCCCGCAGCACCGCTTGCCACGCACCGAAGAGTCCATTGAGGATTTCAGTCCGCGCCGACACCCCTCGGGGCCAGGGTTGGGCGTCTGCCCGCAAAAGGGTTTCCAGCACCCCCAGGCTTTCGCACATCCCGTCCAGCCCTCCCAGATGACTGCGCGCCAGGGCGTAAGCCGCCGCCGTTTGCAGGTCCGCGCCGTTGCTGGCGAACAAGGCGAGGCAGCACTGCTCGATGGTTCGCCAGTCCACATCAGGACAGGCCGGATGACCGAGCCGGGCCATCTCAATGCACAACCTTCGGTAGTCAGGCAACGCGCGTGGATCGCCGCCGGCCTTGATCCCCACGGCAAAGCCCCTGGTCATCAAGCTTTCTGTGGGCCTCAAGGCAGGGCCCGCACATCGTGACGCTTGAGATGACGCACCACCGCCCTTCCCTCCGGGCTCAACGTCGTTCCGAATGTCGCGGTGCGCTCGCCCTCCAGCGTCGCGTCGAGGGCGTAGACCAGATGGCCCGGCTGGGCCTGCGGCAACAGTTCGATGTGCAACGACAACAGGCGCGGCTCGTATTTGAGCAGCGTGTCGGCGATGGTCCGCATCAGTGCATGGGCGGCAGACGGCAATCCTTCGAGCACGGCGCCCATGTCCGGCAGGCCGTAATCAGGCAGGTGCGCGAGGGTGCCCGCGCGGCTGTTGAGGACGCGCTGCAGATTGTCCAGCACCGAAAGCACGTACTGGTCGTCTTCCGCCACCCGGGACAGGTCGAGTTCGCCACTGAAATTCTGCAGCAGGGTTTCGTACAGCGAAGGGTTGAGCTCGGTCATGGCTCAACCCTCGGCCAGGGGGCGCAGCGTCAGCCGGCTTTCCCCCAGCTCAATGACCCGGGGCCGGTCCGGGTCGAGATCGTCGCGGGTGAGCAGCAAGCGCCAGTCATTGAGCTGTGAATCGGGCTCGCGGAATAACCCGACGACGGCGACCACCCCGGCGTTTTCATTCAGCGGTACATCCAGCTGCGCCCCCTCTCCCGGCTTGATCACCAGCGATCGCTGATCCAGCAGGTCAGCGCCGAGCAGGCGGTCGGCGTCACGCAGCAGGTCGTCGTAGGTGGCGTTGTTCGCCGACTTGTCATCGCGCAGCTGGTACACCCGCACCATCAACGGCACCGACAACGCGCGCATGTCCGTGCCTTCGGTGTTCAGGGCCACGCGACCGTCGAAGTCCAGGCGCAGCGTTTTGACCTGCTTGTAGAAGATTGCCCTGGTCATCGATGCGGTGGAGTCCGACACGCTTTGCGTGACCCCGCAGCCGCTGACAAGGAAGCCGAAGGCGATGATCGGCACCGCCCTAAGCAAAGCCGAAATAGTTGTACGCGACATGGATGGTCTCTTTTTTCTGAGGATTGAGGTGGAGCCCCTGATAACGGCCCAGATGAATGGTGATGCTGTCGGTTTGCGCAGTTGCGCGGCCCTTGAGTCCAAGTCCGGCGGTCATGCCCAGCAGCACGCCGCGTCCGCTCAGCGCCGAAACCGGCAGGCAATCGATCGGCAGCGACAGGCGCAACCGTGCCGTACAGCGCCAACCGAGGTACACCTGCAACAGCACCCGCAGGTCGCTGAGCAAGCCGCCGCCGGGCAACCATTCCCGCGCCTCGTCGTGGTCGGCGGTGAACAGCGTGAGCATCAGTTCGCTGTTGACGTCGCGCCCAACGCTGCCCAGCGGCGTGCCCTGGGACAGGCTCACCGGCCGCGCGGAGCAAAGGCTGGCAGGCGCGTCGAGGACAATGTTCAGAGGCCAGTGGGGCACGATCGACGCCCGGGTGTGAGACGCCAGCAAGTGCACCAGCGCCAAAATGCCCTCGGCATTGCGGGTCGGCAAACGCATCACGCCGAGCAACGCCAGAAAACGCGACAGCGGCGTGGCGATGCGTTTCGCGGTGCCGGGGATGCCCAGCCCGATCAGCCCGAACAGGCACTGGGAAGTCGGGTCGGCACCCGCGGGCGCAAACGACGCCGGGTACGAATACTTGCGCCAGATCCGGTAGAACTGGGTGAAGACCCGGTGGTTGAAGATGTCGAGAAACCCCTCCAGCGCCTCATGGCCCTCCCGCCGTTGCGCGATGTCGTCGAGGTAACGCGTGGGCAGCGGCGAGTCCACGCCGTAGAGGCCGAGCAAACGGGTGCGCACGGTCGCCGGCAGCCCCTGATCCTCGGATGACCACTCCACGGCTTTCAGCTCACTGGCCGGAAAGCCCATGCCGGGGTCGGGCCGAAAACGCACCAGATCATCCTTCGGGTTTTCCGTGCTGCCCAACGGCGGCTGATCTGGCGCAACGCTTTCCAGCAACTGACAGAAGCGGTAAACGCTCGCCTGCGCCACCCGCCCCTCCACGGCAGCGAGCCATTCGGCAACCCTCAACCGGGAATCCGCTGGCTGTGGTTTTCGCTCCATTGCAGTCTCCTCCCGGTCGGTTGCAGGGTCAGGGTGATCTGGGTGAACAGATGGATGTCGGCGTACAGCGCGAAGAACCGGTTGAGCATTTCGCCGAACAGGCAGATATCGCCCTCGCCGGCAAAGCCGTCGGCGTCGAGGGTCACTTCGATGTCCACGCCGCGCATGAGAAAGCCTTTTTCGAAGCGCTGAATCAGGTGATGACGCACTTCGACGATGGCGTCCAGACGCCGGCGATTGAGCTCGCTGCCGGTCCAGTCATACAGCGCCAGGGTGCCGCGCAGCACTTCGGCGTTGTCGAGCATCGGCAGGAAGTTCGAGCCCAGGTGGCTCAACACCCGCCAGTGAAAGCGGTCGCGGCTCGGCGGATAGCACGGCAGGCTCGGCGCACACAGATTGCGCACCCGCAGACCGGCCTGGGTGGCGTGCAGCGGCGTGTCGAGGATCGTGCTTTGCAGCGCTTTTCTCGGCAACTGGCCGTTGGTGCCGGTGAGCCGCAGGGACAGGCACGGGCGCTCGGCCAGCCGATCAACGTCCGCACCCTCGCCGCCGAGTATCAGCCACATGTCATGCAGTCCGTTCGCACCGCGCTTGAGGCGGGTGTGGAAATAACGCTCGGGCGCCTCATCGCGGAGCATGCCGCCCTTGTGCCGGAAGCTGGAAAACGGCACGTACTCTTCCCGCCCGGAATCCCGGGACGCCGTCACCCGGTCGACCGAATAGATTTCGGTGTGGCCGTCCTGCAAGCGCATCGGCCGCAGCAGGTAGTCGGTCTGCAAAGGGTCCAGCGACAGCGGGTCGGCCTCCAGCGAGAACAGATTGATCACCGGCACGGCGTGCAGGCGGATGTGCTCCGCACTCAGGGCAAGCCCGTGGGGCCACGCTTCACTCAGCACAACCTCGAGTTCAAACCACGGCGCGTCCGGCGCGATGCTCATGTTCTCAAGGCCGTGCAGGGTGACGAACATGAATTTCTCGCGAAAGCTGAAGTACTCCAGCAGCAACTGGTAGCCGCTGAACGCGCTGTCGCCCTTGGGCCAGAGCCGGTCGGCATCGCCAAAGCCCTTTGGCGCGAAGCCGCCTTGCAGCGGCTGGCGTTGCGCGTCCCCGGGCTGACGCACATACAGCGCCTGTGTGCCCAGGGTCAGCGCGTGATGCAGCGCGTTGGCCACCGCCGGCGTGGCGTTGAGGTACAGCGGGATGCGGCGCAAATCCAGCTGACCCCAGTGGCTCAGCGCACCGCAGGAAAAACGCAGGCGAATAACCGAGCGACCGTCCGGTTCCTGGGCCAGGCGCACCGAGTCCAGCGCCAGCGGACGCAGGGTCAACGCCTGGGTGGTGGTGTAGCTGCAACGCGTGCGCTGGGGGCCGATGGGTTGCGACTGAATTTCAAAGCCGGTCGCGACCTCCTCGCTTTGTTTCATCTGGTGCACGTCGGGTTGCAGCTCGACGATGGACAGCGACGGAATGGTGCGCAGGTAGTGGGGCCACAGCAGGCTGACCAGGCCTTCGGTCAGCTCCGGCAAGTCGTCGTCGAGCTTTTCCCGCAGGCGCCCCATCAGGAACGCGAAGCCTTCGAACAGCCGCTCGACGTAGGGATCGTGGGCGCCGGGTTTGTCCAGATTCAGCGAGGCGGCGCGGTCGGGAAACGCCTGCGCGAACTCCTTGCCGGCCTCGCGCAGGTAGCGCATTTCGGCGTCGAAATAACGCAGGGTCAGATTGTCCGTGTTCAAAAAAACCTCCGGGTTGTCAGTGTCAGCCGCACAGCACTGCTGCGCGAACCGGGTCCATGGCCACCAGAGCCGCCAGCAGCGGCTCCATGCGTTTACTCAGCGCGTTTTTGTCGGCGTCGCTGCGCTGGGCTTTGAGGCGCAGCAGCTTGAGCAACCGCGCCTTGACTTCAAATACCCGCGCGGGCTCCCACTGGGCGAGCACATGGCGCTGGGCCGTCGCGTCCAGTTCGCCGAGCAGGTGCAAGGCCAGCTCGCTTTTGCCGTACTGCTCGGCGACCCGCGCCATCAACAGCCGCAGCAACCAATGCTGCCGGCCGCCGTGAATGTCGGGCCGCGTGTCGAGCCACGCCAGCGCCACCTCGACGCCGTCGCGGTCAGCCTGGGCCAGCGCCTCGCTTTCGAGGGCGAGAATGTCGGCGTCGTCTGCGACGCAGGCGGCCGGCGCGGGCAGCCATGCAGCCGCGCCCTGGGTGCTGACGTGCTGGTCGATCCACTCGCGGGTGGTCTCGTCGGCAAAGGCCGAGCCGTCGTCCCAGCACAACGTTTCGAGGCCCGGCAGGCGTTCGAGGAGCAGGCCCAGATCCTCTTTGACGATGCGCGCCCAGCCTTCCGACGGCGCGGGTTGGCGGCTCAGCGCCTGATACAGAAACCACTGCAGGTCGAGCCAGAAATGATTCACGCCCTCGGCGAACATGCGCTCCACCTGATCAAGCAACTCGTTCCAGCTCTGTTGCAGGTACAGCCGTTTGAGCTGCGCGCGGTATTCGTCCCGGGGCGGTGCCAGTCGTGTTCGACCGCTCGCGTCCTGGGGCGGCGACTGGTGCACGGTGTCCCAGCGCAGGCTTTTCATCAGCCGATGGGCCGCCAGCCAGCCTTGGGGTTGTTCGCGCAGATAGCTGGCCAGCGCGCGGCCGTTGTCGAGCAGGTCACGGCCCGAGCGGATGACGCCCGGTTCGGGGCGAGCGCCGTGGCTGGCGGCTTCACGGCTGCCTGATTCACGACCAGCGCCGGCGTGGCTGGCACTGAATTGCGGCACCACCGCATCCAGTCCGCCGGCCTGGGCCAGCCGTGCCGACAGCGCCGCGTACAACGCGCCCAGGTCCGGCCGCTGCTCGGCAGGCCAGCCTTCCAGCACCTGATCCAGCCAGGCGAGCGCGGCGACCGTGCGTTCGGCCTCGGCCTTCACCACTTCCGGGTACAGCGTCAGGCTGTCCAGCACCTTGGCGCTGGCCAGCCATTCCAGCGCCACCTTGCGACTGTTCGGCCGCGCCGGCAGCACCTCGGCGCTGTAGCGATCAACCATTGCCGCCAGCAGATTCAAGCCTGCCGCCAATCCGGCTTCGCCGTCCCGCTGCAGACGCGCCCACAGGTAATAGGTGAGCACGCGCAGGTCCTTGCACGTGCCTTTCAGTAGCTTTTCGGCCAGCACGATCACGCGCTCGGCGTCAGCGCCGGACAGTTTGTTGACCTCCTCGCGCATGCTCTGGAAATCATCGTCATAGCCCGGGTCCTGGCCAGCGGGAGACTGATCGCTGATCGGTGTCAGCCATGACGCCCACTCCGCAGCGTGGGCCCTGGCCATCTCAACCGCGTCGCGATCGCCCAGGGTGGTGGTAATCAACCGTTGCAGGCTCATTCGATCACCTCGGCGCGCGCTGACGGTTGTGCGCTGGCGATCCCGTTGAGGAAGATCTGTCGCGGCAGTTTGAAATTGCGCAGCGCCAGCAGGCTCATCGGTCCTGCGCCGAGCTCGGTGCGCATGTGCCAGGTGAGGCCCAGGCCGTCCGGCGCCGGCACCTCGATGCGGTAGCGGCTGTCACTGTCGTCCAGCGCGGTGACGGTGGCGGCGTCCAGCAGACGGATCAACCCCCAGACACCCTGAAAATCCCCATACAGACGCTCGCCGCTGCGCACGCTGGTCCAGGTCAGGCTGGCACCGGGGTAGTCGCTGCTGCCGGGCCAGCCGAAGCGTTGCCAACTCTCTTTCTGATTGAAGTACTGATGCCGCGCGCCGTTGAGCACGAAGGTGGTTTGCACGACGTCACGCACCGCCTTGCCCTGCAGCTCGAAATTGATGCCCATGCCGCCGTCGGTGTAGAGCACGTCGGCCAAGTGGCTGAGCTGATTGACCGCCGCGAGAAATTTCGGGTTGATCAACAGGCCCTGACCATGGGTCGGGTCCACCTCCCAGCGGCCGCCGTCCTTGCGCAACACGCCGGTCAGTTCGCGCTGCAGGAACTGCTCGATACGCCCCGAATCCCCACGAATCATCTTGCCCAGCATCGGCAACGAGGCGTCGCTGCCGGTGGCGGCAAAGGGGTAACGGCCGAGAAACGCTTTGTCCCATTTATCAACCACCGCCTGCTGCCACTGCCGGTTCAGGGCGGCCGCCGAGGGCTCGAGCACCTTGCGCCAGGCCTGATCCAGCGGCTGCACGAACAACGCGTGAGCCATGCCGTCCCACTCCTCGCCAAGACTGGCGGCCAGCAACTCGCCGTAGGCGCGGGTGTCGGTGAGGTCGATGTTCTTGCCCTGGAATACCGTCTGCGCCATGGCCTGGGTCATGCCCTGGGGATCGGCGGCGTGACTGACCTGCTGCAACTTCAGGCGCACCCGGGTCACGCGGGTCAGAAAGGCCTGCAGGCTGAGGTCGTCATCGCCGCCCTTGCCTTCCGGGTCCTTGCCCAACAACCCCAACAGCGGGCCGAAGGTCGGATCCAGCGGACCGGCCGGCGTGTCGAGCTGCTGGCTGATGGCAGGCACCGGCGTCGAGCGCTCGCTGCCCATCAGCTTCTGCGCCGACTGCACCAGCGAGTCCTTCAGCCCCTGACGGCGAGTGCCGGCCTGACCCTGCCAGGCCAGGGTGTTCATGAAGGCAATCAACGGTGACTGGCGGACGTCGCTCATCAGCGTCAGTTGGTCGATGACGTCGGCCAGGCTGTCGGCCCGCCGCCATTGCACGCTGTTAAGAAACTCAAGCCAGGCGCCGGAGTAATCATGGAAGTAGCGCTCGGTCAGGCGCGCTCTGAGCTGCTCGGGCGAGGTGTCGGCAACGGCGCTGTTGTCGCGATCGCTGAGCACCCAGTCGATCTGCTCGCGACGGGCCTCGACGATGTCATCGATTGCCTGACGCACCTGCCCTTCCCACGCCTGCCGCGTGAACACACCCGGCACACTCGCCTCGGTGAAAAACAGCGGCCACGCCTCTTTGTCATCGACCATCTGTTCGAGGTCGAGATCGGGAGCGTGGGTCGCGGCGGCCTCCAGCACCTGCCGATAAAGGCTGGCTTCACCATTGCGCTGGCCCAGTTGCACCAGCAACACCTGCCGCGCCTGGGCCACCAGTGCGTCATCCAGTTCGACACGCCACTGCGGATTGGCCGCCAACTGCTCGGCGTAAAACTGCCACAGCGTCGGCGACAGTCCTTTCCACAAACCCGGCGATACGCCCATTCGCGCCGGTTCGGCATGACCCAACGCGGTCACCAGAAATGCGGCATCAACCTTCTCCGGGCGGGCCATCATCAGGTAGGCCTTCAGCTGCACGTATGCGTTGTGCGCGCCCTTGGCCCGCCGCGGACTGTCGGCAGGCGATGCCACCAGCGATGCCAGCTGGCGCTTGAGGTTTTCCGCCGCCGGGTCTCGCATCAGCCGGTTATTGGCCTCGACATAGCGTGGCCACATTACCGCGAGCAGCGCATCGTTCTGGCTCAGCCCGAAGCGCTGGTACCAAGGCTCGCCACGCTGCGCGCGCTCCTTCAGCCGGCCCATTTCGAGGATCAGCGCGTTGAGGGCGAGCAACTGCTCATCGCTGTTGCCCGAAGGCTGCACGGCCGCGAGGGACGACTGAATGTCGAGTATCTGGGTACGGTGGGTGGAGAACGACAGCAGCAGGCCCGTCAACCAGATCAGCATGGCGCCGAGGGCAAGGGCGTAGCTGATGCGCGTGACGGGCCAATTCAAGCGCCGGACGTCGCGAGGTGTGTCCGCGAGCACGCCGGCCCACGCCGGACCCGCCAGCCATTGATTGCCGTTGGACTCGGTCAATGGCGCCGGCAAACTGAACCACAGCCCGCGCAACGGCACGCCCCGCGCGAACTTGCCCAGCAACGGCGTCAGGGCCTGCCGCCAGCGCGCGATGCCCTCTGCTTTCAGGTTGGAAGACAACCGTGAGAGAAAGTCATGGTCAGGGTAGACCGCCAGCTCGGCCAGGCCCATCTGGTGCAAAGAGTCGTCAATGGGGGCCAATATCGTCTGCAGTTGCGAGCCGCTGAAGCGCGAGGGCAGCAGCGACCCGGCGGGCCCCCGTGGGTGCTTTTGCTGCGTCCGATTGCTCTCGCAGACCTCCCACAGGTGCAGCGGCAACTGCCAGCCCAGGGTTCGGGCCAGTTGCTGCAGACCGGCGACGCCACTGCCCATTGTCGCGGCGGTCGCGCTTTGCTGCTTATCAAGCGCCCAGACCACGCCGTCCAGACCGCGCCGCTGGGTTACCGCGTGCCAGCGGGTGGCGGTTTTGCAGAGCTGGGATTGCGGGCTGCCGCCCCAGAGCAGCACGGTGTTCTGGGATTCAAGCCACTGGGCATCGGCAAGGCCTGGGGCGATGGCCTCGATCTGTTCGGGCTCCCCGACGACCAGAATGAAGCGGGTGCGGGTGCGCTGGAAGGCGGTGTACTGGTGGTCGAGGTGCTCCTGGAGTTCAGCGACGCCCGGGAGTTTCTTGGTGTCAGAGGTGGATGACGATTCCTCCGGTGGGAACACGCCGTCACCCTGCCGCCGCTCGACGCTCAGGCGGCTTTTCATCAGCGCCAGGGCACGAGGAAGGGTTTGCACCAACAGCGCGATCACCATCAGCAACAGAAACGCCGTGATTTGCTGATGCCTCTCCGTCAGTCCGACCCTTGCGCCATAGGTATAAACCAGCCAGCCCAGCGCCGCTGAGAAGGCGACCAGCCATACCGCGCCACCCGCGCGACGCCAGCCATTGCCGATCAAGGATTTCATGCGAGTTCTCCCGGTGTGACGGTATTGATCCAGCGGCCCGTGTCTTCACTGGCCAGTAGCAACAAGGGTTGCTGCGCGAGTCTGGTCATCTCGATGCCCAGCGCTGCCAGCAGCCAGTGACCGCAGGGGCCCGGCACGCCGTTTACGGGTTCCAGAATCCAGCGGTGATCAACCGACAGCGCTGCACCCTCGCGCGCCGCTGCCGCCAGTAATGGGGTGGTTTCCGGTTGCCAGTCGGCGCGGTCGGCCAGCACGCCTGTTGCATCGCGAGCTTTGGCCTGAATCTGCAGGAAAATGGTGAAGTCGGTTTCAAGGGAATCGACGTCGAGGGGCATCGGGCGCAACAGGCGCGCGGCGATTGGGAGCTTGTGGGCTTTGGCGACCCCGTCGGCGCACAGCAGGATGGCGGCGAGTCCGTCGGAGTAAGCCTCTTTACCGTGGGCCTGGACGACGAGGATGAGCTCGACGGCGTCGCGTGGGGTTTTAAGTGTTTCTTCCATCCAGGCGAAGGAGAGCTGGCTTGTCACGTGGACGCCGGTGAGGGTGGATGACGAGGTGAGATCGGACAGGTGCTGCTGACAGGCGTCGGCCAATGCTGGATGCTCATCCTGTGGCGCATCGGTCAGGACAGTGACCCTGAGACTTTCACTCGGTGGCAGCGGCGCCAGTATTGTCGACAGCGAACCCGTCAATTGGGCAAGACCTGCCATGGCCCGGCCCTTTTGGCCCTTCGGCAGGCCAACGATGCGGCGGGCTTTGCCTGAGTGTGGGACAGGCGTATGGGGCAGTTTCATCATCGCCACCGCAGACAAATGCTCGGGCAAAAGAACAAGTCCACCCATGACTGCCATGTAACGCTGACCCCATTCCGCCCAGGCGACCTGTTCCAGCCGGGACCGCTCCTGCAGCAGCCTGCACTCATCCAGAGCGCCACCGTAGGCGTGCACGCGCGCCGCCAGCGCGAGAATCGCCACCACCAACGGCGAGGCGGTGAGCGCCCATACGTTTAACGCCTGCAATTCAGGCACCACGACGTAGAGCAGGAACATCAGCACAGCCGCTGCCCCCGCTGAAACCACGATCAGCAGCCAGCGAACCGGTGAAGGCGGTTTGGGTGCGAGCCCTGCTTGCACGTATTCACGTTGCCACGCCATCTTCAATCCACCGCCCAGTCAGGTGCGCTGGAAATGACCTGGCAACCGCACAGCGAGTGGCAACCATCGACCACCAGCGCACGGCCATCCTCTAAACAGTCGGCACAACCCTCAATAATGGGATTAACGCCATGTCCGGGTATGGGACACATGACCCTATCCCCCACCAGAGCGACTGCTTTGTCCTGAGTGATGTGAGTGGACGACGCGGAAATTACCGCTCCTCCGTGGGTGGTCTTGTCACCCAACAATACGAATCCTTGTGACATTGAAAGATCCTTTGTTAATGAATTGATGAAGCCGTGTATTTATTCCGCGCGAGCGGATGCCTGGTCGAGCTCATGGGTTGCGCGTGCTTGTCATACGTGCCGGGTTTTAACGGTGCGGGCTTTCACTCACCGACTTGATGGCCGATATAAAGATCAGGGGCGACACGTTAAGTTATTACCTGTCCTCATCGTCTGGCTTCAGCCTTTAAACGAATGGCCTCCAGCGTGGGGAAATCTGGCGTATCGCTGTCATCTGGGCCCGAAGTCCCGTCTGGATAAATAAAGGCAGGGTGAATTCCGATGCTTTTGAACTCTGGCTGTTCTGACGTCACGACATACTGGGCGTGAAGCACTGCCTCAACGTTTATGTTTCGCACCTGGGGAGCCAGGTAAGTCTGGTAAGGCACCGCTTCACCCACCAGATTAAGTCTCTTGACGTAATCCTTCTTTAAGACATCCTTTACCCATGGGTAGTAATTATTCTTTATATCGAGACGGGTCCCCACCACGTTTTTGGCCCATTCAGGCCGAAAATCCGGATTGTTATGCTGAAACAGGACAAGAACATCACCTCCCGTTCCCACTACCGCACCTTCGCCAATGCGCTCAGGCCATTGAGGACGTACTCCAAAATTCACATAAGCCACGCGCCACCTACACATCCCGCCACCGTCAACAGCAAAATCGGCGTCATAGAAATCGCCCTCCCCGCGCCGTTTGAACGCTACACGCTGCTCCCTGGTATTGCCGAATACATCAGGCCCCTCATAAACGTTTTCGCAGATTGTCGATAGATAACCCACGGCCATGGGCGGCGGGACTAACCCTTCCGATACTTTAATCGTCATCGTGACTCTCTCCCCCTCCGTGTCCGGATGGAGTTCATAGTCAAGTGCGCAACCACTGAGCGATGCCAACAACGTAATACTTATGAGTAAAGCGCTGAATCTTGATACTTTCTGATTCGGTTGATCGCCCTGAAAATATCTCGCGGCGCTGAAAAACTTCATTATTTAGCCTCCGTCTTCAAGCGGATTTTCTGCATTTTTTCAAAGTCCGGCTCAAGTTCCCTGTTGGATTCTTCCGTCCCGTCGGGGTAGCGAAATGTTGTCGTTACGATTTCGTCAGCGAAGCGTTTCTTAGGGGAAGTCGATGTCACGACAAGATCTGAATGCAGCACTGGCTCAAAAAATATGTTTCTTGCGTCCCGAGCCCTGTAGGTACGATAACTTTCATACTCTTTGGCCAGATTTACACTCTTATCATAGTAACCAAATTCGTAGGCTTCCCTTACCCATGGGTAGTAATCCTTTACGATTGTCAGGTCCGGCCCTTCTATAAACTGATCAACAGTATTAAAGGCAGCGTGCTGCCCGTCGAACTTAACGATAACTGCCCCACCATAATAAGCGGTTACTTTTTTTGCAAAACGATTAGGAATACGGTACACGACTCCAAACTCGATGCTATCTAGTTGCCATTCACATTCACCGCCGCCATCAACGAATACCTCCGCCTCGTACAAATCTGTTTCTCCCCGCCTTGTGAACTTCGAATTTTGAAAATTTGATCCTGGAAATGGCACACTGCCCACACCGGGAAAGTCGATAAACATTCGGCATCTGGCCGACTCGTACTTGGCGAGCAAAGTTTTGGGCTCAAGCTCGGCAGGCACTTTTATAACAATTTTTACCTTTTCGCTGTCGGGCGGTGGCGTTAGAACGTCGTAGTCTTTTACGCAACCGCTTAAGAGAGCGAGCAGCGCAAAAGATAAAATCGCTGGCTTTGCGAATAGCATGGCGTGTTTCATATAAGGTTCTTTAGGACTATGCGGCATAGTGAGCGGCTTCATTTTTTTGCCTCCGCCGCCAGACGAATTTTTTGCATTTTTTCAAAGTTAGGCCGCGCTCGCCAATCGGATTCCACAGAGCCATCGGGGTAGTAGAATTTTATGAAGTCTCCAATGACGTGTTTCTTTGGCGACACAGATGTCACAACCACGTTTGAGTGCAGTACCGGCTCAAAATATATGGACCTTGCTTCCCGGGCCTCGTAGTTAAGATAGCCGCGATTCTCACTAGACAAATTCGCACGCCTCGCATAACCATCGATAAATTTTTCGCTTACCCATGGATAGTAATCCTTCACGATTGTTAAATCGGGGCCCACCACTTTCCTTGTTCCTCCGACGCTGAGCTGCGCTCTATTACCATCAAATTTTACGATGACCGTGCCGCCCGTGCCCTGCGTTACACTTTCCCCAAAACGACTTGGAAGACGGTATTTGATTCCAAACATTATATTACTAATACGCCAATTACAGCGACCGCCTCCATTGACGTACAACTTCGCCTCGTAAAACTCTGTGACCCCACGCTTGGTTAATGCCGAATCATATGCTTTGTATCCTTCTAGGGACTCAGGCCTACCATCACCGTCATGCACAACTTTTCGGCATACAGACGACCGATACATGACTCGTAGAGGTTGTGGCTCCAGCTCCTTGGGCATCTTTATAACGATTTCGACTTTCTCACCATCTGGCGGCGGATTCATACTGTAGTCTTTCGCGCAGCCGCTGAGGAAGGTGAGCAATACGAAGCACAAAACCGAAGTCTTCAAAAATGATTTAGCGTGATTCATGGAGTATTTCTCAGCGCAGGAGGTGGGGCAGCGATTGACTTGATTCTTGTGCATCTGCCGTCATGCGTATTTTTTGCATCTTCCTAAAGTTTGGCACCGATCTTCCATCGGATTCAACGGTCCCGTCCGGGTAGTAAAACTTTATGTATTCACCAAAAGCATGTTTCCTGGGTGCTATTGAAGTCACCACATAGTCCGGGTGCAGCACAGGCTCGAAATCTATATTTCGTGCCTCGCGAGCGATGTATGTTATATCCCCGCCATTCTCAGCACAAAGACTCGCGCGCTTTACGTACCCGCCGCTAAATCTCTCGTTTACCCAAGGGTAGTAATCTTTTGAAATTTTCAGATCGCGTCCAAGGACTGTTCTAGCGCCCGGCAATCGAAGTTGCGGATCATTGTGATCGAACACAACAACTATCTCTCCTCCCGCCCCAGTGAGCACGTTTTCTCCAAATGAGTTGGGCACGCGGTACGTCACACCAAATACAACATTGCTCAAACGCCATTCGCATGCGCCACCTCCATCTACAAAAAGATCAGTCCGATAGAGATTGTCAGCCCCATTGCGATGTAGCGAGACTTCGAAGGCGCTGTACCCTTCAATTGTTTCGGGACGACCGTCTCCGTCGTGAGTAATCCGCGGGCATTTAGCTGACCGATACATCACGCGCATGACCTCTGGCTCTAGCTCATCAGGCGGCTTGATAGTAATCGTGACTTTTTCGCCATCAGGCTGAGGGGAGATGCTGAAGTCTTTTGCGCAGCCGCAGAGGAAGGTGAGCAATACAAAGCACAGAAATGGAATTTTTCGATTTGATTTCACGTCAATCACCTAATGCTCCCGTGCACACTCTTCAGCGCAGCCAACGACTTCATTTTTTTGCTTCAGCCGACAAGCGAATCTTTTGCATTTTCTTAAAATCTGGCATCGACTGCCCATTGGATTCTATTGTTCCATCGGGGTAGTAAAACCTTATGAAATCTCCGATTACTTGTTTCTTTGGCGACACGGATGTTACTACAAAGTCTGAATGCAGTACCGGCTCAAAATATATATTCCGCGCCTGGTGAGCTTTATATGTTAGATAACCGCGACCTTCGCCCGAAAGACTCGCCCGCTTCGTGTACCCGCCTATAAAATTCTCGTTCACCCATGGATAGTAATCTGTAACGATTCTTAGGTCCGAGCCCGTTACATCCCTAGCCCGCCCGACGCTGAGAGGTGGGTTGTTTTCATCGAACCGAACAATAACTGTACCGCCTGTGCCTGATGCCACGTCTTTTCCAAAGCGATTTGGCGCTCGATAATTGATGCCGAATACCACACTGCTCAGACGCCAGTCGCATGGACCACCACCATCTATATAGAGCTCAGTTTTGTACAGACCACTATCTGC
Organism: Pseudomonas sp. NPDC078416; assembly: GCF_050268485.1. NCBI lineage: Bacteria > Pseudomonadati > Pseudomonadota > Gammaproteobacteria > Pseudomonadales > Pseudomonadaceae > Pseudomonas > Pseudomonas sp. NPDC078416. The sequence continues at coordinate 22,402 of NZ_JBNNGV010000013.1, read as the reverse complement.
CTGTGGCAGGGGTCTCACCTCATATCCTTTGTGTCCATCTAGCGTTTCAGGCCGCTCATCTCCGTCACGGAACACACTTTGGCAGATAGCTGAGCGGTACATCACACTTACTGGATCCGGCTCCAGCTCATCAGAAACCTTCATCGTGAGAGTAACCTTTTCACCATCTGGCCGTGGAGCCATGCTGTAGTCTTTTGCGCAACCACTAGTGGAGATGACCGTCGCAATAGAAAGCAGCAATGCTCTCATACACAAACTTTCTTTGCTCATCTCAAACTCCCGACGACTTTGTAACTGCGCCAAGCCGCTGCAGCGCTTCAACCCCACCCTCCGACTGAACTGTTGCCTCCAATGCCGCTTCTAGTTGCTTATGCATTTTAAGAAACAGGTCATTCCGCTCATATTCATCTTTCGGCGAGGTGCCGCCATGCTTTGTCATCTGTTCCGCGAAGCGCTTGATCTCGTCCTGTGCATCAAGCGGCGGCTTCCGATCAGGTTCGATGGCTGTGAGTAGTCGATGGGTTATGTGTGCCATATATTCGCCCATCATGTGATTCCCAATACCTAGCAACCCTCCCGGCTTGGGGTTTTTGTAGCGTGGGAATATTCGCTCTAGCGTTTTCTTGTCAAGGCTGCTTATGAACAGGTGTTGTAGTTTTCCGCTTTTCTCACTTAACGTTTTATTAATACTCGGCACGAGGTACAGGTTTGACCGCACGGGCAATCGGGTCTTTATGGTGTTGTAGTACGGCGCGCCGAGACCATCCTTATTCCGATATGCAGGGTAGGAAGAGCCACGGCTCTGAATGTGCTGTTCTACACGATAAAACATGGCAAGTTCGCCATGATGGCCGTATGAATCACCGAATTCGATCACATTAGTTGCGAGGGCCTGACCCATCGACCAAGCGAAACCTAACGTCGTGCCTAAAGGACCGTAAAGCCTATAGAGATGGTTATCCAGATCTGCCTCAGGCGGCACGCTGGGTATAGTGTCGGTGTCATTGACGTGACGAAAATGACGAATCTCGCTCAACGCCTTTAACGCGGCCAGGGTGAAGGTGCGCGGCATGCCGTAAGTGTAAAGAAGCGGGTTGTGAGCCCTGAGCGATGCTGCGTGAATCAACCCCAGCGCACCGCCAAGACTATGGCCACAGATGAAAAGCTGCTTACCAATGGTGCTGTAAGGGAGTTCCTTCTCGAACCGGCGACCATAGACGGCCTGCACAGCCTTGAAAGCCTCCTGAAATCCTAAGTGCACCCGACCTTCAAGCGCTATATCTACGCAGGGTATCGATGGCGCACAGCCGGCTTTCACCTCAGGCAGGACAGGACGGAAGGTTAGGTCTGTAGCAAGATCAGGTGCATGGAGGCGGTCAAAGTCGGTGCCGCGCCATGCCACCAGCACTTGAGTGGCGTTTACGACTGAAAAAAGTTGGGTATCACCATGGGGAGGCACTGCCGTCGCGGTGTTCATCTTTACGCAGGAGGCGTATCGGTCATTGAATGAAACGTCGGTGACCAGACAGGGCCAGTTCTTCCCCCCGTCCCAAACCCTGGGAGTTCTCGACAGATCAAGGCACTGCTCGGCAAAAAAATACTCAGGTGACCCGTACAAATTCTCCGCGCGGTTGCTGTACGACAAGATGCTCATCAGTCCCAGGTTGTAGGCATTCGCGAGGCTGTACTTCTGCTCATCATGCAACACCAACGACCATGCACGCAGCGGGCAAACTTCCAACACATGCCGGCAGTTCAGCGCTTCGTATTGCACCGTAAACCCTGAAAACTCAGCGTCCGGAAAATGATAAGCCGGCGGCGGATCCAGCTCTGGCCAGGGCGGATTGAACGCCGGCAGCTCATCACACAACTGTCCTATTCGCAGGTAGTGATAGGCATGCCCCTGCTCAAGTGCCTGTTTTTCCACCGGGGAAAACCCGGGACGCTGCTTTCCGTACAGAGGCTTGCTGTCACTTGCACCTGGCCGCTCGGGCTCCGGGCGCACAGCCCGCAACCGCCGCTGTTGCAGGACTTCAGCCAACGGCGCCGCCGGCATCAGCAGTGTTACGTCGATCGGGTGAAGGTCTTCAAGTCGAATGACACCCTCGGCATCGGTGCTCCCCGAGTACTCAGCAACGCAGCCATCCCGCACTGCCTGATTGGTCGCCCGCCATGGCAGATTAGCCAGCGGCTCGCCGAGTTCGTCCACCAGTTGAAATTCAACCCAATGGGTTTTCTGCGGGCCGATAGCCACAGGCTTGTAGGTGCAAAAGATGTCCGTCTGGTGCTGTCTGTCTTTCATGCCGGGTCCTTCCTGATTGAAGATTTGCTGCGGTGATAAATCGTTGCGGCCGATTGCTTGGCGGCAGGCGTAGTGTCGGTAGCCGTTGCGATGCAGATCGCAAACCATCCGGGCGATGGGGCCTCTGAGCGGTGGTCACTGCTCATCGTGCTTGTCATTGGGGAACTCGATCACCACCTTCCCGGGCAACAGCGTGTGGACCGGAATGGTCTTGCCGTCCTTATCGGTCACGCCGGGGAACCGCTCGCCCTCCTGGGTGGTGATCAGGTAACGGGCGAAGGGGGCGTAACCCTTGATCGGGTCGCTGAGGGTGTAGCCCGCGGCATAGCCCGGGGGTATCGGCGTTGCCGGGGTGGTCAGCGTGGTGGCACCGCCCTTTAGCACGTACGCGGCCCGGTGATGGATGTTCCCTGGCGCGCCCAGCTCGATCTCGCCGCCCTTGATGCGGATGAACGCGCCGCCGCAGCTGAAGACGATTTCTTCGGGTGCACTGATCTCGACACGGCCGGCCAGGCTTTCAATTTTTATCTGGTCATTCGCCAACGCGTGCATCGCCCCACCGTAGGCGTGCAGCTGCACATCCCCATCCACGGCTTTTAGGTCGAGGCCTTTGGTTACAGCGCACAGGCTGATCGCACCCTCGGCGGTGCCGGTGATGTCATGTCCCGCGCTGATGTTGGTCGAGCGTGACGAGGTGATGGCGACGCTGTCACGGCCGGAGGACAGCAAAACAGCCTCGGGACTGACCACGCCAATGCCGGCCGGTGCATGCAGCAGAAGCCCGGGCTCGGTCAGGTTGGTCAGGGCCGTGGTGAGTTGTTCGTGGCCGCTGGTGTCGGCGGCAACGGCCTGGGCACTCCGGGCCGCTTGAGCCATGGACCGGGCCAACGACAACGCGCTTTCAAGCTGCTCGATTGCAGCGTCCATATCGAGCTGCTGACCGTGGGCCCTGGTCTGTTCATCCGCACTGATAAACACACCGCGCCCGGCCCGAATCGCGCCCCAGCCGTCCGTGCGCAACTCAAAGCCTTCGCCGCGTTTATCCTTCTCGTTGTCGACCAGATGCCCGAGGTTCAGCTGGCTCTTGCCGCTGTGTTCGGTGCTGAGTTTGATGTGTTCCTTGCCGCGATCATCTTCCATGCGCAGCTTGTTGTTCGCCGGGGTGCGCAGCACGTTGCGTTTGTAATCGCTGCGCAGCAGCGTCACATGGTCGGGATGGCGACTGTCATGAAGCGCATGGGCGATGTAGGGCCGGTCCGGGTCGCCTTGCTCGAAGGCAATCGCCACTTCGGTGCCGCAGATCAGTGGCAAGTGCAGGCCGTGGGTATCGCCGGCATAGGGACGGGCCAACCTCAACCACAGGCTTTCCTCACCCAGCTCCCAACTGTCGCGGTCAAAAAGAAAGCTGACCTTGTAGCGGCCTTCGCGGTCGATGTGGCTGTAGGGATCGTTGGCCAGCGAGCTGGTGACCCGCGCCGGGACGGTCCCGGCAATTTGCGGTTTCGCCAGCAACGGCGGCCGAAAACACACGCTCTCGGAATAAGGAATCGCCTCAAAGCTCAACTCAAAACTGCGATCCCGCGCCGCACGCAACCGTAGCCTAGTGAGCACCGCCCCCGGCTCAAACGCCTGAGGCGCACCACCGGAAATCGCCAGCACCTGGGCCAATCCCAAAGACGCACTGCTGCTGATGCCACTCAGGCGAGTTTGGTTATTCAGATACCGCTCATGCCGCAACCGGGCATAGAAAAACCCGCTTTCACCCTCTAAATCTTCATCCTGATCCAGCTTGTCGCCGAGCACCTTGTGCGGCTCGGCATAGTGATAAGCCTCGCCGTAAGTCGTGGTATCACCTCGCGTCTGATCGACGTCGCCATCCAGCCAGGCACTCGCATCCCGATGGTGATAAGCCCTAAAGTGAACGCTCTGCTCCACCACCTCATGACTGACCTGCAGCCCCCAAACCCCGTCCGCGCCACTGCTGCCCAACCCGGACTGCGGCCGAAGCGGCAAGCTCACACGCGGGCGAAGGTAATGCCGCTGATCATCGTGAAATTCAATGACCTCAATACCCAATCGCTCGTTGTTGCTAAAGCGGTACCAGATCCCCACCTCGGCCAATAAGCGCGACATAAACGCCAGATCGCTCTCGCCGTACTGCATCACCTGCTCGCGCGTCGGGTACTCCCGCACCAACGAAAACAGAAAGTCCTGCCCCTGGAAGTCATGGCGCGTACGCAGAATGCTCTCGACAATCTGCGGCACCGACTGATGCTGATAAATCCGGAACTGCCGTCCACGACCCAGCAACGCCAGGCGCGGTTCCAGCGTCACTTCATAGCGCGCCTCGTCAGCGGAACCGGACAGCCGCTTGAAGCCGGTGATGACCCCATGCAACGTGCGCAGCGGTTTAACCGAAGGCACCGGCAAGCCAGGAATAGCCATCGGCAACGTGTGGGCCGCCGCATGCAGACTGAACTGCGCATCCTGCCCGAGCATCCGCTCGGCGCCGATGTCCCGATCAACCGAGGTAAATTCCACGCGGTAATGAAAAGGCTGACTCAGCCGTTCCTCACCCTCAAAGGCCAGCACATCCAGCGCCACCGGCAGGTTATGAACGGTAAGCTTGTGACGGCTGTGGTCGAAAAACACCCCGATGGAATCGTTCATCATTCGCCCTCCACCGAAGCCTGGGACTCGACAAACTCAAGGGTGATGCCGTCCTCCTCGCAGTGCCCAAGCACCACGCCCCGCGTTACCAATCGCGCCGCCTGGCGCTGTAAAAGCTGTTGACTCAGCACCGGCAAAATCTGCTGGTTGAGCAGGCTGTCGATGTTCCGCGCGCCGCTGTCGGGCAGCAGGCACGCGTCCACCAGCGCGTCATGCACGCGCTCGTCGATCCGGCAGTCCAGGCCGTAATGCCGGCGCAACCGCTCCGCCACTTTGCCCAGCTTGAGTGCGACGATGCGCTTGAGCGCAGGCGCCTGCAGCGGCCGGTAAACCAGCGTCTGAAACCTCGCCAGCAGCGCCGGCTGGAAGTGCTCGCGCAGCACCGGCCGCAGTTGCTCGTGTACGTCTCCGTCGAGCGCGTCGGGGTTCGCCAGCAGGTAGTCCTGCAACAGGTCGCTGCCCAGGTTGGAAGTCATGACGATGACGGTGTTGCGGAAGTCGATTTCGCGCCCTTCGCCGTCCCGCATGAAGCCCCGGTCAAAGACCTGATAAAACAGGTTGAGTACGTCGCGGTGGGCCTTTTCCACTTCGTCCAGCAGCACGACGCTGTAGGGTCGCTGGCGCACCGCTTCGGTGAGCACGCCGCCCTGGCCGTAGCCGACGTAACCCGGCGGCGCGCCTTTCAGCTGGCTGACGGTGTGGGCTTCCTGGTACTCGGAGAGGTTCAGAGTGATCAGCGATTTCTCGCCGCCAAACAGGGTGTCAGCCAGCGCAAGGGCGGTTTCGGTTTTGCCGATGCCGCTGCTGCCGACCAGCAGGAACACGCCCAGCGGCGCGTCTTCTTCGGCCAGGCCGGTTTTCGCGGCGCGCAGGCGCTGGGCCATTGCCGTCAACGCGCGGTCCTGACCGATGACGCGAGTCGCCAACGACTGCTCCAGAGCCAGCAGGCTGGCCTGTTCATCTTTCAGCAGGCTACTCAGAGGCACGCCGGTCCAGTCGGCAATGACCTGGGCGACGCTGCGATCGTCGACGTCCAGCGACAGCAGCGGCACATCGCCCTGGACCGCCTTGAGCTGGAGTTGCAGAGCCGCGCAGGTGCCGGAATCGAACACCTCGGCATGACGAGCAGCGAGCAACGTCTGCGCGAGATCGAGTTCGTTGGCGTGCTGGTCCTGCAGTCGCCCCAACTCATCGCTCAGGGATAACAGTTGCTTGGCGATGACCGCCAGACGCTCATCGGCGTTGCGTCCGTTGACGCGCTGATCGTCTTGTAGCGCCTGGCGTTCCTGCTCCAGCGCGGACTGCCGGGCCTTGCTCGCGATCAGTGCCTGGGGTTCGCAATCCAGGCTCATGCGCACCCGGGCGCTGGCGGTGTCCAGCAGGTCGACGGCTTTGTCCGGCAACTGGCGGCCGGGCAGATAGCGCCGCGACAGCACCACCGCCGCCTGTATCGCCGCGTCCTTGATGTGCACGCCGTGGTGGCTGGCGTAGCGGGCCTTCAACCCGCGCAGCATGATCATCGCCGTGGCGTCATCCGGCTCGTCGACCTTGACCGTCTGGAAGCGCCGCTCCAGGGCCGGGTCACGTTCGAAATACTGCTTGTATTCGCCCCAGGTGGTTGCGGCGATGGTGCGCAGTTCGCCACGGGCCAGGGCGGGCTTGAGCAGATTGGCGGCATCGGCGCCTCCGGCCTGATTGCCCGCGCCGATCAGCGTGTGGGCTTCGTCGATGAACAGCAGCACCGGATTTTCGGCACGCTGAACGGCCTCGATGACGTCTTTGAGGCGTTGCTCAAACTCGCCTTTCACTCCCGCGCCGGCTTGCAACAGCCCTAGATCCAGCGTGCGCACGCTGACCGGTTTCAGGCTCGCGGGCACGTTGCCTTCGACGATGCGCAGGGCCAGCCCTTCGACCAGCGCGGTTTTGCCGACGCCGGGTTCGCCCACCAGAATCGGGTTGTTCTTGCGACGACGGCTCAAGATGTCGATGACCTGACGAATCTCGTCGTCACGGCCCAGTACGGGGTCGATCTCGCCCTTGCGCGCTTTCTCGGTGATGTCCTGGGTAAACCTCGCCAGCACCGGGCTTTCCGCCGCTGAATCCGCGGAAGACATCGCCACCGCAGCACGAACCGGCGCAAAATCCAGCCCCGGCCCCGGTACCGAACCCGCGCGCTCATCGGAATGCTGGTCAAGAAACGGCAGCAAGTGACGCAGCTGCACCTCGCTCAGGCTGAGCAACGGCCAGGCCTCTACGCATGCGAGGAGGTCGGGAGACTCGATCAGCGCCGCCAGGACGTGGGCCGAGCGCAGTTGCTCGTTGTCCTCGTCCAGCGAGGCGTGCACCCAGGCGTTCTTGATCAGCCGCTGCAATTTGTCGCACAGCTGCGGCTTGGCCTGGACACTGCGCGGCAGGCGGTCGAGGTGGTCGAGCAAGCCGGTCCACAGCGCTTCGATGTCCCACTCGTAACGCCGGCCGATCAGCACCAGATCGCCGTCGCCCTGCCCCAGCAGTTTCAGCAGCCAGTGTTCGATGGTGATGTGGCCGTGGCCGCGGCTCTGGCACAGCGTTGCCGCCGCGCTGAGGGCCTGGGCGCAGAAAGGGTTGAGGCGGCGAAGCAAACGGGAGGAGCTCTGTGCCATGGGTCATCGTCCTTGAACGGAAGGAGTAAGGAGCGGCGACGGGACCGTTGAGCGGTCGACGCCTCGCTGTGCTGTCTGGGGAAACGTGCCGTGTCGATGTGCTTGGCGCAGCGCCCGCGAACGGACGCTCAACCCAACACACCGCAGCCGGCAGACAGGCGTGCAACAGCTGCCTGTCTGCCGGCCTTGCAGCGTCAGGCGGTCTGGCGTTCGTTCCACGAGTCGGAGTGGATGATGTTGCCGTCCTTGTAGGTCCAGGTGACCTTCTCGTAGCGCAGCTCGACCATCTCCAGGTGGTTGTGCTTCTCCTTGGCCGGGTCCTTGACGTCGTGCATTTTCGGCGCGACGCGGACGACCTTGACGTTCTCCAGCAGGGTGTTGAAGTACTCGACTTCCTGGCCCGCGTCGTCGATGCGGTACCACTTGAACTCGGCGCTTTTCAGGGTCTGGCCGGTGCCGACCGCCTTGTACAGGTACGGGCTGCTGGCATCGATTTCCTTGGTGAACAGGAACGGCGTGTGGACGCGAGCGCCGGTCAATTTGCCGGTGTTGTTGTCGGTGGGGATGTACACGCTGTGGTCCTGGGCGACCACTTCGACGCTGCCTTCCCGGGACTGCACATTGACCGAGCCTTTGATGTCAGCGCCGCCGTCATCTTTGAGCCAGAGGTAAACGGGAATTGCCATGTGAAACTCCTTGCTTGGGTTATCGAGTGCCGCGAAATGCGACGGGGGTAGCCGGTCCGGCCCCGGCAGAAAGCGACCCGCAGGCCCCCTCTTCCGGCACCAGACGGATGTCGACGCGGCGGTTGGCCCTGCGTCCGTGTTCGGTGTCATTGCTGGCAATCGGCTGACTGGCGCCGAAGCCCTGCACGGCAAAGCAACTGCCGGGAATGCCGCCCATGCGTTGCATCCAGTCGCGTACCGAGGCGGCGCGGTCGCGGGACAGGCGCAGGTTCTGCTCCTCGCTGCCGGTGGCGTCGGTATGCCCGGTGACGACGATCAACCAGCCGGGTCTGGCCTTGATGCCGACCAGGGCGTTGATCAGCACCTGGGTCGAGTCCGCCTTGAGTTCGGCGCTGCCGATGTTGAACAGCGACAGCGTGTCCAGCCGCACCGGCCCGGGCACCTGCACCGTCTCGATGGGTGCCCGGTAACGGCCGATGGCGTGCCAGACGCTGATACGCAGCTGTTCGGCGCGGTACAGGCCCAGGCCAAGCGACCGAGGCTCGCCGTAGCGGTAGTAGTCATCCAGACGCCGCGCGTCATCGTGCAGGACGTTGAACGCCGCTTCGCGCAGGGCCACGGCCTGCTGATCCTCGCGGGCGGTTTCGTTGATCGATGCGTAGCGGCGCAGGTCGTCACCCACCTGACGGATCAACAAAGTGTTCTGCCGGGCCGAGCTCGACATGGCGACGACGCCAGCGAAGACCGTCAGCCATACACCGATGACACTGGCGCGCCTCGCCGCGGTGTTGCCGGTGTGTCGGGGCAGCAATTCCAGCAAAGGGTCCGGCGCGGGCAAAACACCGCCCGTGTCAATGGTCAACGGGGTCGGCACCAGCGCAGTTTTTGCCTGTATCCAGTGCTGCCAGACGCTGCCAGGCATCGGGTCAGGCAGACGCGCCACTTGGCAGATTGCATAGGCCACTGGCGACGGCGCGCGATGCCGGCCTTTGCGTGCGAAGTGCGGCGCGACGTACTGAACAAGCCATGCGGCGTGGGTGTTCATCTGCACGGCGAGTTGCATGCGTTCGGTGAGGACGGCGGCGTCTTGTCTTTGCCAATCCTCGACGCTGACGCAGGTGCCGTTGTCCCGGACCCACGCGGAGGGGCCGCCATTTTCCCAACTGAACCAGACGGCTTCGGTGCCCGAACTTTCCTCTTCCCGGCTCAAGCCCGTCCCACGAACATCGTGCGGCCCTGGTGAGGTGTGTTGATAGCTCACCACCCACAACGGCAACGTCTGCGCACGCCTGCGGATCACCGACAGCTGATGAGTCAGCGCTCGAAGCTGGCCGGCCAGCACCGCGCTGTCCGCGTGTTGGGCTGGATTGGTGACGAATATGACGCTGAGCTGCCCACGCCATTGCGGACGGACCGCCAGCAGCGCAGTGGCTATACCGGGCAACCGCTCGACGCTCGGCACCCAGACGTAACACCCGCTAGCCGTCTTCCGTACGACGGTTTGCCCGGCGATATCGGCCTCGGCATCAACAGCGAAAAGCGCCGCCGCCCCCTCACCGCACACCAGCACCACAGGCTGCCGGTATTCACTGCCCGGCAAGGTCCGAAACGCTTCCAGCCGCAGCGAATCACCGAGACGGGAAGAACGTCGACCCGCCAGCAGCCAGCCCCCGACCACCAGTCCCAGGGCGCCCGCCGCCGCCAGGGCTTGAAGGACCGGGCTCAGCGGCAACACGCTGATCACCATCAGCGCCAGGCATCCGGACCACAGGGCAAGTGCACGCATCAACTTGAGTGTCATGGGCGCGTCACACCCGCTCGGTCACAAGGGAGGCGACCAGCGCCGCCAGATGCGAATCCAGCAACCACCAGATGCCCGCCAGCAGCAAACCGGCCGCCAGCAGGTGCAGCAGCGGCGCGCGCAGCCAGGCCGGCAACGGCTTGCGGCCCCGTGCGTCGATCCACGTGGGCAACGCCTGATCCAGGGTCACTGGCGCCACTCGGGCGGTCAACTCGGCCATCAACTGTTGCCGCTCGGGGTGGTCTGGCTCCTTGTAGCGACCGAGAAAGCCCAGCATCAGGACGCGGTGGTACACCCTCAGCACGCTCGGGTCCGCCGACGGCTCGTGCAGCACTTCACGCATTTCTTCGTACAGAAACTGCCCCGCCTGATGACGTCCGAAGTAATGCGCCTGCAGCGGTTCATGGGTCCATCTGGCGCGGGCACTGGCATCCGCGTGGACCAGCACGGTTTCATCCAGCAGCGCACAGTGGGCGTGGCTGATGAAGTCGACACTGCGCTGGCTGACACCGGCTTGTTTGAGGGCATCGCGGACCTCCACCACGTACCGGGTGCACAGGTTCCACAATGCATCGCTGTCCGGGGCGGACGCGCCATGGCGCAACTCGACCACCAGCAGGTAACTGTCCTGCAGCAGTTGATCGACATTGACGGGCTGGGTAGCCGCCTGGCTCTTCATCGGCCGGCTCATGAGCGCAGTACCGCAAACAGCTCAAGCTTCACGTCCGGCAGCGTCGCTGGCACGTAGAACGCGCAGACCCCTTCGGCGAGCACGGCCTGACCGCTCGAATGGGCAAAGTCGAGGGCGAAATACTGGTTTTCGAGACGCAGCGGAATCGCCGCCGGCACGTGACTGAGGGGCTGCAGCGGAACGCCGTCGAGGGCTGCATTGATCAACCGATCGACGTCGTCCGGCGTGCCGACCTTGCACAGCCGCGGGAACTGCGCCTGCAGTTGCGCCGGGGCCTCGCGGCAGCGCACCGACAGGTAAAAGTCAGCGGCGTCGGCCTCACGCAGGCGCGGGTCGTTGAACGTCACTTGCCAGCGACCAGGGAGCACCCGCTCCAGCTCCAGAGCGATCACCCGCGACGGCAGACTGGCTTCCAGCAGCGTCGAAATTATCTGCATCAAGGGCGCAAACACCGTTTCCAGCGCTTCGTGACGGTAGACCGGAATAGCGTCAACGTCATGTTCGAGGGAGAACGTCAGCAGCGCCCCCGCCAGCTTCACCAGTTCCAGATAGACCTGCTCGGGATGGCGCGCCGGGCTGGCCTTGAAATCGGCGAGCACGGGCTGGTAGGTATTGAGCGCGTTGAGCAGCCAGAACAGCGAGACGTCGGCGACCGCGAAGTCGGCCATGCGCTGATTGCTTTCACGGCGCATGCCCATCAAGCGTTGACGCTTGGACGCCAGTTGGGTGAGCAGATTGTCCAGTTGGACCTGCAAACCTGCATGCCCGGCAAAGCTCAACAGCGGCGGGACAAACGCCTCGTCCAGGCACGCGCGGCCCTGGCCGTCACGCACCAGCCGGGCGACCGGACAGGTCAGGTAATTCGCGTTGTCATCGCTGGCCAGACGCAGGCTGAGCATGTGCTCAAGCACACCGATGGACTGTTGATCGTCGCCGTACAGATCCTGCACCTGCCGCCAATCCTGGCGGTAACGCACCGGCCGGTCAGCGCGAGCGTCTTCGAACAGACAATTGCCACCGTTGGCCTGCTCCAGCGGCAGGCACAACAGCACCGTCGCGCCCTGCTCCGGGTGGAGCTGAATCTGTTCGAGGGCCAGCGCGGCGGGCAGTCGATCAACGCTGTCGGTGTCGATCAAGGTGCCATCCGGCAATCGCACGCGCAGCGCGGACGCCTTGAGCTTGCCCAGCCGTAGCGCCTCACCGTCGAAGGTCGCTGTCTGCACGCCCCAGGGATGAATCCGCGACAAATGGGCGATGCATTCGTTGGTCCAGGCTTCCCAGCGCGCTTGCTGCTGGAATTGCTGCTGGGACAGTAGCGCCCCGGCAGCCCAGAGAGGTCGGTCGATTTTCATGTTGTGCTCACCTATGGCCGACGTCAGGTTTTGGCTTTGGGCATCTGGGAAACCAGCGAGAGATTCACGTCCATGCCTTCCACCTGGAAATGCGGCACGGCGTACAACTTCACGCGGAAGAAGCCGGGGTTATCGTCGATGTCCTCGACCGTTACCCGGGCGTCGCGCAGCGGATGCGAGGCCTGCAAGTCATCCCCCGGATCGGTCATTTCGGTGACCAGCCCGCTGATCCACTTATTCAGTTCCAGTTCCAGCAGACGCCGGTCTTTGGTGGTGCCGATGTTTTCCCGCTGAATCAATTTCAGATAATGGGCAATGCGCGACAGCAGAAAGATATAAGGCAGGCGCGAGTTGATCCGACTGTTGGCCGTGGCATCGGCGGTGTCATACAGCGCGGGCTTTTGTGTCGAATTGGCGGAGAAGAAACAGGCGTAATCGCGGTTCTTGTAATACGAAAGCGGGATAAACCCCAGGTTGGCGAATTCAAACTCCCGGGTTTCCGGAATCATCACTTCCGACGGGATCTTCACCTGACTGCCGGTGCCGAGGTCATATAAATGAATGGGCAGATCCGTCACGGCACCACCGGACTGTGGCCCGCGAATCTGCACACACCAGCCATTTGCAACAAAACTCTTCACCATATTGGCAGCGAAGGCAAAAGAAGCATTGGTCCACAGGTATTTACTGTGATCGGTGCCCTTGACACTTTCCACGTAATTGAAGCTGCGCACCGGAATGGTGTCCGGCCCATAGGGCAACCGTCCCAGCACGCGCGGCATGGTCAAACCGATATAGCGGGAATCGTCAGTGTCGCGGAATGACTTCCATTTGATGTATTCCGCACGATCAAAGTAATTACCGATGTCTTTGATGGCGGCCACTTCTTCCATGGTTTCCTTGCCGAAGAATGCAGGCCCCACCGAACCAATGAACGGCATATGCGCCGCTGCGGCGACTTTGGATATGTTGCGAAGCAGCGCGATATCCTGGGGGCTGCGATTAAATTCGTAACTGGAAACAGCCGCGGCAATGGGTTCACCGCCGGGGGTGTCGTATTCCTGGGTATAGGTGTGCATGTACAGACCGCTCTGGGCGATCTCGGGGGCGTCTTCGAAATCCTGGACCAGATGGTCCTTGCTGATGTCCAGCAACTCGATGCGCACGTTCTGCCGGAAGTCCGTCTGATCGATCAGCGATTTAACGCCGCGCCATGTCGACTCGACCCGCTGGAAGTCCGGATGGTGCATGACGGCGTCGAGCTGGCGGCTGATCTGCGCGTCCAGCGAGGCGATGTGCTCGTCCAGCAGGGTCTTGTCGAGGCGCTGGACCTTGCGCGACGAGGCCTTGAGCAGGTTGAGGAACACGCTGACCGCGGCGGTCACGCGCTCATCGGCGGAGATCTCCGACAGCGCTTCGTTGTTCTGAAACGCTTCGATGTCGCCCAGGGACGAAACCGGACTGAGGTTGATTTTTGAAAACAGCGTGTTATAGACGCCGGTGCTTTCTTCGGACAAAACGGTGCCACCGCCTGATACTGCGGAAGAGTGTTTCGAGGACATGTTTGATACCTGCTATCAGAGACCCGGGTAATTAATGCTCTGGGGGTGCCGCGAGCATTGCCAGTTCGGCGCGTAACTCGTCACTGAGCGTTTCGTCCTTGACGATGCGTTCAAGCTCGTGACGGAAGGTTGCGTTGTCCAACAGGTTTGATTTGAGATCGCGCAGCAAATTGCGGGTTGCCAACAGCGCGCGCAATGACGGTATTTGTCTGGCCACGTGTTCTGGTTCGAAGTCTTTCATCTTGTCGAAATTCAAATCCACTGAAGCCTCCGAACCGTCGTCGGCGAATGTGTTTTCAACGGTGAGTTTCAATGCAGGGGAAAATTCTGCCAGCACACTGTCGAAATTATTTTTATTGATATTGATCTTGGTACGTTCGGACAAGGGCCGATCTTCCCGGCCATTGCTGTAATCCCCGAGCACCATCAATTTCAGCGGCAATTCGACTTTTTTCTGCGCACCGCCGGTGTGCAAATCGAGTTTTATATTGACCCGGGCTTTGGGCACTTCATTTTGAAAGCTGTTTGAAGCCATAACTCCTCCGTCGAAAATGCCACACGTCACAAAGGGGAATATCGAGATCGCAGGGCCTTTTTATCAGCCGAACGTCCGCGACCCAAGCGGTCAAGTTTTAACAAGTGTGAGCAAAGAATGGGCTGATGAAGTTTTCATCGAATTCAGGAAGCGGCAAGGCTAATCCCCTACGAATAAAAACTCTACCCACAAAGACAGGTCGAGAGCTGTCCTACGGAAGTCTAGAAACTTTCCTACAAAGTAATCCCAGACAGTGGAACAGCGGGAGAATTAAAAAGCCTGCGCAATGCAGCGGTGGCGGATTTTACAGTACAGATATAAAAAAACCGCAGGCGGTTGAACAGCATCAGCTGTGCACCACGCCTGCGGCTATGTCGAGCAAATGAATCAGAAGATGTAGTCGGTGGTCAGGAACGTCGACTCACGGTTATGAATGATGTCGCTGATCAGCGCCTTGTTGCTCTCCTGGAACTTGGTCGCCACCAGCGTGCGGATCGAGAACACGCGCAGTGCGTCGTGCACCGACAGGGTACCCTCGGCCGAATTCTTGCGACCGTTGAACGGGAAGCTGTCAGGGCCACGCTGGCATTGGGCGTTGATGTTGATCCGGCCCACCTGATTGGCGAACGCATCGACCAGACGCCCGACCTGCTTGGAGTCGTTGCCGAAGATGCTCAACTGCTGGCCGAAATCCGAATCCAGCACGTACTCGATTACGGTTTCAAGATCGCGGTACGCGACCACCGGCACCACGGGCCCGAACTGCTCTTCGTGGTAGACGCGCATGTCCGGCGTGACCGGGTACAGCACCGCCGGGTAGAAGAATTGCCCGTGGGTCGTGCCGCCACCTTCGTTGACCACTTTGGCGCCCTTGCTCACGGCGTCGTCCACCAGCCCTTGCAGGTAGTCGGTCTTGCCGGGTTCAGGCAGCGGCGTCAGTGAGACGCCCGGCTCCCACGGCATGCCGGGCTTGAGCTGGGCGAGTTTTTCCTCGAACTTCTCGAGAAAACTGCCGACCACGTTTTCGTGCACGAAGAGGATCTTCAACGCGGTGCAACGCTGGCCGTTGAACGACAGAGAACCGGTAATGGCTTCCGTCACCGCGTTGTCCAGGTTCACATCCGGCAGCACGATCCCCGGGTTCTTCGCGTCCAGGCCCAGCGCAGCGCGCAGACGGTGTGGTTTGGGATGGAGCTTTTTCAAGGCGCTGGCGGCCTTGTTGGTGCCGATGAAGGCAAACACGTCGATCTTGCCACTGGCCATCAGCGCGCTGACGGTCTCGCGGCCGCTGCCGTAGATCACGTTGATGACCCCGGCCGGGAAGCTGTCACGGAACGCTTCGAGCAACGGGCGGATCAGCAGCACGCCGAACTTGGCCGGCTTGAACACCACGGTGTTGCCCATGATCAGGGCCGGAATCAGCGTGGTGAAGGTCTCGTTCAGCGGATAGTTGTAAGGGCCCATGCACAGGGTCACGCCCAACGGGACGCGGCGAATCTGGCCGAGGGTGTCCTGTTCCAGCTCGAAGCGGCTGGAGCGGCGGTCCAGTTCCTTGAGGGCGTTGATGGTGTCGACGATGTAATCGCAAGTGCGGTCAAACTCTTTCTGCGAGTCCTTGAGGTTCTTGCCGATTTCCCACATCAGCAGCGTGACCACAGCGTCGCGCTGCTCTCGCATCAGCTTGAGAAAGGTCTCGACGTGATGAATGCGGTCGGCGACGCGCATCGTAGGCCAGGCGCCCTGGCCCCGGTCGTAGGCGTTGACGGCGGCGTCCAGCGCAGTCATCGCAGTGTCGGCGTCCATCAGCGGCGTGCTGCCCAGCACCACGGACTCAAGGCCCGCATCGGTCTTCAGCGAAACCGGGCTCAACACCGGCGCCAATGGCCCGTGCCACTGGTGCAGTTCGCCATTGACCAGGTAATCGCGCTGCTCGATGGCGGGGCCTGCGCGAAACGGCTCAGGGATCTCGTCGGCGCGCGGGTACAGGTTGTCCAGGCGGTTTTGCAGGGTCATCTCATTTACCTCTTCCAGTCGGTCATCGTGCCAAACAGGCTGGATACACTACGCCACAGCCGCCGCCGAATGAAAAGCGTCGAGACACATGTCACGTCCGGGTGACAGGCATCAGCATCGGCCGCCACGCCAGACCGCCCGCCTACGCCACCGCCGTCTGGTTGCGCCCCGAGGCCTTGGCCCGGAACAGCGCCTTGTCTGCGAGGGCCAGCAGCCCATGCAGGTCCTGATCGAGGTGGTTCAACGCTGCGACGCCCAGGCTCGCGGTCACACCTTCGTCGTGCTGGCAGGTGATGTCGGCGATGGCCGAGCGCAGTCTCTCGGCAATGACCCGGGCCGCCTCGATCGGCGTGTTGGCCAGCAGCAGCGCGAATTCCTCCCCGCCCAGGCGGCCGCTGACATCTGCGTCGCGCACGGATTGACGGATGACAAGGCCGATCTGCCGCAAGACCTCGTCACCCGCCTGATGGCCGTGGCAGTCGTTGATGCGTTTGAAATAGTCGATGTCCAGCATCAGGGCGCAGAGCGGCAGGTGAGCCTGCTTACAGGTCTCGTACACGCCTTCGGCCCGATGGAAGAAGGCACGGCGGTTTTGCAGCCCGGTCAGCTCGTCTGTCTGCGCGGCATGGGCGGCGATGCGATGGGCATGTTCCATTTCGCGACTCAGACGAAAGGCCCGTTCCATGGCCTGGCACAATTTGCGCGTCGCGCTGACCACGAATCCGGCAAAGATAAGCGACGCCACCGCCATCCCCTGTTGCGCGGTGTTGGGCTGCAACAGCAGCCAGATCGAGCACGGCATCAGCACCAGCGCAATCGACACCAGGGTCATCGAGCGGTACGCCGAATAACAGGACACCGCACTCACCGACATGCCCACGGCGAACAACAGCACCAGTGTCTGGATCAGCAGATCCCCGGCCTGCATCAGCGCCAGCGCGCCGCTGCCCCAGATGCCGGCCGACAACACCAGCGTGACCCAGTAAGTGGGTTCCCAGCGTTCGGGGGTCCGGGCGGTTTCAGGCACCCGAAAATAGCTGGTCAACATGATCAGCCGCAGGGTGGTCGAGGCGCCCAGCAGTCCCAGCCACCCCAGAATCAGCGAGTGTTCCAGTCGCTCCCAGCAGATCCACGAGAGCATCGCAGCCGCCAGCGCGCTGCCGAATACAGAGAAAAAACTCTGACGGAAAAGCAACTGCAAACGATCGTTGCGCACTTGGGCCAGTATCAGGGCCTCGCGCGCCGGTTGAGAATCATGGAGGTACATCGAATTCGCCCGACCCTGGCACTGGAAAAGGGTCGATTGTGGCATCGTGCTATGACGCTTAACAACTCGCGCGCCAATTAACTCACACCTAACGAAAAGCAGCCTCGCAGATCGTGGCCGGACACCGCTTCACCCCCTCTGGAACCGGCGTTCCGGGCGAGGGTCATGATGGATGACCCAGCAGCTCGATCAGCCTCAGCGCATTCCCGGTAGCGGCGCCGCTGGCAGTGTTGTCAAAAATACACCACGTCGGCGCGCCGCTTTGCGATTCAGCCTTCAGCTCGGCGGCCAGACGGATCAGACAATCCTCTTCATAGGCGCTGTGATAAATGCGCGGCGCGCCGTGCAGTCGCCGGTAACGTAACCCCGGCCAGCCTGATGGTTGGCTGTCATTGCTCAGCCTCGACGGATCGACCCCGGCCTGGGCGATGCGGCAGTGCGCGAGCATCGGCTCGCCCTGCACCCAGCTTTCATGGCGCGGCTCAATGACCACCTGCCCCGCAAAGCGCTCGCGCAACCGGGTGAAAAACATCTCCGCTATCCGTGGCTCGAACGCCAGCGACGGCGGCAATTGCAGCAACAGGCAGCCCAGCCGCTCGCCCAGTTCACCACATTGCCCGAGGAAGTCGTCCAGCGCCTGATCGCTGTCCTGCAAGCGTTGTTCGTGGGAAATAGACCTGGGGATTTTTACCGAAAAGCGGAAATCCGCCGGCACCGAGTCGGCCCAGCGGGCGTAGGTTTGCGGACGATGGGGGCGGTAGAACGAGCTGTTGATTTCCGCTGTATTGAATTGCCGAGCGTAGCGCTGCAAGTGGGTGCCGTCCTCCGGAAACGCTGGCGCATGCTCGCGGCCCAGGCTCCAGCCGGCACAGCCCACGAAAATTCTGCCAGTGCCGTTCAAAGCAGCATCGTTAAACACAGCACCTCCCCTTCTTCGAGCCTATAGGCTCCTCGATCGCCAATGATCGAGTGACTTCCGGGACGGTGGATGAGTTCGGTCTTTTGCTCAGGCCCGGGATCGACAACCCTAGGCGTTGGAAATCTGGTTGATTCCGATGACCTCGCCGCTCCAGATCATTTCGTAGTGGGCGCTTTGCACGATGGACGTGACGTGCCTCGGGGTCAGCAGTGCCCAGCAGTGATTGCCCGGCGAGCGCACCGAGTGGTAACGCAGCCCGGCAATCCCGGCCTGCTTCGCGGACTTGCCCAGCACATGGGATTGCCCGTAGTGGTCGGGTGCGTAAACGGGATCGGAGAGCGGGATGGCGGTGGCGTCCACGCTGCCCTCTTCGCTGAAGCTGCAACTCAGGCAGCGGAACACGAAGCGCTCGTACTTCAGCGCCGCGACCCGCGACCAATAGAGCTGCTGATGGTGGCGCACCTCGGCGATGGCCGTGTCGACCGTATCGGCCAGATACAGCACGCCGAACTCGCCGCTGCTGAAGCGCGAGCCCGCCGGACTGACATGGGTGAACGGCGCGACGGCGTAGGAACAACCGGGGATGCCGAACGGGATTTCGGCCAGGGGAATCAGCTCGATCCGGCCGATTTCATTCTGCAGGCGCGGGTTGGTCAGCGCCTGGATCCGGTACAGCGTCTCGAACTCGGCGGCATCGGCGACGTCGCTGAACAGCTCGATCGGCGGGAATTTGGAATTGACCAGGCGATAGGCCTGCTGCGTCTCACCGGCAAGCGCGGGGAGCGTGTCCGCCGTCACCATTGGGCGCCCCGGAGGGTGTCGATGCGGCGGAAGGTTTCGTACAGCGAGATCATGTCGCCCTGGGCCATGACGTCCAGGGGCTTTCTGCCGTTGAAGAATTCGTTGTGGTTTTCCATCGACGGGAAACCGTAGGCATTGTCGGGATTATCAAACAGGGTTCGCAGGGCGGCGTGGATGTTCAGCACGAAGCTGACCCGCTGCATCTGGTCCTGATCCAGTGCCACCGACCACTGCGCGTCGTCCTGGCGGGCGCGGGTGTACGTGCTTCGGGAAATGCGCAGAATCTGACAGGCCTGCTCGCTGGTGGCCTTCCACTTGTCCAGCACCCGCAACGCCGCCCGCAAACCGACCACGCACTCGGATTTGGAAAGTTGCCGCGCTGGAATGGCGGTGGTCATGGGCATACCTCTTGATGGCTGCAGATTAATATCTATGGACGCAACATTAATTCAATTGCGTCCATGGATGCAATGTCAAGTTTCACCAGGAGTGATTGTGGGCGTGCCACGTTCTATTCAGCCCGCTGAAACACACGACCCCAAGAGGTTCGTTCCAGAGCCTCCGAACGTGAAAAAAATGTGAAAATTTACATTAGTCACATCTGGTAATGATTCGCATCTTGATTCAGAATCGCGCTCCCTCCGCGCCTTCAGGAATGTCCATTGTGATCCCTCGCCTCCCCGCCTCCTTTCTTCTGGCCGGTGTCGTCACCGCCATGTCTGCCGCCAATGCAGCAGACGACGTCACGCTGCCGGCGATGCAGATCCAGGACACCTCTACACAGGATGACGGGCAAAGCGTGGGCTATCAGGGCAAGCCGTCTTCGAGCACCACCAAGCTGGGGCTAACCAACAAGCAGACGCCCCAGGCGATCACCACCATCACCCGCGCGCAGATGAACGATTTCAAAATGAACGGGGTCAAGGACGCCCTGCGCTCGGCGCCGTCGGTGACTGTCGAGCAAAGCGAAAGCGATCGCACGGAGTTCACCTCCCGCGGGTTCGACATCGGCAGTTTCGAGTACGACGGCATGGGCATGCCCTTCGCCCAGACGATCATGATCGGTGACCTGGACATGGCCGAGTTCGAGCAGATCGACGTGCTCCACGGCGCCAACGGTTTGATGAGCGGCACGGGCAATCCGTCGGCCACCGTCAACTTCATCCGCAAGCGACCGACCCGGGATTTCCAGGCGCAGATCGACACCAGCGTGGGTTCGTGGGACAGCCGGCGCATTGATGTCGACGTGTCGGGGCCGTTGACTGACAGCGGCAACGTGCGCGGCCGCTTCATCTATGCCCACGACAAGGGCAATTCGTGGATGGACCGTTACAGCCACGAGAAGAACGTCGCCGCCGGCCTGCTGGCGTTCGACCTGTCCGATGCCGACACCCTGACCGTGGGCTTCACCCAACACAACAGCGATTCCAACGGCAGCACCTGGGGCAACCTGCCGCTGGTCGACATCAATAACAACCCGATCCATTACAGCAGCCGCTCGTCCAACGTCGGCCAGCCGTGGACCTACTGGAACATGCACACCCAGCGGGCGTTTGCCGAATGGAAGCATGACTTCGGCAATGGCTGGAACGCCACGGTGACCGGTACAGGTATTACCGAATACCAGGACACCAACATGCTGTACGTCTCGAGTGTCACCGGTGACGACGCGTCGGTGTTCGCCGCTGATACCTCCAGCAAGGCGCACCAGTTGCTGGGCGAAGCAAAAGTCTCCGGGCCGTTCAGCCTGTTCGGCCGCGACCATGAGCTGACCTTCGGCGCCGCCTACGGCCGTACGCACCAGAAAGCCCGGGAATACGACGCTGGCGGGGGCACCTACTTCGACACCTCGTTCGCGGGCATTCTTGCCGGCAATACCCCTTCGCCGCAGTTTGACTACACCAGTGACATCACCAACACGCAGAACTTCGAGGACCGGCAGAAGAGCCTGTTCGCTGGCGCGCGCTTCAGCCTGGCGGACGACCTGCACTGGATCGCCGGTGCGCGCATGCTCAGCGCCGACGGCACGGGCGAGAGTTATGGCACCGATCACTCACAGCGCGAGCACGGCAAAGTCACGCCGTACACTGGCCTGGTCTACGACCTGACCCCGCAGTGGAGCGTGTACACCAGCTGGACGCAGATTTTCAATCCGCAGTACGGCACGGTCGGCGTCGACGGCAAAGTGCTCGCACCGCTGGAAGGCAAGAGCCTGGAAGCCGGCATCAAAGGCAGCGTGATGGATGATCGCCTGAACCTCACCGCCGCCGTGTTCAAGACCAAGCAGAGCAACGTTCAGTCGGCGGACTTCATTGAAGTGGGCTCGCAGTTCCGCTATTTCACTGATGATTACAAAAGTCACGGCATCGAACTGGAAGCGTCCGGCGAAGCCCTGCCTGGCCTTGACCTGCTGGCGGGTTACACCTACGTACACATCGAAAACGACGATGGCGACAAGGCCCGCCGCTATGTGCCGACCCACGCGTTTCGCGGCATGGCCAGCTACCGACTGCCCGGCCTGCCCCAAGCCAGGATCGGCACCCGGGTCAGCTGGCAGAGCGGGATTCAGAACGACAACTACAGCGTCATCCGCCAGAACGCCTACGCGCTGGTCGACCTGATGACCAGCTACGACATCGACAGCAACTGGAGCACGGCGCTGAACTTCAACAACGTCACCGACCGCAAGTACCTGACCTCGCTGTACAGCGGCACGGCCAGCAACTACGGCGCACCGCGCAACCTGACGGCGTCGCTGACCTGGCGCTATTGATCCGGGCCGGTTTCCACGCTGGCCGCATGAACAATAGTGCGGCCAGCACCGGCCCCTGTAGGAGCGCGCTTGCCCGCGAAGGCGTCGGCACATTCAACATCGCTGCCGACCGACACACCGCGAAGGCTTCGGCACATTCAACATCGCTGCCAACTGACACACCGCATTCGCGGGCAAGCGCGCTCCTACACTGATTGCGGTCGAGCGCGAACCTGACGTCTGCCAAGGTATCAGCCAAAGACGCTCTACCATCCGCGCCGTTGCCCCGTGCTGGGCGCATGAGAAATAGCGCGGCCAGCACCGGCCCCTGTAGGAGCGCGCTTGCCCGCGAAGGCGTCGGCACATTCAACATCGCTGCCAGCTGACACACCGCATTCGCGGGCAAGCG
>NZ_JBNNGV010000012.1:0-143766 GCF_050268485.1 Pseudomonas sp. NPDC078416 | reverse complement strand
TACGACATCGAGACCGGCTCGATTGACGCCCTGGATGCCGACAACCGCAGCTTCAAGCCGATCTCCATGGAAACTCCGATCGGTGATGACGAAGACTCGCACCTGGGTGACTTCATCGAAGACTCGACCATGCAGTCGCCAATCGATGTCGCCACGGTAGAGAGCTTGAAAGAAGCGACGCGCGAAGTGCTGTCGGGCCTCACCGCCCGTGAAGCCAAGGTCCTGCGTATGCGTTTCGGTATCGACATGAACACCGACCACACCCTTGAGGAAGTCGGTAAGCAGTTCGATGTAACACGTGAACGTATCCGTCAGATCGAAGCCAAGGCGCTGCGCAAGCTGCGTCACCCGACGCGAAGCGAGCACCTGCGCTCGTTCCTCGACGAGTAAGTAACGCGCGATAACAAAACCCCCGGCATTGCTGGGGGTTTTGCGTTTTAAGGAATAAATTTCCGGCAGAGTGCCACTGTTGTCCAGCCCGACTACACTCGACTCATTCTCACCAATGAATCACCGAGGCTGCCATGATGTGGATGCCGGCCATTGCTCTCCTATGCTTGCTCGCCCCCGCTGCCGTCACCGCCCAAACATTGCATGGCGAGGGTGAGAACGGGCAAGCGATGCACCAGGAGTGGCCGCCCGGCGAGGAGACCGAGTCCGGGCATGCAGCCGGGATAAGCCGCTATCTTCCCACAGACTTGATCAGCGATCGATTCGCTGGCGTCGATCAAAGTCGTCAACCCGAACAATTCAGTGGACTGGACGATCCGCCCTCCTCATCGCAGGCCGCCACTCACTCCAGTGAACGCAGCAAGCTCTGGCACGAGTTTCTGCTCATCGGTCTTCCCGGGTTGCTGTTCCTGACGACAGTGTTGGCCATCGTGGTGAGGATCAACCGTCGTCTCAGCTCGGAAATCTCCCGCCGAATTGCTTTGGAACAAGAGCTGCGCAGCAGCGAGTACCACTATCGCGGGATGATCGAGAGCCTTTCGGCCATCGCGTGGGAAGCCAACACCCACGACTACTCCTACAACTATGTCTCGCCCCACGCGCAGGATTTGTTGGGGTATCCGCTGCACCAGTGGCGAAGGCCCGGGTTCTGGCAGAGCATCGTTCATCCGGAAGACATCGACTACGCACAGGCCTACTGCGACCGTGAGGTGGCGGAAGGCAATGATCACAGCGTCGATTATCGAGTCCTGAGCGCCGACGGCAGGGTGGTCTGGATTCGAGACATCGTGAGCATGATCGGCTATGGCCGAGAGCCGGTGATGCGCGGGCTGATGATAGACATCAGTGAAGCCAAGCAAACCGAAGAAGCGCTGCGCTTGTCAGAAGGGAAATTCGCGTCGGTGTTTGCGCAATGTCCTGACATGCTGGTCATCGCGCGTCTTTCCGACGGCTGTTTCCTGGAGGCCAATCCGGCATTCGCGGAGCAGATCGGTATCAGCCCGGCCGACGTTATCGGACGCGTGCCTTCCGAGTTGAATATCTGGGGCATTCCCGACATTGGGCACAGTCTGCTGCAACGCCTTCAGAAGGGCAGCATCCGCAATCTGGAAATGCCGTTTCGGCGCAGTGATGGCCGCCTGTTCACAGGGCTTCTGTCAGCCGAGCCCTTTGATCTGGACTCCACGGCCGCAGTGGTTCTGGTGGTGAGGGACATCACGCCGCTCAAGGAAGCCCAGCAACAACTGCAAATGTCCGAAGAGAAATTTGCCAAAGCGTTCCACTCCTCTCCCGACGGCCTTCTGATTACACGGCAAAACGACGGGCTGCTGGTGGAAGTGAACGACGGTTTCAGCCGGATCACCGGTTATCACAGTTCGTTGTCCGTAGACCGTACCACTCTTGACTTGGGCATCTGGGTAGACCTGAACGAGCGACAGCAGTTGCTTGAGCAATTGAGCCGCGACGGCTTTGTGAAAGACTTCACCAGCCATATTCGTCGCAGAGATGGTCAGATCCGCCTGTGCGAGATTTCTGCGCGGCCGCTCCCGATTGCCGGTGATGATTGCATGCTCACCATCGCGCGCGACATCACCGACCGGCACCAGATGCAGGAAAAGCTGCAATTGGCCGCGACGGTATTCGAGAGCACTGCTGAAGGCGTATTGATCACCGACACCAGACAGCGGATCAATGCAGTCAACCGCGCCTTCAGCGAGATCACTGGCTACAGCGAACTGGAAGCGCTTGGCGACACGCCGCGGCTTTTGGCCTCCGGACTCCATGACAGCGCGTTTTACGCCGCCATGTGGTACCAACTGACGGCCGAGGGTCACTGGCAGGGCGAGATCAGCAACCGGCGCAAAAATGGCGAGATCTACCCAAGCTGGCTGACCATCAGTGCCGTGCGCAACCGCGATAAACTTATCACCCACTTCGTCGCGGTGTTCGCTGATATTTCCAGCCTGAAACAGGCGCAGGCTCGGCTGGATTATCAGGCGCACCATGACCCGCTGACCGGTCTGCCAAACCGGACGCTGTTCGAAAGCCGACTGCACGCCGCGCTGATTCACTCAAAAGCGGCTTACAGCCTCGGCGCGGTGTTGTTTCTGGACCTGGACCGCTTCAAGCACATCAATGACAGTCTCGGCCACCCGGTCGGCGATCTGCTGCTGAAGAGCATTGCGGTGCGCCTGAAGGAGAACCTGCGCGACATCGACACCGTCGCGCGACTCGGTGGCGATGAATTCATCATCCTGTTGCCTGGCCTGCAGAACCCAGGTGACGCCGAAGTCGTGGCAACCAAGTTGCTCAACAGCTTTTCGGCACCGTTTCAGGCGGGCGAACACGAGTTCTTCATGAGCACCAGCATCGGCAGCGCGCTGTTTCCCACCGACGGCGCAGATGTCGCCACCCTGATCAAAAATGCTGACGCGGCGATGTATCGCTCAAAGGCCAAGGGGCGCAACCGCGTCGAGCACTACACGCGCGATCTGACCGCTCAAGCCAGTGAGCGGATTGCCCTGGAGCACGAGCTGCGGCGGGCCATCGAGCGTAATGAATTCACCCTGTCCTACCAGCCCAAGATCAGCTTGCTGACACACAGGCTGGTCGGCGCCGAAGCACTGATACGCTGGTTCCACCCCACTTTTGGCGATGTCCCACCCGAGCGATTCATCCCGCTGGCAGAAGAAAACGGCATGATCCTGCAAATCGGCGAATGGGTGCTCGATACGGCCTGCCAGCAGTTGCACGAGTGGAACCAGCGCTACGATGTGTTTGGTCCCTTGTCGGTAAACCTCGCTGGCGCCCAATTGCGTCAGCCCAACCTGGTCAACAAGGTCGAGCGACTACTGCTCCAGCACCAATTACAGCCAGGCTGTCTGCAACTGGAGATCACCGAAAACTTCATCATGTCGCAGACCGAAGAAGCGCTTTCGGTGCTGCATCGCCTGAAGAAACTCGGCGTGCAATTGGCCATCGACGACTTTGGCACCGGCTACTCCTCACTCAGTTACCTCAAACGCCTGCCGTTGGATATCCTCAAGATCGACCAATCGTTTGTGCGCGGTTTGCCTGATGACCCCCATGATGCTGCCATTGTCCGCGCCATCATCGCGCTGGGACGCAGTATGCAATTGACCGTCATTGCAGAAGGCGTCGAAACCCTTGAACAGCAGCAATTCCTGGCAGACGAAGGCTGTGAACAAATCCAGGGCTACCTCGTCAGCCTGCCCCTGCGCGCGCAGGAATTCTGTGCGACATTTCTTCGTACAACCGTTTCAGACGTTTCGGATAGCACAGCGCGTAAACCGTCGTTATAATCCGCCGCCTACTGAGGGCCTATAGCTCAGTTGGTTAGAGCAGGGGACTCATAATCCCTTGGTCCACGGTTCGAGTCCGTGTGGGCCCACCAAATAAAAAGCCGCGCATTGCGCGGCTTTTTTCGTTCTGATGCGGCATACACAGCGCGCGTCCCATCCCCTCAATCAATCACCACATGCGGCAAAAACCGGCTGCTGTCTTTTGTGATCAGACTGTCGTCTTCACGAATCCCAATCCCCGAAGCTGTGTCACCCACCACCCACGATCCGATCAGCGTGTAGCTGTCGCCGAAGCGTGGTAAAGGCGCGAACGCCTGGAGGATGTAGGGGGCATCGTTGTAGGGGCCGTCTTCGAAAATGACCTGGTCAGTCGGGGTACGGATTTCGATGTTGGCGCCTTCGCGGGAAAAGTACGGCTTGCGCACCCAACCCTTTGGCACTGCGGATTGCGGGTGCTTATCGACGAAGGACGGCAGCAGATTGGGATGGCCTTCGTTGAATTCCCAAAGCAACGGCAGGATGCCTTTGTTCGAAATGATCGCCTTCCAGGCCGGTTCGATGAACTGCGTGTCGCACTGCGGGATGGCCTGGCCGTGGGGCTCATGGAAGACATGCTCCCAGGCATGCAGCTTGAAGATGCGTTCGATCCAGCGGCCTTCGAGATCGACGAATCTGCCGTGGGCGTTCAGGCCAATGTCCTCGATGTCGATGTGGCGGGTTTCGATGCCGACATGCTCAGCCATTTTGCGCAGGAATTCAGTCGTTCCTCGGTCTTCTATCGAGCCTGACATGCACGAGAAGTAAAAAGGCCCGCCTTCCCTGATCGCCGCAAACGCCCGCACCAGATCCTCCGCCATCGAGTTGAACTGCGAAGCGTGGGCCGGCAATACGCCGCGCTGGATCTGCTCTTCAAGCCAGATGAGCTGGAACGCGCCCGCTTCATACGCCGACGTAGGCGTGTCCATGTTGGCTTCCAGCAGCTTTGCCGGGTTGACGCCGTCATAGCTGAAGTCAAAGCGGCCGTACAGATGCGGGTGGCCTTCCTTCCACGAGGTGCGGACCAGATCGAAGAACGCCTGTGGAATGGCCAGGCGGGTCAGCAACTCTTCACTCTCGACGACTTTTTCCACGACGTCGAGACACATGGCATGAAGCTCCTGGGTCGGCGCTTCGATGTCGCGTGTCATCTGCGCTTCAGTGAACTGGTAGTAGGCCCGCTCATCCCAATAGCGCTCGCCGTCGATGGTGTGAAAGTTGAACCCTTCACGCTCGGCCGTCTGGCGCCAATCAGGACGTTCCTGGATGCTGATCCTTTTCATGGGTAACGTCCCTGTTATCCGCCGAAGCTTGAGCCGCTGCTTTTGCCGCCCCAACCGCTGCGAGCGGTGGCCTGGCTACCAAACCCGCCACGGGAAACAGACGACGAGACGGAGGAGTTACGACCAAGGGTGCTTTTGCTGTAAGTGCCGGTCGAGCTGCTTCGCGCCTGGGTGGAGTTGCCGAAGGTTTTGCCCTGCTCGATCTGGCGCGAGAGTGTGGAATACCCGTATCCACCCCGCGAGTCCCGCTCCTGATAAATGGGTTGGGCGTAGTAACGACCGCCACCGCCGGAGAATCCGTTGACCATGTTGCTGACGAGCATGCCCATCAGGAAGCCATTCACCCCGGAACCGAAGCCACCACCGCCGCCGCCACCGGACTGGTTAGCCTGTGCCTTCGCTGCGTCGACCTGGGACTTGGGAAGCTCACCGGAAATTTCCAGCTGGAAGCCGCCGAGCTTGGGCGTGAACTTGCCATCGGCATTCTGCTGGCAGTAATCGGGGACAAAATCTGCTTCGCAAGCGGTCTTGTCGTCGTAGGTCGGGGCAATGCGGCGGTGCTCCGCCAGCGCGTTCATGTAAGCGTCCGAGCAGATGTCGACCGGGACTTTCTGGTCAACGCAGGACTGAACCGACGGGTAGGTCTGCTGCGCGGAAACTTCCACAGTATCGGACTTGCTGCACGCACTGATCGCCAGCGGCAG
Source organism: Pseudomonas sp. NPDC078416 (assembly GCF_050268485.1). NCBI lineage: Bacteria > Pseudomonadati > Pseudomonadota > Gammaproteobacteria > Pseudomonadales > Pseudomonadaceae > Pseudomonas > Pseudomonas sp. NPDC078416. The sequence continues at coordinate 137,970 of NZ_JBNNGV010000012.1, read as the reverse complement.
GGTGCTGGCCAGGACCAGCTTGAGGGAACTACGTCTCATCGATAACTCCTTTCGATAACGGGCGATCAGGTCGACGGCGTCATGCAGGCCGAGTTGAGAAAACCGACACTGATCGAGACGCTGGCGGCGTAGATGGCCGCCGCAAGCTCGCCTCGGGTGATGCGTGCGGAAAGATCCTTGAGCACTATGCTGGTGGCGGTGAAGGCCAGAAGCTGTACGACTGCCGCAATGACTGCCCAGATCACCACATCCAGTACGCTGATGCTGTAGGTGATGACGTTGCTGGCAGGTAAGGCGAAGCCGATCAGCGCACCGCCGAGGGCGACGGCGGCGGCCACATTGCCCTCTCGAATCTGGGCAAATTCCTTGTGCGGCGTCAGTCGCGTGTAGGCCATCTGAAACAACGAGAACAATCCGCCGGCCACAATGATGTAGACCACAAAACCCAGCAACGACTGGAAGCTGACAGACATACGAAGCGCTTCGAGCATTTTTTACTTCCTTTTAAATGACGGTGAAATCAGTGGACTGCAGGGTCACGCCGACCGAGGTGGTGAAGGAGACAACGCCCTCCTCGTCCTCTTCAACGGACAGCAGCAGAAACTCGCGACGATCCACCAGCCCGGTGTCCCGCGCGTACAACATGCTCAGGTGCTTGATGCGGTAGGCACCGTCAGGACTGACGACGTGCTCGTCCATGGGCGTGAGCTCGGTCTGGCCTTGTTCAGTGCCCCACTGACGACCGTACTCCCAGCCGTCATGTTCGAACACCGGCAGACCGACTTTCGACGAAGGCCCCACCAGACGCTTGAGCTCCGCCTCGCTGTTGATTGTTACGGCGCTGCTGTAGCCGAACAGGATGATGTCCTGGACGTCTTCAGCGGCAGGGCCATTCATCATGACCTGCAGCCAGTAATCTTCGTCCTCGAAGTAGAAGCGCACCAGACGGACCGATTGCCCGAGATCGACCTGACCCACTGACCAGACCACTTCTTCGTTGGGGACCACCAGTTCCGAATGGCCGTCGAGCATCAGCTTGAGCGAGTCGTCGAGGTCGAGCATACGACCGGTCGCCAGCCCGAACGGATTAGCCAGGCTTGGATTGCCGAGACCGGCCGGTGCAGTGGGGGACTCCAGGCCTAACGCGCGTTTGATCCAGCTCATGTTTCATCTCCTTTGAATTCGCGCCGAGGCGATGTAAGAAATTTTAAATTCACTGCGCCGGACCTCGCTCGAGAAGCAGCCGCGAGTGCATCAGCCAGGCCGTCACAATACCGGCAAGCGCGCCACACAGGTGTGACTCAATCGATACGCCCGTCACCGGTATGAACCCAAAAATCAATCCGCTGTAGCCCAAGAGGGTCACCAGCGCAATCGCGAAACTCGCCAGACTGCGCTGGTACCACGCCCGGGCCAGCAGATACGCCCACAAGCCGAAGATCAGACCGCTGGCGCCCACATGGATGACCGGCCGGCCAACCACCCAGACCATCAGCCCGCCGAGCACAACGATGAGCAGCACCACGCGGAGGTAACGTTGAAGCCCCTCGGTCGCCACCAGCCAGCTCAGCACCACAAAAGGCAGCAGATTGCTCAGCAGGTGACGGACCGAACCATGCAGAAACGGGGAGAAAACGATGCCTTGAAGTCCGGATAACATTCTAGGCACCAGGCCGTGGGACAGCAGGCTGTTGGCGGTCAGGGAGTTAACCACCTGCACAACGATCATCAAAGCGGCAAGGCAGAGTATCGTCCGTAGTCCGTTTCCGATATTCATCTGCGCACCGGTAATCCGAAAAAATGAAACCGAAAAAAAGGCAGACGGGAAATCCGGCTGCCTCTTTTTAATGGTGCTTACTGCCCAGCGTTACCGCTCTGGTTTTGCGCTTTCAATCGGGCCAGAACGTCAGCTGCACCGCCGGTTTTTGCGCCGATCCCGGCATCCTGAAGACGACGCTCCAGATCGCCGCCATTGGCAACTTCGGTCAGCTCATCGGCCGCTTCAAGCCTGGCGTCCTGTTCATCCTGACGCTGCTTGATACGTGCCAAAGAACCCACTGCGGTTTCAAGTCGGCCGTTGGCACCGCCCGTTGCAGCTGCGGCGTTGATCTGCGCCTTTTGCACGCTGTCGCGGGCCTTGGCCATATCGGTCTGCTGACGCAAGCCTTTGATCTGGCTCTCAGCCTTGATGACCTGTGCGGTCAATTTGGCCACGTGAACACCAAACTGGTCTGCAGCAAGTTTCTCTTGATCGCGCAGGGCCGTCAGTTCAGCCACTTTCTCGGCACACTCGAGGGCAAGGGCTTCTTCGCCTTTATTCATCGCGGCGAGCGCTTTCTGCTCCCAGTTGGCGATGTTCTTGTCGTGCTCTTCGACGCGTTGCAGCGACAGCTTGTGCTTGGCTTTGATCTGAATCAGCTGATTGCGCGCCGCGAGCATTGAAGCGTCGGCGTCACGGATTTCCTGGTCGAGGATTCGCAGTGCCTGAGCATCGACGATGGCTTCACCCACCTCGGAAGCCCCACCACGCAGCGCTGTGACCATTTTTTTCCAAAGGCTCATTGATGTGTCTCCCGATTACTGTGAATCAATGGTTAGAAGGTCTTCGTAGGCATCAGCCGCACGAATCACGTTGTCTGCCAGCGTGAGGACTTCGTGGACGATGACCGTCAGCGAAGAGGCAGCGCTCAGGGCGCCGAACATGCTGTAGACGGTTTCGCCGTTTGGCATGGTCTCGATGCCGATCGACGACAGCGGGAAGAGGTCCCGACTGCGCAGCACTGTCTCGTTGAAAGACTTTGGGTCTTTGACCTGAGAGGCGTAGACCAGCACGGAATCAACCAGAATCTGGTCGCCCGCGATGGCAATGATGATCCGCAAGCCGCCGAACTGGTTCATTACCAGGCTCAGACTTGGCTCGGCGCCTTGAATGAGGGTCAGCTTGATCTCGTTGCTCTTCACCACGTCCAGTTCGGCGAACGCCGAGTGAAGTGTGTCGATCGTCCAATTGGTGTTCTCAGTCATGAATCCCTCCAGTTTGATCCGGTTACCCAAATAGGGCTGGCGTAGCACTTTTTCGATGTCTCTCAATACTTCCGCGTTTTCCGGAAGTACGTACAGCTCTCGTTTCACGTACCCGGCAGCCGTCAGCCGAGCGCGCATTTCGCGCATGTAATCGGTTGAAGTTTTCCGAGCCATTAAAGTTTTTCCTGAACATCACATGTGATAGCAATGCACCCTACGCGCAAGCATCCTGATAAGCAACATCTCACATGTGATGATTTTGTGAATGAAACCACGACGGCGGTGACGCGCCGCATTTGCCGGGCTTCGGATATATTCATCTTCCCCATGGTCTGTAACCCCATGAACTCAGCCTCTCTCCCCTCCTGGCTTCGCCGCGCATTGCGTCCTCTTCTGGACCCATACCGCCGCTATCGCCATGCCCGCTACATCCACGCCGGCCGCATCGTGGTCGGGTTACTGGTGTCGATTCTGCTGACGACAGGCATTAATTTGCCCCACGGTGAGTGGGCGTCGGTGACGATGCTGATCGTGATTGGCGGGTTGCAGCACCACGGCAACATCGGCAAAAAGTCGGTGGAACGGGCTTACGGGACGTTGATTGGCGCTGCGCTGGGTCTGGCGATCGTGGCCCAGGAAAGCTACTTGGGCATGCCGCTGCTGACGTACGTAGTCATGTCGTTGATCTGTGGCTTCTTTGCGTATCACGCCATTGGCAAAGGCGGTTACACGGCGCTGCTGTCGGCGATCACGCTGTTTATCGTGGCGGGCCACGGTGATAACCCGATCACGGACGGGCTGTGGCGTACCGTGGACATCCTGATCGGCATCGCCCTCGCATTGGCATTTTCGTTCGCGCTCCCGCTGTACGCCGTGTATTCGTGGCGCTACAACCTGGCGAATGGTCTGCGTGACTGCGCCCTGGCCTACGACCGCATCGCCAGCGGGCAGTCGATCACTGCGGATGAGCATGTGAAGCTGACCGCGCGAATGGGCGCAACGCTGCTACAGCTGCGTTCGTTGATGCCGTCGGTGTCCAAGGAAGTGAAGATTTCTATCGTTGAGCTGGACGCCATCCAGAGCCACTACCGCATGTGCCTGAGCATCCTTGAGATTCTTTCGAATCTGCGTCCGGCAGACGCCGGCAGTACAGGCGTGACAGCGGAGCAACGCCGCATTCGGCGCATGCTGATCGGCATGGCCCGCGCGCTGCAGACCGGTGCGACCGAGCGTTTGCAGCGGCCGACCGAGAGCTTGATCGTCGGGCCCGACGTTCCGACCGCGTCGACCGAGGTGCTGGGTTATCAACTGATGACCAGCCAGTTCACCCAGAATCTGGAAAGCCTGCAACAGCGTCTGGCGAAAACAGCGCCGGCGTGGAAGATCTGAACCACGCCAGCACGGTTATCAAAAACCGGCAGAGGATCAATAAACCGGCGGAACGACCATTTCACGCGGTACCGGCGCGCGCAGGTAATTGGCGTTGTACTCGCGCTCCGGCAGCACCACTTGCGGTGTCTCGGTATCGCCACGCGGGATCTGCTCCAGCAAGTGATGAATGCAGTTCAGGCGCGCGCGTTTCTTGTCGTCGGCCTCGACGATCCACCATGGCGCGACGTCAGTGTGGGAACGGGTGAGCATTTCCTCTTTCGCGTTGGTGTAATCCTCCCAGCGACGACGAGACTCAAGGTCCATCGGCGAGAGCTTCCACTGTTTCAGCGGGTCATGAATGCGCATCAGAAAGCGCCGGTATTGCTCGTCGTCGGTGATGGAGAACCAGTACTTGATCAGGATGATGCCCGAGCGCACCAGCATTTTTTCGAACTCGGGGACGGTGCGGAAAAACTCTTCGTACTCCTCGTCATTGCAGAAGCCCATGACCCGCTCGACCCCGGCCCGGTTGTACCAGCTGCGGTCGAACAGCACCATTTCGCCAGCAGCAGGCAGGTGTGCGACGTAGCGCTGGAAGTACCACTGCGTGCGCTCGCGTTCACTCGGCGCGGTCAGTGCGGCCACACGGCAAACACGCGGATTGAGACGCTGTGTGATGCGCTTGATCGCACCGCCCTTGCCTGCCGCGTCCCGGCCTTCGAACAGCACGACCACCTTGAGCTTCTGGCTCACCACCCAGTCCTGCAGTTTTACCAGTTCGCCTTGCAGGCGCAGCAGCTCACGGAAATACAGGCGGCGATCAATCCCTTTGGGCACCTCCTCACCCAAGTCAGCCAATAAGCCATCCAGGCGCGCGTCGTCGTACTCCATTTCCAGTTCTTCGTCGAAGCTGTCGAGGATATCGGCCTGGATGTAGCGGGCGGTTTCGGAGAAATCCAGAGTCATGACGAGGCTCCCGGCGTGGATTCAAAGGGGGTGGGGAGGGAATTTAGGCACGTCGGGGGTGACAGAAGAATGACAAAACCCTTACAGCGCAGAAAAGTCCTGCATAACCGGCGCAAGTTCCCGTACGCCCATCCCTGCTGGGCAAACAGCGACAATGACCTCGGTTGCCACCGTGCCCCCTGGTTCGAATATCACCCAAACCCCTACGGAATCTCCTAACATGCCCCGCTTGCCGAAGGAGATCCGCCCTTGCCTGACACCCGCCCACCAGCGCTCGACGACATCGACCGCAAACTGATCGCCGCGCTGCAAATCAATGCCCGGGAACCGGTCGCCTATCTGGCGCGGCAATTGGGCGTCGCGCGCACGACCGTGACCTCGCGACTGGCGCGCCTGGAGAAAGCCAAAATCATCACCGGCTATGGCGTGCGTCTGGGTCAGCGGCTGGTGGATGGCGGCTTGCAGGCTTATGTCGGGATCACCGTGCAGCCCCGCTCGGGCAAGGAAGTGTTGCGGCGACTGAGTGCGATGGCGCAGGTGCAGCAATTGTGCGCCGTGAGTGGCGAGTTCGATTACGTCGCGTGGCTGCGTACGGATTCGCCAGAGCAGCTAGATCAGATGCTTGATTTGATCGGCAGTGTCGATGGCGTCGAGAAGACCACCACGTCGATCATCCTCAGCAGCAAGATCGACCGCGGGCAGCCGTCCTGAATGGGCCAATTCTGACAATGTGACGAACCATCTCGTCACTTTGCATGACTTCTCGACACAACGACGACACTCTGCGTCTTATTAACGTCCCAACTGTTATCTAGACTTGTCCCCTTTCGCGCCCCACTCGAACAAGGTCAGTCATGAAGAACAATCGCCACCCTGCCAACGGAAAGAAACCGATCACCATTTTCGGCCCGGACTTCCCGTTTGCCTTCGATGACTGGATTGAACACCCGGCGGGCCTGGGCAGCATTCCGACGGAAAACTTCGGCAAAGAGGTGGCGATCGTCGGCGCAGGCATCGCGGGCCTGGTGGCGGCTTATGAGCTGATGAAGCTGGGCCTCAAACCCGTCGTTTATGAAGCCTCCAAAATGGGCGGCCGTCTGCGTTCGCAACAGTTCGAAGGCGCTGAAGGCATCATCGCCGAGCTGGGCGGCATGCGCTTCCCTGTCTCCTCCACCGCGTTTTATCACTACGTCGACAAGCTCGGCTTGGAATCCAAACCCTTCCCTAACCCGCTAACGGCTGCGTCCGGCAGCACGGTGATTGACCTGGAAGGCAGCACCCACTACGCACAGAAACTGTCGGACTTGCCTGCGCTGTTTCAGGAAGTCGCCGACGCCTGGGCCGACGCGCTGGAGGACGGCTCGCAGTTTGCCGACATTCAGCAAGCTATCCGCGACCGCGACGTGCCTCGGCTTAAAGAGTTGTGGGACAAGCTGGTGCCGTTGTGGGACGACCGCACGTTCTATGATTTCGTCGCCACGTCCAAAGCCTTCGCCAAACTGTCGTTCTATCACCGCGAAGTGTTTGGTCAAGTCGGTTTCGGCACCGGTGGCTGGGACTCGGACTTCCCGAACTCGATGCTGGAGATCTTCCGGGTGGTCATGACCAACTGCGACGATCACCAGCACCTGATCGTCGGCGGCGTCGGGCAAGTACCCATCGGCATCTGGCGCCACGCCCCTGAGCGGTGCGCGCATTGGCCCGAGGGCACCAGCCTGTCGACGCTTCACCGGGGCGCCCCGCGCACGGGGGTCAAGGGCATCAGCCGGGCCGCCAACGGCCAGTTCGCGGTCACCGACAATCTGGGTGACGTTCGCCATTACGATGCGGTTCTGGCCACGTGCCAAACTTGGTTGCTGACCACCCAGATCGAGTGCGAAGAATCGCTGTTCTCGCAGAAGATGTGGATGGCACTGGACCGCACGCGCTACATGCAGGCGTCGAAAACCTTCGTCATGGTCGACCGGCCGTTCTGGAAGGACAAAGACCCGGAGACCGGCCGCGACCTTATGAGCATGACTCTCACTGATCGCCTGACCCGTGGCACTTACCTGTTCGACAACGGCACCTATTCCAACGGCGTCGAGAAGCCGGGGGTGATTTGCCTGTCCTACTCGTGGATGAGCGACGCGCTGAAAATGCTGCCTCACCCGGTGGAAAAACGCGTCAGCCTGGCGCTTGGCGCGCTGAAAAAGATCTACCCGAAGGTCGATATCGCCGCGCGCGTCATCGGAGACCCGATCACCGTGTCGTGGGAATCTGACCCACACTTCCTCGGCGCCTTCAAAGGCGCGCTGCCGGGCCACTATCGCTATAACCAGCGGATGTACGCGCACTTCATGCAGAAGGACATGCCTGACGAGCAACGGGGCATTTTCATCGCCGGTGACGATGTGTCCTGGACACCCGCCTGGGTCGAAGGCGCCGTGCAGACTTCGCTGAACGCGGTGTGGGGCATCATGACCCACTTCGGCGGCAAGACTCACGCCGAGAACCCGGGCCCGGGTGACGTGTTCCACGAGATCGGCCCGATCGTTTTGCCGGAATAAGGAAGCCTCTATGCGCGTCGCTCTCTACCAATGCCCGCCTCTGCCGCTGGATGTCAGCGCCAATCTTATGCGCCTGGAAGCTCAGGCAATCGAGGCATCGGCGCAGGGTGCGGCGCTGCTGGTCTTTCCGGAGATGTTTCTCAGCGGCTACAACATCGGTGCTAACGCCGCGCGGGAGTTGGCGCAAGCGAGCGACGGTCCGGCTGCGCTGAAGATTGCCGAGATCGCTCAGGCCACGGGCGTCGCGATTTTGTACGGTTACCCGGAGTTGAGCGGCGACGATCAGGTTTACAACGCCGTGCAGTTGATCGACGCGCAAGGCGTGCCGCTCTGCAACTACCGTAAGACCCATCTGTATGGCGACCTTGACAACGCGATGTTCAGCGCGGGCGATGAGCACTTTCCGGTGGTGGAATTCGAGGACTGGAAGCTCGGCTTTTTGATCTGCTACGACGTCGAGTTTCCCGAGAATACGCGGCGTCTCGCATTGGCCGGCGCAGACCTGATTCTCGTACCGACTGCCAACATGGCGCCCTACGATTTCGTCGCGGAAGTCACCGTGCGAGCCCGCGCCTTCGAGAACCAGTGCTACCTGGTGTATGCCAATTACTGCGGCAGTGAGGGCGAGATCCATTACTGCGGTTTGAGCAGCATCTGTGCGCCAGACGGTCGGCAAATCGGGCTTGCCGGTCAGGATGAGGCACTGGTGATTGCGGATCTGGATCGTGAATCGATGAGCGAATCTCAGGCGATCAATACGTATTTCAAGGATCGCCGGCCGGGCTTTTATTCCGGTCTGGGTAAACCCTAGGGTAATCGCCCAGCGTCGGCACTGAGCACGCCCCACCCTGCACGCTCGTTATCCGCTAGCATGGCCGCTCAGTCATCAAACATCACAAGCGCCATGCCCAACGACATCAGCCGACGATCACTCACCCTGCCCAATGGCTTGAACGTGGTGCTTTTTTCGGCCTCACGTTTAAAGCGTTGCGCCGCGGCATTGCGGGTGGCGGCAGGCAGTCATGACGTGTCGGCCCGCTGGCCGGGGCTGGCGCATTTTCTCGAGCATCTGTTCTTTCTCGGCACCGAGCGCTTTGCGGACGACGAAAAGCTGATGGCATTCGTGCAGCGTCATGGCGGGCAGGTGAACGCCAGCACGCGCGAGCGCACCACCGACTTTTTCTTCGAGCTGCCGCGCGCCGTGTTCCTCGACGGTCTTGAGCGGCTGTGCGAAATGCTCGCCCATCCCCGTATGACGATTGCCGATCAGCTACGAGAAAGGGAGGTGCTGCACGCGGAATTCATCGCCTGGTCGCGGGACGATGCCTCTCGTGATGGGCTGAAACGTCTGCAGCCCTTGTCGGCCTTTCATCCCCTGCGCGGGTTTCATGCAGGCAATCGATTCAGTCTCCCGGTTCCGCGTCAGGCATTTCAGCATGCGCTGCAGGATTTCTATCGACGGTTCTATCAGGCCGGACAGATGACGTTGAGCCTCGCGGGGCCTCAGTCGCTGGATGAGCTGGGGGAACTTGCAGCGCAATCTGGCGGGTATTTCGCTCAAGGCAGCCGGGTTGAGCAGCAGAGACCACCTGCGCTGCTCACTGATGAACCGAAGCCAATCGGTGAGGCTGATCAGCGTCGGATGCATCTGACGTTCGCGTGCGAAGGCTTACCGGTAGGGCAGGAGCAGGCCGCGGCGTTTCTCTGCACCTGGATGAATGACGCGCAAGGGGGCGGGCTGGTGACGGAGCTGCGTGACCGAGGCTTGATTGAATCGCTGAAGGCCGAGGTCATGTATGAGTTTGCCGGCCAGGCAGTCATCGACATTGAGATCGCATTGGCCGCGAAGGCACCCGACGCGTCAGCGCACGTGTCAGCAATGGTCTTCAGCTGGCTCGCCTTCTTCAAATCCCATTACCGCCCGTTGCTCGAAGAATCCGCGCGGCTGGAACAAAGGCGCCTGTCCGCCAGTGGTGCGCTGTCGCTGGCGCGGTATTTCAGCGCTGAACCTGATAAGGCGGGTCTTTCGGTAGACGCGGTCAACGCACTGCTCAGCCAGCTCACACCACAGACGCTGTTGCAGGCGCAAGGCGAGTCTTCGGCGTACGAGGCCTCAAGCGTCCATTGGCGCCTGCCCAAACCCAATCCATTTCTCAAGCAGACAGCGCCAGCCACTGCGCCGACCTCGCACTTGCCTGCGCTGACATTCAGCGACGCGTTGCCAGCAAACGGCGAGGCCGCGGTGTACGTGCGATGGACGCTTGCCACGGCGCAACCAACGCTTGCACGAGTGCTGGGTGAAAGCTTGAAACCACTGGCTGCTCAGGCCAATCAAGCGGGGGTCACGCTGGCATTCAGTTCTTACGGCAGGTTCTGGCAATTGAAAGCCTCAGGCTTGGCGGAACCGTTGACCGCCGTGCTGGAACAGGCGGTGCGTCTGCTCGGCCAGCCGGCTGCGCAAACCCTGGCGCGCTACAGTGCGCCAGATAATGAACCGGCCCTCATCCCGATACGTCAGCTGTTGAAGACCTTACCTGATCATTATTTGAACAACTCAGTCCCCCAACAGACTGACAATCTGCAGCGCGTGTGGGCTGAGGCCAGTTGGACAGGGTTTGCCACGGGCTTTACACCCTTAGCGCGAAATGGGTTAAGCCACGCCGCTCGGCTTATCCCCGGTTTCCCGGGGCATTCAACGCACGCGACACTTCGGGCTTCCGGAACGCGTTGGGAAGTTGAACCGTCAGAATCTGCCGAAGTTGCGCTGTTGATGTTCTATCCGACGCCATCCGATTCTCTCCACGATGAGGCCACGTGGCGACTCTTCGCACAGCTGTTGCAGGCCCCGTTCTACCAGCGCCTACGGGTCGAGTTGCAGTTGGGTTACGCCGTTTTCAGCGGTTTCCGACAGATCGCTGGCCAGGGCGGTCTGTTGTTCGGCGTGCAATCGCCCAGCGCGAGCGCGGAGCAACTCGTTGCGCATATCGAGGCCTTCATCGAGGGTCTGCCGACATTGATCAACGCCGCAGACTTACCCGCCCAAGTACAAACCCTGCAGGATCAGCTCGAAACGGCTGACATGGAGCATCCGCAAGCGGCCGATCTGCTCTGGCAAGCGCATCTGGCGGGACACGGCAGCGACTACAGCGCCCGCCTGCAACATTCCCTTGCACATCTTCAGCAAGCCGCTCTGCTCGAAACCGCTCATCGGCTGGCCCAGCCCGACAGCCCCAGACTCTGCCTGTCGAACCGTTCCAGCCCGCTCTAGCCCGCTTCGGTCACGGCCCGCATACAGGTGATCATTGCCCGTTGTGCAAGGATCTTTATCGGATATTTCATCATTGGCCTTCCGATAATTTTAGTAACATAGGCCCCTAAGCATTTGAACGTCTCCGCTCGCAGGAGCACTAACGAATGTACTCACCCACCGCTGCACTAACCCAGAAGGAGTCAATTATGTGGACTAAACCTGCTTACACTGATCTGCGTATCGGCTTTGAAGTCACCATGTACTTCGCAAGCCGTTGATTGTTGCGCGGTGAGAAGCCTCGGTTCGCCGGGGCTTTTTTATTAACGCGATTCTGAATTCAGGGCCGGACTGGTCCGTCGCTACGGGGTTTACATGCACATCCAGATTCTCGGTTCCGCCGCCGGCGGTGGTTTCCCTCAGTGGAACTGCAACTGCGCCAATTGCGCAGGCTTTCGCGACGGCAGCTTGCGGGCGCACGCGCGCACCCAGTCGTCCATCGCGCTGTCGGACGACGGTGTGAACTGGATCTTGTGCAACGCCTCTCCCGACATCCGCGCACAGCTTCAGGGTTTTGCCCCGATGCAGCCCAATCGCGGCCTGCGCGATACCGGGATCAGCGCGATCATTCTGATGGACAGCCAGATCGACCACACCACCGGGCTTCTGAGCCTGCGTGAAGGCTGCCCGCATCAGGTCTGGTGCACGGACATGGTCCACGAGGACTTGAGCACGGGTTTCCCGCTGTTCAACATGCTCACACACTGGAACGGCGGCCTGGCCTGGAATCGCATCGAGCTGGAGGGCAGCTTTGTCATTCCGGCCTGCCCGAATCTGCGCTTTACGCCATTTCCACTGCGCAGCGCGGCACCGCCCTACTCGCCACACCGATTCGATCCACACCCGGGCGATAACATCGGCCTGATGGTCGAGGACCTGAGCACCGGCGGCAAACTGTTCTACGCGCCGGGCCTGGGCAAAGTCGACGATGCCCTCATGGAGAAAATGAGCGGCGCCGACTGCCTGCTGGTCGACGGCACGATGTGGGATGACGACGAAATGCAGCGCCGTGGCGTGGGCACCCGCACGGGTACGGAGATGGGTCATCTGGCGCAAAACGGCCCCGGCGGCATGCTTGAAGTGCTGGAGAAGCTGCCGCAACAGCGCAAGGTGCTTATTCACATCAACAACACCAATCCGATCCTCGACGAAGACTCGCCCGAGCGCGCTGAACTGGCGCGACGTAACGTCGAAGTGGCGTTCGATGGGATGAGCATCGAGCTGTAGGAAAGCACTTTCAGTAAACCGCGCCCCACATTCGTCAGGAAGAGTGCCGACATGAGCGATGCAACGCCGCTGTCCCCCGCTGAATTCGAACAGGCCCTGCGCGCCAAGGGCGCGTATTACCACATCTATCACCCTTTCCATGTGGCGATGTATGAAGGGCGCGCGACCCGCGAGCAGATTCAGGGCTGGGTCGCCAACCGGTTCTACTATCAGGTGAATATCCCGCTGAAGGACGCTGCGATTCTGGCCAACTGCCCGGACCGGGAGATCCGCCGCGAGTGGATTCAGCGCTTGCTCGACCATGACGGCGCGCCCGGTGAAGACGGCGGTATTGAGGCCTGGTTGCGTCTGGGTCAGGCCGTGGGACTGGACCCCGACCAGTTGCGCTCGCAGGAGCTCGTCCTGCCCGGCGTACGATTTGCCGTCGATGCCTATGTCAACTTCGCCCGGCGCGCCAACTGGCAGGAAGCGGCGAGCAGTTCGCTGACCGAGCTGTTTGCGCCGCAGATCCATCAGTCGCGTCTGGACAGCTGGCCGCAGCACTATCCATGGATCGACCCGACCGGCTACGAATACTTCCGCACCCGCCTGGGTCAGGCCCGCCGCGACGTCGAGCATGGTCTGGCGATCACGCTGCAGCACTACACCACGCGGGAAGGCCAGGAGCGCATGCTGGAAATTCTGCAGTTCAAACTCGACATTTTGTGGAGCATGCTCGATGCCATGAGCATGGCGTACGAGCTGAATCGCCCGCCCTATCACAGCGTGACCGACCAACGCGTCTGGCACAAAGGAATCGCCCTATGAGCTTCAATCGCGAACAGGTACCCAGTTGGCGCCGCGGTTATCGTTTCCAGTTCGAGCCCGCGCAAAACGGCCACGTGCTGCTCTACCCCGAGGGCATGATCAAGCTCAATGACAGCGCGAGCGCGATTGGCGGCCTGATCGATGGTCAGCGCAGCGTCGGCGCGATCATTGCGTTGCTTGACGAAAAATTCCCCGGCGTTCCCGAGCTCGGCACTGATGTCGAGCAATTCATGGAGGTCGCCCGTGCAGAACTCTGGATCGAATTTGCCTGACTCAGTGAACACCCCGTCCGACATCTACATTCCGCCCACGCCCCCGGTCGGGTTGCCGCTGTGGCTGCTCGCCGAGCTGACCTATCGCTGCCCGTTGCAGTGCCCGTATTGCTCCAACCCGCTGGATTTTGCCAAGCAGGGCCAGGAGCTGAGCACCGAGCAGTGGTTCAAAGTCATGGCCGAAGCCCGGCAAATGGGCGCGGCGCAGATCGGCTTCTCGGGTGGCGAGCCGCTGGTGCGTCAGGACTTGGCCGAGCTGATCGCCGAAGCGCGTCGGCTGGGTTTCTACACCAACCTGATCACCTCCGGCATCGGCCTGACCGAGCAGAAGATCATCGACTTCAAGGAAGCCGGGCTGGACCACATCCAGATCAGTTTCCAGGCCAGCGACGAGCAAGTGAACAACATGCTCGCCGGGTCGAAGAAGGCTTTCGCGCAAAAGCTGGAAATGGCCCGCGCCGTGAAAAAGCATGGCTACCCGATGGTCCTCAACTTCGTGACCCATCGGCACAACATCGACAAGATCGACAAGATCATCGAGCTCTGCGTGGCACTGGAAGCTGACTTCGTGGAGCTGGCGACCTGTCAGTTCTACGGCTGGGCGCACCTGAATCGTGTGGGCTTGCTGCCGACCAAAGACCAGCTCGTGCGCGCCGAACGCATCACCAACGAATACCGGGTCAAGCTCGCCGCTGAGAACCACCCGGTGAAGCTGATCTTCGTCACCCCCGATTACTACGAAGAGCGCCCAAAAGCCTGCATGAACGGCTGGGGCAATCTGTTTCTGACCGTGACGCCGGATGGTACTGCGCTGCCCTGCCATGGGGCGCGCCAGATGCCGATCCAGTTCCCCAATGTGCGCGATCACACGATGCAGCACATCTGGTACGAGTCGTTCGGCTTCAATCGCTTTCGCGGTTACGAGTGGATGCCAGAGCCTTGCCGTTCCTGCGACGAGAAGGAAAAAGACTTCGGTGGCTGCCGTTGTCAGGCGTTCATGCTCACCGGCGATGCGAGCAACACGGACCCGGTGTGCAGCAAATCGCCGCAGCACCACTTGATCACCCAGGCGCGTGATGAAGCCGAGTATGCTAGCCAGACCATCGAGCAACTGGCCTTCCGCAATGAACGAAACTCACGCCTCATCGCCAAGTCCTGACCTTCTTTCTGCCGCCCAGGCTGTGGCGGCAGGTACTGATTTCGCCGAACTCAGCGTCAGCCCTGCGGGGCTTTTCTGGAGTGAATTCCGCCCGCAAGATGCCGCGACGCGCATCTGGCGCTGGCACGACGGCGCAACTGCTTGCCTGACCCCCGAAGGTTTCAGCGTGCGCAGCCGGGTGTATGAGTATGGCGGCGGGTCGTTCTGTTTGACCGACCATGCTGTGGTGTTCGTCAATGAGGCGGACCAGCAGATTTACCTCCAGCCCTTCGACGCTCAAACCCCTCATCCCCTGACCCAGGGCGACAAACTCTTCGGAGACGTCCGCTATGCGCGTGGGCAGATTCTGGCGGTCGAGGAGGATAAGGATACCCATCGACTGGTCGCCTTCGACGTCGCCGACGGCCGCCGCCATGTGCTGGCCGAGGGCGCCGACTTTTATGCATCGCCCACCGTCAGCCCGGATGGCAATCGCCTGGTATGGATAGAGTGGTGGAGGCCCCATCAGCCGTGGACATCCACGCGACTCATGAGCGTCGAACGCCAGGCGGATCTTGCCTGGGGCCGGCCGCACTGTCTCGCGGGCGGATTGGGTCTGGAATCGCTGCAGCAACCTCGCTTTGATGAAACGGGCCGATTGTATTGCCTGACTGACCGCGCCGGCTTCTGGCAGCCGTGGGTTGAGACGCTGGATGGTTTTGAAGCACTGCCTGCCGCCCCTGCCGACCACGCTTCGGCGCCGTGGCAACTGGGCGCGTCGACTTGGGCGCCGCTCGGCGACGGCGCGTACCTCGCCGCCTGGTTCGAAGACGGTAAAGGCCTGCTCGGCGTGCGCTCGGCGCAGGATTCAGTTGAAGATTTCAGCGGCGATTACAGCCGTTTCAGAAGCCTCGCGGTGGACGCGGACTACCTCTATTGCATCGCGGCGTCGCCCGTCAGCCCCTCTGCGGTGATTGCCATCGGGCGTGCTGACAAGCACGTTCAGGTATTGGCCGGCGGCGTGAGCCCGCTCCCCGTCGAGCGCATCAGCCAGCCGCAAACCTTGCGTTATCCAAGCGGCTCGAGCGAAGCCCACGGGTATTTTTATCCAGCGATGAATGGCGACGAAAAGCCCCCGCTGGTGGTGTTTATCCACGGCGGCCCGACCTCCGCCTGCTACCCCGCGCTGGACCCGCGCATTCAGTTCTGGACGCAGCGGGGCTTTGCCGTCGCCGACCTCAACTACCGCGGCAGCACCGGTTATGGCCGCGCCTATCGCCAGGCACTGTTTCTGGAGTGGGGCGTTGTCGATGTCGAAGACGCCTGCGCAGTGGTTGAATACCTGGGCAACCAGGGCCTGATCGATCCAGAAAACGCATTCATTCGCGGGGGCAGTGCCGGTGGCTATACGACGCTGTGCGCATTGGCTTTCAAGGATGTGTTCCGCGCGGGCGCGAGCCTGTATGGGGTGAGCGACCCGCTGGCGCTGGCGGAAGCCACGCATAAGTTCGAAGCAGACTACCTGGACTGGCTGATCGGCGACCCCGACGTCGACATGGCGCGATATCGGGCGCGTACGCCGCTGCTGCATGCCGATCAGATCAAGGTCCCGGTGATCTTCTTCCAGGGCGAACTCGACGCCGTGGTCGTCCCCGCCCAGACCCGCGACATGCTCAATGCCTTACTGGAAAACGGCATCCCGGCGGAAGGGCATTTCTACCCTGACGAACGCCATGGCTTCCGCAAAGCCGCCAACCTGGCCCATGCACTGGAAACCGAGTGGGCGTTTTATCGGAAGGTGATTGATGGTTGAGGCGTCAGGCATTTGCCGTTCCGAGTGTTGATGGCCGCCCCACATCCGTAGGAGCCGGCTTGCTGGCGAACCGCGTGTCCAGACGACACTGCAGCGTCTTACATGACGCATTCGCCAGCAAGCCGGCTCCTACTCATTGCATTTGGCCCTGGAATTATCAGCGGCCAAAGATGCTGCCCTGTTTGATTTGAACCTGTGGCCCCTCTGAAACAACGAACACATTCAGTCATCCATACACGTGCAGCGCCACGGCACCGATCAATACCAGCCCCACCCCGCAGACCTGAATGGTGCTGAGCCGCTCTTTGAAGAACAGGAAGCCAAGCACGGCGGCGATCCCCCCTGAAAGGGTGCTGATGACGGTGACCACCGAAACCGATCCCACCATCACGCCATACGAGAACGCGGAGAATCCACCCAGGTTCAGCAGGCTCGCTGCCACAAGGGTTACCCCGGCGCGTACAGGCGGCAGCTTCAGGGCATCTTTCATTCGTAAAATCATCGGCGACAAAACGGCGAGGCCGACCAGATACCCCAGCCAAAGCATCGTGACGGGCCCCAATGCTGGCAACGTGTAGCGACCCTGCATCCAGAAGCTCGACCCGTACAGCAAGGCGGCGCCCAGTGCGTAACCAATCGCTTGGCGATTGTGCTTTTTCGCTCTGGAATCTTCGCCAGACGTGATGCTCGACAAAACAACCCCCAGCACACACAAAGCAATCAACGACAGTTGCGTCAGCGATATCTGCTCGCCGCTCGCCCACGACAATAGCGTGGTGAATACGCCGTACGACGTCACCAGTGGAGCCACAATTGAAGCTTTGCCGAGCGAGAACGCCTTGGATAACGCCAAGGCTCCACTCACCGTGAAAACCGAGGCCAGGACAACTAGAAGCCATACAGGCCAAGGGGCAGATAATGATTTGGAGATGAAGGCCGGATAGCTCAACAAGAGCGTGCACATGATCAGAAAGCCAAGCGCCTGACCGAAGTAAACCGCTCGCTTGACCCCTACCGCACGGGCATTGAGCCCTACCAGAAAATCTGTGCCGCCCCAGAACAGAGCGGCGAGCAATCCCAAAACAACGTCCATCCCTGACCTTCCTGATCATAAAGTCCGACGTCGGACTCTACGTCAGCTGACCTGAGACAGGAAGCGCGCTGTTGACCGGATCGGGTTACTTGCGACTGACAATGATGTAGATCGCATGGATGATCCCCGGGATGTAACCCAGCAGGGTCAGCAGGATGTTCAGCCAGAAGGCGCCAGCGAGGCCCACTTGCAGGAACACGCCCAGGGGTGGCAGCAGGATGGCGATGATGATGCGAATGATGTCCATGGGTGGAGCTCCTGTTTAATGGCCCAATGGGGGCCGCACAGCTAATCGACCTTGGGCCGTTACAGGGGTTCCGCGACACATATCATCAAGCCATGACCTTCCCGCAGGCGCACCACGCGAAGCGCCCGACGGCGCAGGATTTTTCCAGGACGCAGAAAAAAGAAAACCCCGCCTAAGCGAGGTTTTCCAGACTGTTTCCCATGACTTCCATTTCTTCCCGCCATCCTGGCAGGCAATCCCTTACGTGTCCCTGTTATCTGTTGCGCGTCCTGCGCTACGTCCATGTGAGTAGATTAAACTTGGATCCACTGGAGCGATAGAGCCGAATGCCACCACGTCGTGTAAGCAAATGCTTACACGACTTTCTGAGTGTCAGAACTGTGACGCCTCCAATAGGTACAGGGACTCACTCCCTGCCTTGACGGAAGCCGAAAGGGACTGAATCCGCGGCAGCAGACGCGCGAAGTAGAAACGCGCAGTACCCAGTTTGCCGGCGTAGAAGTCCTCCTGAGCTTCTTTGCCCCACGCGGCTTTTGCCATCATCGCCCACATGTAGGCGTAGGCCGTGTATCCGAATGCATGCAGATACTCGACGGACGCGGCACCGATTTCGTTCGGGTTGCTACGGGCCCGGTCCAGTACCCAGTCGGTCATCTCGTCCAGCGTGGTCAGGGCGGCGGCCAACGGCTTGGTGAACTCGGCTTGCGAGCTGTCGGATGAAGCGATGAATTGACGAACTTCGTCAGAGAACAGCTTGTAATACGCCCCGCCACTGGCGACAACCTTACGGCCCATCAGGTCCAGCGCCTGAATGCCGTTGGTGCCTTCGTAGATCTGGGTGATGCGCACGTCACGAACCAGTTGCTCCTGACCCCACTCGCGAATGTAGCCGTGACCGCCGAACACCTGCTGACCGTGCACGGTGGTGTCCAGGCCCATGTCGGTGAGGAAGGCCTTGGCAACAGGCGTCAGCAGCGCAACCAACGCATCGGCGCGCTGACGCACGTTGGCGTCTTCGCTGTACTTGGCGGTGTCCAGTTGCAGGGCCACATACGTGGAGAACGCGCGACCGCCTTCGTTCAGCGCCTTCATGGTCAGCAGCATGCGACGCACATCGGGGTGAACGATGATCGGGTCAGCGATGGTGTCTTTGGACTGCGCGCCCGTCGGGGCCCGGCTTTGCAGTCGGTCGCGGGCGTACTCGATCGCGTTCTGATACGAGCGCTCGCCGGACGCGAGGCCCTGAATGCCGACGCCCAGACGCTCGTAATTCATCATGGTGAACATCGCCGCGAGGCCTTTATTAGGCTCGCCGATCAAATAGCCTGCGGCTTGATCGAAATTCATCACGCAGGTGGCCGAGGCCTGAATGCCCATCTTGTGTTCGATGGACCCGCAGAACACCGTGTTGCGCTCACCGAGACTGCCATCGTCATTGACCATGATCTTCGGCACGAGGAACAGCGAAATGCCCTTCGGCCCTGCCGGTGCGTCAGGCAGCTTGGCCAGCACCAAGTGGATGATGTTCTCGGTGAGGTCGTGTTCGCCGCCGGTGATGAAGATTTTCGTGCCGCTGACCTTGTATGACCCATCGGCCTGGGGCTCCGCTTTCGTGCGGATAATCCCGAGGTCGGTGCCGGCGTGGGCTTCGGTCAGGCACATCGAACCGGCCCATACCCCGGCGTACATGTTCGGCAGGTACTTGGCCTTCAACGCCTCGCTGGCGTGGTTGTTGATCGAAACGCAGGCGCCGGACGTCAGCATCGGGTACAGCCCGAATGCCAGGCTTGCGGAATTGACCATCTCTTCGACCTGAGCAGACACCGCTTTGGGCATGCCCATGCCGCCGAACTCGGGGTTGCCGCCGACGCCGACCCAGCCACCTTCAGCGTACGTCTTGTAAGCCTGAACGAAGCCTGCCGGGGTGGTGACGACGGTGTCTTTCCAGTGGCAGCCTTCTTCATCGGCCGCGCGGCTCAGCGGTGCAACGGATCTGCCAGTGACTTTGCCCGCTTCTTCGAGAATCGCCTCGACGGTCTCGGCGTCCACGGTTTCGGACAATTCGGGCAGCGTGGCCCAAAGTCGGGAGACTTCGAACACTTCATTGAGGACGAAGCGCATATCGCGCAAGGGCGCTTTGTAGTCAGCCATGGCAAACCTCGTTTCAGCGGCAAAGAACTCGGGGGAGGAGCGCCACAGCAGGGATATTGCGGCGCCGATGTGTCAGTGGAACGAGTGTACATGAACACCATTTGCGACACATAGGGTCAACGCGTGACTATTAATGGATATCTGGTCACGACCCATTCGTAGCCATACAAATGCCGGTGCACGCACCAAAGTGCGTTTGCCTACAGCACAAAATGAGTACGTCTTAGCCGGCAGCGGCCATTCGGACGGCGCCGCGTTTGCTGGTCTGCGCATGACTGATGACGCAGTTACGCCCGGCGCCTTTGGCGGCATACAGCGCCTGGTCGGCGGATTTGAGGACTTCTTCCGGATTGCGGTGCTCCGGCAGACGCTCGGCCACGCCGATGCTCACGGTCACCGACACCGCTGAAGCCTGGGA
The DNA here is from genome assembly GCF_050268485.1 of Pseudomonas sp. NPDC078416. Taxonomy (NCBI): domain Bacteria; kingdom Pseudomonadati; phylum Pseudomonadota; class Gammaproteobacteria; order Pseudomonadales; family Pseudomonadaceae; genus Pseudomonas; species Pseudomonas sp. NPDC078416. The sequence goes on along the minus strand of NZ_JBNNGV010000012.1, from coordinate 117,587 downwards.
CCCCGCCCGACGCTGACGCCCTTGCAGGTCATCATTCGGACGATTGTCCTGATTGCGCAGCTGAATCTGATAACTGGCAATGCTTTCGCGAATAGCCTCAAGGTGTGGCATGCACTCTTCCAGGGTTTTGCCGGCAAACACGATGGCGAACTCTTCACCGCCATAGCGATAGGCGCGCCCGCCGCCATTGGTGATCTTCGACAGTTTGCTCGCCACCAGACGCAGCACCTGATCGCCGACATCGTGGCCATGGATGTCGTTGAATTTCTTGAAATGATCCACGTCGCTCATCGCCAGCACGTAATTGCGGCCGAGTCGCTGCATCCGTTCATTGAGTGCACGTCGACCTGGCAGCCCGGTCAGTTCGTCGCGGAAGGCCATTTGATAGGCCTCGTGCGCGACCGCCGCCGCAATCATCAACATCACCTGGCTGCACATAATGTTTAGGGTGAACGGCAGGATGAAGGTTTTGGGTAACGCCCAGAACATCCCGAGCAACCCCACCAGTTGAGCCGCATGCAGGGGGCGCGGCTTATACAGGTACTGCGTGATGAGCACGGCAAACGCGATCAGAAAGGTGACGTAGGACAACTGGATCAGGCTCATCCACTCGCCATGCAGCGCCGGCCAGCGGATGTCGGCCAGCCAGGCCAGCAGCCCGGCGGGGAAGCTCTGTTCGAGGCCCAGGGCGACGCTGCCGACAGCAACCAGCACGGCCAGCCGGGCGACAAGGTCCTGAAACAGGTGGGTCCGCTCTTCCCATGCGGCAAACAGGCCAAACATGACTGGTAGCAAGAGGCAACACAGGTGAAACACCACGGCGGCGTCCTCTCGGACTTTTCCGTTATCGCGGTAGTAGTCGGTCTGTGTATCGAGCAGGAAATAGGCGATGTACACCGTGATCATCAGAAACAGTTCACGCTGTCGCTTGTACACACCGCAATACGCGCCGCCCAGCAACAGCACCAGCGTGGGCAGCACGTTGAAAAGTGAGGTGAAGAAGACGTTAAGGTCTTTCACGTACGCGGCTGCCAGTCCGGCAATCAGCAGGGCCAGAGAGGGTAAAAAGTGACTGAGCCGTGCGGCAGAGGGGCGCAGCAAAAGGACTATCTCCTCACCGAATGATGCGAGTGCTGATTAAATGGCATTGTGCCTGTATCGGCCGCGACATGCATAGGATGAGGAGAATGTGCATGACCTTGAAGCAAAAATCGGCAGGCACAAAAAAGCCGCTTGTCCGTAAGGGCAAGCGGCTTTAAGTCAGGCCCTGCGGTGACTTAGTAAGCCAGGCCGAAGTGCTCTTCGTGCATGTCCATCAGGTTGCTCGCGCCCGACAGCATGGTTGCCACGTGAGTGCGGGTGCGCGGCAGGATGCGCTGGAAGTAGAAGCGCGCCGTCTGCAGCTTGGCGGTGTAGAAGGCTTCTTCGCTGGTGCCCGCCGCCAGTTTCTCGGCTGCAACACGGGCCATGTCAGCCCAGAAGTACGCCAGGCACGCATAACCGGAATACATCAGGTAATCCACCGAAGCGGCACCGACTTCTTCACGGTCTTTCATGGCCGCCATGCCGACCTTCATGGTCAGTTCGCCCCATTCTTTGTTCAGCGCAGCGAGCGGCGTCACGAATTCGCTGATCGCTTCGTTGCCTTCCTGGGACTGGCAGAACTTGTGGACGATCTTGGTGAAGCCCTTGAGCGCCTCGCCCTGAGTCATCAGCACTTTACGGCCCAGCAGGTCGAGTGCCTGAATACCCGTGGTGCCTTCGTACAGCATGGCAATACGGGCGTCGCGCACGTTCTGCTCCATGCCCCACTCGGCGATGAAGCCGTGGCCGCCGTAGACCTGCACGCCGTGGTTAGCGGCTTCGAAACCGACTTCGGTCATGAACGCCTTGGCGATCGGCGTCATGAACGCCAGCAGGCCGTCAGCTTGCTTCTTGGCTTCGGCGTCGTCGCTGTACTTGGCGATATCGACCTGCTTGGCGGTGAAATACACCATCGCACGAGTACCCTCGGCGAAGGCCTTCATGGTCAGCAGCATGCGACGTACGTCCGGGTGAACGATGATCGGGTCAGCGGCTTTTTCCGGCGCTTTCGGTCCGGTTAGCGAACGCATCTGAAGACGCTCGCGGGCGTATTTCAGACCGCCCTGGAAACCGATCTCGGCGTGGGCCAGACCTTGCAGTGCAGTGCCCAGACGTGCGGTGTTCATGAACGTGAACATGCAGTTCAGGCCCTTGTTCGGCGGGCCGATCAGGAAACCGGTGGCGCCGTCGAAGTTCATCACGCAGGTGGCGTTACCGTGGATGCCCATCTTGTGTTCCAGCGAACCGCAATTCACAGCGTTGCGCTCGCCGACGCTGCCATCAGCGGCCGGCACGAACTTCGGCACGATGAACAGGGAAATGCCTTTGGTGCCGGCAGGTGCATCGGGCAGGCGGGCCAGCACGATGTGGACGATGTTATCGGCCATGTCGTGTTCACCAGCGGAAATGAAAATCTTGGTGCCGGACACTTTGTACGAACCGTCAGCCTGAGGCTCGGCCTTGGTGCGCAGCATGCCCAGGTCGGTGCCACAGTGAGGTTCGGTCAGGCACATGGTGCCGGTCCACTCGCCCGAGACCAGCTTGGTCAGGTAAGCGTCCTGCTGTTCAGGGGTGCCGTGCTCGGAGATGGTGTTCATCGCGCCATGGGACAGGCCCGGGTACATGCCCCACGACCAGTTGGCTTCGCCGACCATTTCACTGACCGCCAGACCCAGCGACTCAGGCAGACCCTGACCGCCATGGGCGACGTCGTGGGCCAGGCTCGGCCAGCCGCCTTCGACGAACTGCTTGTAGGCTTCCTTGAAACCGGTCGGCGTTTTAACGCCGGACTCGCTCCAGGTGCAGCCTTCGGTGTCACCCACACGGTTCAGCGGGGCCAGGACCTGCTCACAAAACTTGGCGCCTTCCTCGAGAATGGCGTCAACCATGTCAGGCGTGGCGTCCTGGCATGCTGGCAGACTCTGATAGTGCGCTTCGTAGCCGAGCAGCTCGTCACGGACGAAGCGAATATCACGCAAGGGGGCCTTGTAGTCAGGCATAGCGATAACCTCTGCTGGTGAATCCTGGAATTGGATGACCGTGTGGTCACTGTGGGGCGTTGCCCCGGCGCCGGCGTTTGGGATCACGCGGCGATCAAACAGGTGTTTGAAACATACGTTTACGCCTATACCTTGTCAAGCGACGCCCTGCACCTTTCATCACCTGACAAGGGCAACGCGCGGGCGTGCTTGTCCGACGCCAGGCGGTTCAGACCGGTGCGTTGAGTCTAGAGAGGGTTGGGAGGAAGCGGGCCACAGCGCTCGAGGGATGGGCGCGTGAATGAGGCGTTATTCAGGAGAGGAGGAGCATCCAGCGACGTGCGCCGTAGCGCACGAAGGGAGGAGGATCAGGCGAAGGTGTCGATCAGCGTGCCAAGCATTTCATCGCTGGCTTTTTCGACCTTAACGCCAGCCTGAACTTGAATCCGGCCCTGGGTCAGTTCAACCACATTGGTGGCCATGTCTGAGCGTTGCGGGCGATCGACGGAGCGAAGGCGCTCAAGCTGGAAATCCGAAGACTGACTGCGTCCGGACACTTCAGTCGCAGGGCTGGCCAGTTGCGTCGCAGCCTGATCGACACGGTTCTGCCCGACCTGCATTGCGCCAAGGCCTGGGTACAGCGTGTTGTTCAGTGAGATTTGCATGAGCACGATCCTCTGTTCATAGCGAACAGCGTGATTAAAGCAGCAAAGCGCGCGGATTACTCTGCCATTCGACTAGTGGCATTGCGCCTTGTGACGCGCCTCACACTCGGCGACGCCCTAACGGTTAGTCCAGCAACTCAAGATGCAGATGCTCGGCAATCATTTCCGCCGTCGCCTTCTTCATGAACGGCACTCGACCCAAGCATGGCGCCGGCAGACGCTCAGCCAGCGTGGCGAGGTTTTCTTCAAGCCGTGACGTTTTGGGATCGATGATATTCGCCACCCAGCCCGCCAGTTGCAGACCGTCATTGGCAATGGCTTCGGCTGACAGCAACGCATGGCTGATGCAACCCAGGCGCACGCCCACCACCAGAATCACCGGCAGTTTGAGCGCGATGGCCAGGTCAGACAGATTGGCTTGATCGGCCAGCGGAACGCGCCAGCCGCCGGCGCCTTCGATCAGCGTGAAGTCAGCCTGCTTGTCGAGGATATGCTGCATCGGCCCGAGCAAGGACTGCACGGTCAGGGCGACTCCCGCTTCCCGCGCGGCCAGATGGGGCGCGATCGCGGGCTCGAAGGCCACCGGATTGACCTCGTTGTAGGTCAGCTGGATCGAACATTCGGCGCGCAAGGCGACGGCGTCGGAGTTGCGCAGCCCCTTGGGTTTGACGTCGCAGCCTGAAGCCACCGGCTTGCCCGCCGCCGTGCTCAACCCCGACTGCCGCGCCGCGTACAGAAGCCCCGTGGCGATGGTGGTCTTGCCAACGTCGGTATCGGTTCCCGTGATGAAATACGCAGCGCTCATCGTGGCGACCATCCGTTCAGATATTTCAAACTATTGCCTGCTTACTATAGCGCCCGTGGAACGGACTGACTCAATAGCTCATTCTTTAATCAATGCCGGGTTTCGCCAGAACGGCGTACACCACCTGATAGGTGGCGGGCAGGCCTTTTTCCTGACGAAACCTTTCGTATGCATTCATCAAGGCCTGAATCCTGGCGCGGCCAGTCAGGCCGCCCGGGCGACCCGGGTTGATGTTGTGCGCGCCCAGCGCCTTGAGTTCGTGAGTCAGGCTGCGCACGTCGGGATAGTGCAAGACGTGGGGCAGGACTTCGAAGCTGCGCACGTCCAAACCGCTGGTAGTGCAGAGGCGTTGATACGCCTCGCGCTCGCGGAAGCGGTTGACGTGGACCATGCCGTCCACCGCTTGCCAGCTGTCGCGCAGTTCAAACAAAGTCCCGACGCACAGGCTGGCGAAGGCGAACACGCCGCCCGGTTTCAGCACACGGCCCGCCTCGCTCAGCACCGCGGAAAAATCCGGGCACCACTGCACTGCCAGACTGGAGAACATCAGATCAACGCTGGCGTCGCGCAGCGGAAGATTCTCCGCGTCGCCTGCCACGTAATGAGTGGCACCACCTAAAGGACGTGCATAACGCAGCATGCCTTCGGCGAGGTCGAGCGCAACGCCTTCGCTTTGCGCAAACCTCTGCGCCAGCGCGCGGCTGAAACAACCGGTGCCGCTGCCCAGGTCCAGCCAGCGGGACGGCGCCAGGGCCGGCAACCGCGTCATCAATTCGGCGCCGACGGCGCGCTGCAAGTCGGCCACGCTGTCGTAGCTGACCGCCGCCTTCGAGAAGGACGCCGCCACCTGACGCTTGTCCGGCAGTGCCTGCTGCCCATTAACCTGTTGCTGTTTCACGGCTTTCAGCACCGCGCAGTGGGAAAGATCAGTCATCACCGGACTCGTGTAAAAACGCATGAACTGCAGCGGCGACGCCGTGCGGGTTTTCCAGAATGAAGGCGTGACTGGCCTGCTCGATCACGCCAACTTCGATGTCAGGCTGGAGGGTAAGCAGATCCGCCGATGCTTCAGCGGGCACCAACGCGTCAAGACCGCCGAACAGGTGCAATTGAGGGCCGCGAAACGCTTGCAGCGCTTTGCGCGTGTCCATTTGTTCAAGCAGCTTCAGGCCTTCGATCAAGCCAGCACTGGTGCCGTGGGGCGCGCAGGCTTTGAGTTGTCTCGACAGCGCCCGTGGTTCTTCGGCGCCTTGCACACATAACAGAGTGAAGCGCTTGAGCGTTGCGTCCAGGTCGGCTTTGCAACCGGCAATGAACGCGTCGAAATCCGTTTGCGGCATTGCGTTGGGCCATTCGCTGCGGGCCACGAAGCAGACGTTGCTGGCGAACGTTGCCAGTCCGCAGCAGCGCTCGCCCCTGCGCGCGGCCAGTTCGGTGGCCAGCATGCCGCCCAGGGACCAACCGCCCAGCCAGACATTGTCGGGCAATGTCGAATCCAGCTCATCGAGCCATTCGTCGAGGTTGTCGGTGTCCATGTCCGGCAAAGGCTCGATCACGACCCGCAAATGTTCGTCGAGCCCTCGCAGCGCTGCCGCCAGCGGTTCAAGCGGCGAGACGCCAAGGCCCCAGCCCGGCAACAGGATCAACTGATCACGCATGGTCCAGCTCCGATGAGTCGTATACGCCCAGCAGCGGATAACACTGCTCCAGTGCCTGCAACAATAGCTGCACCTGCGCCTCGCTGTGGGCGGCGGATAATGTCACGCGTAAACGCGCGCTGCCCGCAGGCACCGTCGGCGGCCGAATGGCGGTGACCATCACGCCGCGCGCTCGCAGCAACTGTGACAGCCGCAAGGCGCGCCCGCTGTCGCCGATAAGGATGGGCTGAATGGGCGTGAAACTGTCCATCAGCTCCAGGCCAAGGGCTTGAGCGCCGGCGCGAAACTGCTTGATGAGTGCTGCCAGGTGCTCACGCCGCCAGTGTTCGGTGCGCAGCAGTTCGAGGCTTTTCAGGGTTGCGCACGCCAGCGCCGGCGGCTGACTGGTGGTGTAGATGTAGGGGCGGGCGAACTGGATCAGCGTTTCGATCAGCTCTTCGCTGCCCGCAACGAACGCGCCGGCCGTGCCGAAGGATTTGCCCAGCGTGCCGATCAGCACCGGGACGTCATCAATGCCGAGGCCGAAGTGTTCGACGATGCCTGCACCGTTTGCACCCAGTGGGCCGAAGCCATGGGCGTCGTCGACCATCAGCCACGCGTTTTTGGCTTTAGCAACCTTGGCCAACGCGGGGAGGTCAGCGACGTCGCCGTCCATGCTGAACACGCCGTCGGTGACCACCAAGGTGTCACCGACCGCTTTGTCCAACCGGCTGGCGAGGCTGTCGCAGTCGTTGTGCAGATAGCGGGAAAAACGCGCGCCGCTGAGCAAACCGGCGTCGAGCAACGAAGCGTGATTGAGGCGGTCTTCCAGCACCGTGTCGCCCTGCCCCACCAACGCAGTGACCGTGCCGAGGTTGGCCATGTAGCCGTTGGAAAACAACAACGCGCGAGGCCGCCCGGTGAACTCGGCGAGGGCTTCTTCGAGAGCGTGATGGGGCGTGCTGTGGCCGATCACCAAATGCGAGGCACCACCGCCAACGCCCCAACGCTCGGCGCCGGTTTGCCACGCAGCGATAACCTCAGGGTGATTCGCCAAGCCCATGTAATCGTTGTTGCAGAACGCCAGCAGCGGCTTGCCGTCGACAATGACTTCAGGGCCCTGCGGGCTTTGCAGCAAGGGCCGCTGACGGTAAAGGTGCTCGGCACGACGGGCAGCGAGACGTGCGTTCAGATCAAAAGACATGCAGGCCTCGGGTCAAGCCACTGATGAAGAATCAAACAGCCGCGTCGTAAAACAGCTCGCTGCTTTTCTGTTCGATCAAGGCTTGTTCGATGGCTGCCTGATGGACCTCGTCCGAATGTTCTTCGCGCGTTTCTGGCTGGATGCCCAGACGCGAGAACAGCTGCATGTCCTTGTCGGACTGCGGGTTGGCGGTGGTCAGCAGTTTGTCGCCGTAGAAGATCGAGTTGGCGCCGGCGAAGAACGCCAGGGCCTGCATCTGGTCATTCATGGCTTCCCGGCCCGCGGACAGGCGCACGTGGGACTGCGGCATCAGGATGCGCGCGACGGCCAGCATCCGGATGAAATCGAACGGATCGATATCCTCGGCGTTTTCCAGCGGCGTGCCGGCGACTTTGACCAGCATGTTGATTGGCACGGATTCCGGATGCTCTGGCAGGTTCGCCAGCTGGATCAGCAAATTGGCGCGGTCGTCCAGGGATTCACCCATGCCCAGGATGCCGCCGGAGCATATCTTCATCCCCGAATCACGCACGTACGCCAAGGTTTGCAGGCGATCGCTGTAGGTGCGGGTGGTGATGATGCTGGTGTAGAAATCCGGCGACGTGTCGAGGTTGTGGTTGTAGTAATCGAGGCCAGCGGCGGCCAGCGCCTGGGTCTGGTCCTGATCCAGCTTGCCCAGGGTCATGCAGGTTTCCAGGCCCATGGCCTTGACGCCTTTGACCATCTCCAGCACGTAGGGCATGTCTTTGGCCGACGGGTGTTTCCACGCCGCGCCCATGCAGAAACGGGTCGAACCAATGGCCTTGGCGCGTGCGGCTTCTTCCAGCACTTGCTGGACCTGCATCAGCTTTTCTTTTTCCAGACCGGTGTTGTAGTGGCCCGATTGCGGGCAGTACTTGCAGTCTTCCGGGCAGGCGCCGGTTTTGATCGACAGCAGGGTCGAGACCTGCACGCGGTTGGCGTCGAAGTGAGCGCGGTGCACGGTTTGCGCCTGAAACAGCAGGTCATTGAATGGCTGTGTGAACAGCGCCTTGACCTCGGCTAGATTCCAGTCGTGACGCAGGTTGGCATTGATGCTGGCGCTCATGGGCGGCTCCTTGATGTTTTCTGGACGATGACCCGGGCGGCTTCGCCCAGCGGCAAAACCGGATAGCCCACAGGCGCAACACGGATGTTCGGCATATTTAAGGAAGCGACATGCGCTGTCAACCATATAACGGGCATGAGGTTTACATCTGGTTAGAAAACGTACAGCCGTGTTTGTTGTGCGATGAATCAACGGATTCAAGTACCCCGATCTGCATGCCCTGTGAGCGCGAACTCCCATGGCTCATTGACCAGTGCGACCGTTGTGCACTGCCCATGCCGATGTCCGGCCTCACCTGCGGGGCGTGCAATCGCAACGCTCCTGCTTTCAATGACGTCGTCGCCCCGTGGCTGTACGACTTCCCGATCGACGCGCTGGTCACACGTTTCAAGCATCAGGGCAAATGGCCCCTCGGCCGGCTGCTGGCGGAGCTGCTGGGCGAGACCCTGCAGCATCGTTTCGATGAAGGCCTGCGCCGACCCGACTGTCTCATTCCGGTGCCGCTTGCCAAAAAGAGGTTGCGCCAGCGAGGCTTCAATCAGGCGGCGATGTTGGCGAACTGGCTCGGCGCTCGACTGGGACTGCCTGTCGATGAGCGCGTGATCCGCCGTGTGAAAGAAACACCTTCGCAGCAGGGCCTGGATGCAAAAGCCAGGAAGCGCAATCTGGCGTCCGCCTTTGCACTGGGGGACGCCACGCCGATTATCGGCAAGCACCTCGCCCTGATTGATGACGTACTGACCACAGGCTCCACGGCGAATGCGCTGGCAGCACTGTTGCTCAAGGCCGGCGCCCAATCGGTGGATGTGTATTGCCTGGCAAGAACGCCGAAGCCTGGGGACTAAGCGGCCGACGGATTAAGAAATCCGCAGCATGGGGGAGCAAGGCGTTTTGCCTTACACTCCGGCGTCATCACTTCCAGCGCATCCGACCCCTATGTCACTACCGCCTTCCCTCACCCAGCACATGGTTCGTCGCCCGCACCGCATCGCGCTGTTGCAGCACATTGCCGAACAGGGTTCGATCACCCGTGCGGCGAAAAGCGCCGGGCTGAGTTACAAGGCGACATGGGACGCCATCGATGAGCTGAACAATCTGGCACAGCAACCGCTGGTCGAGCGCAGTGTCGGCGGTCGAGGGGGCGGCGGCGCCAAATTGTCCGCCGAAGGCGAGCGCGTACTGCGGCTTTATCAGCGCTTGCAAGCGTTGCAGACCCAGTTGCTGGAAACCTCGGAGGAGTCCGATGACCTGGCCCTGCTCAGCCGCTTGATGCTGCGCACCAGCGCGCGTAATCAGCTGCATGGTCAGGTCAGCGGCGTCCGCTCCCAAGGCCGCAACGACATGATCACGTTGCAGCTCGCGGGCGGTTTGTCGATCGAGGCGCAGATCACCCACGACAGCACCTTGCGACTGGGGCTCGAAATCGGCACGGATGTGTTCGCCTTGATTAAGGCCGGCTGGCTGGAGCTACTGACGCCCGACCAATCTGAAACAATCGGACACAATTGCCTCATCGGCAAAATCGAGGAAATCCTCGACGCCGAGGATGGCCCGAGCGAGGTCAGAATCGTTCTACCCAGTCACCAGATCCTCTGCGCGGTGGTCGACGCGGACCGGCTGCACGCCTTGCAACTCAAGGCCGGCGGCGCTGTGAAGGTTCAGTTTGCGCCCTCCAACATTCTGCTCGGCACGCCGCTGTAAGCGCTGTTTGCACGAAAGACCAAAGCCCGACTCGTCATCTGACCGACACAATAACGTCATCCGAACTGCATAGGGTTTTGCCCTAAACCGCAGGGAGCCCGTGATGACGCTATTAAAAGATAACCAATCCACCGACCTCGAAAACATGGTTGGCCTGACCCGACGCGGGTTCATCAGCGCGGGCGCCCTGTGCGGCGCGGCGATGTTCCTGGGCGGCAACTTGCTCAGCCGCAGCGTCATGGCCGCCAGTGTCAGCGCCGCCAATGGCACGCTACTCGGCTTCGACAGCATCCCCTCCTCCACCACCGACAGCATCAGTCTGCCGCCCGGTTATCGCTCCTCGGTCCTGATCAGTTGGGGCCAGCCGCTGCACACCAACGGCCCGGCTTTTGACCCCAGCGGCAAAGGCACCGCGAAGATGCAGGAGCTGCAATTCGGCGACAACAATGACGGCATGAGCCTGTTTACCTTCCCCGGTGACAAGCCCGACACCGCCAGCCGCGCACTGATGGCTATCAACAACGAATACACCAATTACCGCTACCTGTTCGATCACGGCAAAGACCCCCAGTCCGCCGAAGACGTACACAAGGCCCAGGCCAGCGAAGGTGTGTCGGTGATTGAGGTCAAGCGCGACGGTCAGCAATGGGCGTTCGTGCAAGGATCCAAATACAACCGGCGCATCCACGGCAACACGCCGATTCACCTGAGTGGCCCGGCCGCCGGGCACGAATGGTTGAAAACCGCCGCCGACAAGACCGGCAAGAACGTACTCGGGACGTTCCAGAACTGCGCCAACGGCAAGACGCCGTGGGGCACCTATCTGACCTGCGAAGAGAACTTCACCGACTGCTTCGGCAGCAGCGATCCGGCACAGACCTTCGACGCCGCGACCAAACGCTATGGTGTGACGGCTGCCAGCAAGGAAGTGAATTGGCACCTGCACGACCCGCGTTTCGACGTCGCAAAAAACCCTAACGAACCCAATCGCCATGGCTGGGTGGTGGAGATTGATCCGTTCGACCCGAAATCTACACCGGTCAAACGCACCGCCCTGGGCCGCTTCAAGCATGAAAACGCTGCGCTGACCGAAACCAAGGACGGCCGCGTCGTGGTGTACATGGGCGACGATGAGCGCGGCGAATTCATCTACAAGTTCATCAGCCGGGACAAGGTCGATCACAAAAACCCCAAGGCCAACCGCGACATCCTCGACCACGGCACGCTGTACGTGGCGCAGTTCGACGCTGGCGACAGCAACCCCGATCACCCGAAAGGCCACGGCAAATGGATTGAGCTGAGCCACGGCAAGAACGGCATCGACGCCGCCAGCGGGTTCGCCAATCAGGCCGAAGTGCTGATCCATGCGCGCCTGGCGGCAAGTCAGGTGAAAGCGACGCGCATGGACCGGCCCGAGTGGATCGTCGTCAGTCCCAAGGACGGCCAGGTCTATTGCACACTGACCAACAACATCAAGCGCGGCGATGAAGGCCAGCCAGTGGGCGGGCCGAACCCCCGGGCGAAAAATCAGTACGGGCAGATTCTGCGCTGGCAGGAAACCGGGTCAGATGCAGCCGCCATGGATTTCGCATGGGACTTGTTTGTGGTCGCGGGCAATCCAGGTGTGCATGCAGGAACGCCCCAGGGTGGATCAAGCAATATCACCCCGCAGAACATGTTCAACAGCCCGGACGGCCTGGGTTTCGACACGGCCGGGCGGCTGTGGATCCTCACTGACGGCGACGCCACCAATGCGGGCGACTTCGCCGGCATGGGCAATAACCAGATGCTGTGCGCCGACCCTGCAAGCGGCGAGATCCGCCGGTTCATGGTCGGCCCGGTGGGGTGTGAAGTCACCGGCATCAGCTTCGCGCCCGACCAGAGAGCGCTGTTCGTCGGCATTCAACACCCCGGCGAAAACGGCGGCTCGACCTTCCCCGAGCACTTGCCGAATGGCAAGCCCAGGTCCTCGGTGATGGTCATCACGCGGGAGGATGGCGGGGTGATCGGCGCCTAACGCGAGCGCTTCCCCATCCCGGAAAGGACGCCATCGGCGGGATGGGGAATCCAGTGAATCAGAGGCACCGGGTGTAACGCGCTGTGTCAGGTGTAACACGCCTGAGGTACCATGACTGGCCCGACGCGGCAGCCTGCTGCGCGCAGGAGTTAGCATGGCCCACCCGTTCGAAACACTTACACCTGACCTGGTGCTGGACGCCGTCGAGAGCATCGGCTTTGTCACCGACGCCCGTATTCTCGCGCTCAACAGCTATGAGAACCGTGTCTATCAGGTCGGCATCGATGAACAGCAGCCGCTGATTGCCAAGTTCTACCGGCCCGGTCGCTGGACCAACGAAGCCATTCTCGAAGAACACAGTTTTACGGCAGAACTGGCCGACGTCGAAATCCCGGTCGTCGCGCCCCTTGTGCACAACGGCCAGACCCTGTTCGAGCACGCCGGCTTTCGCTTTACCCTCTTCCCCCGTCGTGGCGGCCGCGCGCCAGAGCCTGGCAATCTCGAACAGCTCTACCGTCTCGGACAGTTGCTGGGGCGCATCCATGCCGTTGGCGCCACGCGCCCGTTCCAGCACCGCGAAGCCCTCGGCGTGCAGAACTTCGGCCACAACTCGCTGAACTACCTGCTGGACAACAACGTGATTCCCCGCAGCCTGCTGCCGGCCTATGAGTCCGTTGCCAAAGACCTGCTCAAGCGCGTGGAAGACGTCTACGCTGCTACGCCGCATCAGAACATCCGCATGCACGGCGACTGCCACCCCGGCAACATGATGACCCGCGACGACATCTTCCACATCGTCGATCTCGATGACTGCCGTATGGGCCCTGCGGTGCAGGACGTCTGGATGATGCTCGCGGGTGATCGTCAGGACTGTCTGAGTCAGTTGTCGGAATTGATGGACGGCTACAACGAGTTTCACGACTTCGACCCCCGTGAGCTGGCGCTCATCGAACCGTTGCGCGCACTGCGCCTGTTGCACTACAGCGCATGGCTGGCGCGTCGCTGGGACGATCCGGCGTTCCACCACAGCTTTTCCTGGTTCGGCACCGAACGCTATTGGGGTGACCAGGTGCTGGCGCTGCGTGAGCAGCTGTCCGCGCTGAACGAGGAACCGCTGAAGCTGTTCTGAAAACGCGAGAAAACTCTGTAGGAGCGTGGCTTGTCCCGCGAACTCGCGCAAAGCGGCAGCAATCCGGACACTCGATGTAGCAGACGTGGCTAAACCCTTCGGTCTACTACTGCTGCGCAGCCGATCGCGGGACAAGCCACGCTCCTACACGTCAGCCACACGTCCCACGCCTGCGCGACGTTCGGTTACCGAAACAGATAGAACCATCACCACAACAAAAAACTTGCCGAAGGACCACCCATGCAAGCTGCCAACCCGCGACGCGGGTACATTCTGGGCCTGAGCGCCTACATCATCTGGGGACTGTTTCCGATTTACTTCAAGGTGCTGGCCAGCGTCCCTTCGCTGGAGATCATCGTCAATCGCGCGATCTGGTCGGCCATCTTCGGCTCGCTTCTGCTGCTGGTCTGGAAGCATCCCGGCTGGTGGCAAGAGCTTCGGGATAACCCCAAACGCCTTGCCATTCTCGCCGGCAGCGGCACGCTGATCGCCGCCAACTGGCTGATCTACGTTTGGGCCGTGAACAACAACCACATGGTCGAAGCCAGCCTGGGTTACTTCATCAACCCGCTGATCAACGTGATGCTCGGCATGGTGCTGCTGCGCGAAAGACTGCGGCCGTTGCAATGGGTGGCGGTGATGCTGGCGTTGATCGGAGTGCTTCAGCAGGTCTGGCAAGTGGGCAGCCTGCCGTGGGTGTCGCTCGCGCTGGCGTTCACCTTTGGCTTCTACGGCCTGATTCGAAAAAAAGCACCGGTGGCCGCCCTGCCCGGGCTGGTGGTGGAAACCTGGATTCTGGTGCCGCTGGCCGTGGGCTGGCTGATGTTCAACCCGCTTGCCCACAGCGCGCAGCCGGAGTTCTGGACAACATCCGAGGCGCTCTGGCTGGCCGCGGCCGGTCCGGTGACCCTCGTGCCGCTGGTGTGTTTCAACGCCGCAGCGAGGCATTTGCCCTACGCGACATTGGGCTTTTTGCAGTACATCGCGCCGACGCTCGTGCTGGCCCTGGCGGTTGTGCTGTACGACGAACACATGCCCTCGGCCACCTTGGTGACCTTTGCCTTCATCTGGTCCGGGTTGATCATCTACAGCTTCGACGCGTGGCGCTCGTTGCGCAAACGCGCCCAGGCCTGACCGAATCGGGCAAGTCGCTGCAGGCCTTTTGAACAACCAGGCCTGCAGCGGTTACATCGATTACTCGTCCGTCGGCAGATGCAACTCCACCATCAGGTCATCCGCCAGGGTTTCCAGCCGCTGCTGCAGCACATCCAGCGAAAGGTCCATGGGCAATCCCAACTCGGCATGGGCGCGAAACAACGTTTCGCTGCTCATGGGGGCGGGCTCGACGCTGGTCACCAGATGCTCCAGGTTGACGCCTTGCTCGGCCAGCACGCGAGTCACGTCGCGCACGATCCCGGATCGATCATTGCCCACCAGATCCATGGTGATGGGCCTCCACTCAGGCAAGGCTTCCGGAAGAGCGTCGGCGAACAGGACGCGGATACCTTTTGCCGATAGCCCTTCCAGCGCGCTGCGCAGGGACTGATGGGCGTCGACCGGCGCGCTGACCCGCAGGATCCCGGCGAACTGCCCCGCCATATGCGACATACGGCTTTCCAGCCAATTGCCACCGTGATCGGCAATGCATGCCGCGAGCTGCTCGACCACGCCGGGCTTGTCCAGCGCAGACACCGTGACGATAAGATGATCCACAAACGACTCCTTTTATGTGCAGCGACTGAGGCCTGTTTAATACCACGCCTGATGGGTCGCGGGGTGGTTGTGGGGAGTATAGGCACGTCAGCCCCGGTCGCAGCGACGTCAGCACATCAGTATTTTTGTGTACGATCCCAATAATTATCTGGAACAATCTGCATATTCTTTGAGAACATCTGATGCCGCCGTGTGACCAAACACCCAAATCCGGTCGCTCAGTGCACATTCAGTCTGATTTTCATGCCGCAACTCATCATGTAGTATCGCTTCGCGTTCACTACATAGATGTCGAATCCAGGCCAGATCCGATGTTCCTGCAAGGCCAAAACCTGTTTCAAGCGCTTTACCTCAGGTGCCCGCCGCCCCGCCCAGCCGCCCGCAACGGCATGTTCTGGAAGGGCACGCAGCGACGTCGATGGCTTTAACAAGAAAGCGCTCGTGATTGAAGCGCAGATAGCTGAGCAGAGTGAGGCAAGCAATGACTGAACACGTTCAAGTCGGTGGCCTGCGGGTCGCCAACGTCCTGCTGGATTTTGTGAACAACGAAGCCATTCCCGGAACCGGCCTCGACGCCGCTGCATTCTGGGCCGGTGCCGATGCGCTCATCCACGAGCTCGCACCGAAGAACAAAGCCCTGCTCGCCAAACGCGACGAATTCCAGGCGCGTATCGACGCCTGGCATCAGTCCCATGCCGGCAACGCCCACGACGCGGCCGCCTACAAAGCGTTCCTGCTGGAAATCGGCTATCTGCTGCCGGAAGCGGCAGACTTCCAGATCACCACACAAAACGTCGATGAAGAAATCGCGCGCATGGCCGGTCCGCAATTGGTGGTGCCGGTGATGAACGCGCGTTTCGCGCTCAATGCATCGAATGCCCGCTGGGGCTCGCTGTATGACGCGCTGTACGGTACCGACGCCATCAGCGAAGCCGGCGGCGCGGAAAAGGGCAAAGGCTACAACCGGGTCCGCGGCGACAAAGTCATCGCCTTCGCCCGTGCATTTCTCGACGAAGCTGCCCCTCTGGCGGCGGGCTCCCACGTCGACTCCACCGGCTACAAGCTGGTCGACGGCATGTTGATCGTCGGCCTCAAGGGTGGCAGCAACACCGGCCTGCGCGATGATGCCCAACTGATCGGCTTCCAGGGCGATGCGTCGGCGCCGACCGCGCTGCTGTTCAAACACAACGGTCTGCACTTCGAACTCCAGATCGACGCCACGAGCCCGGTCGGCCAGACCGACCCGGCCGGGGTCAAAGACGTGCTGATGGAAGCGGCGCTGACCACCATCATGGATTGCGAAGACTCCATCGCTGCTGTCGACGCCGACGACAAGGTGGTCGTGTACCGCAACTGGCTGGGGCTGATGAAGGGCGATCTGTCCGAAGACGTCGCCAAGGCCGGCATCACGTTCACGCGCACGATGAACGCCGACCGCGTCTACACCTCGCCCACCGGCGAACCCGTCACGCTGCATGGCCGCTCGCTGTTGTTCGTGCGCAACGTCGGTCACCTGATGACCATCGATGCGATCCTCGACAATCAGGGCAACGAAGTGCCGGAAGGCATTCTCGACGGTCTGCTGACCAGCCTCGCGGCCATCCACAATCTCAAGGGCAATACCTCTCGCGCCAACAGCCGCACGGGCTCGATGTACATCGTCAAACCGAAGATGCACGGCCCTGAGGAAGTGGCGTTCACCAACGAATTGTTCGGGCGTATCGAAGCGGTGCTGAACCTGCCGCGCAACACGCTCAAAGTCGGGATCATGGACGAAGAGCGCCGCACCACGATCAACCTCAAGGCCTGCATTCAGGCCGCGAGCGAGCGTGTGGTGTTCATCAACACGGGCTTCCTGGACCGCACCGGCGACGAGATCCACACGTCAATGGAAGCGGGGCCTGTCGTACGCAAGGCGCAGATGAAGGCGGAAAAGTGGATCGGCGCGTATGAAAATTCCAACGTCGATATCGGTTTGAAATGCGGCCTGCAAGGGCGCGCGCAGATCGGCAAAGGCATGTGGGCGATGCCTGATCTGATGGCCGCGATGCTCGAACAGAAAATCGCCCATCCGCTGGCCGGCGCCAACACCGCATGGGTGCCGTCGCCCACTGCCGCTGCGCTGCACGCGTTGCACTACCACAAGGTCGATGTGTTCGCCCGCCAGGCTGAACTCGCCCAGCGCGCGCCGGCCTCGGTCGACGACATTCTGACCATCCCGCTGGCGCCGAACACCGACTGGACGGCGGAAGAGATTCAGAACGAGCTGGACAACAACTCACAGGGCATTCTCGGTTATGTGGTGCGCTGGATCGACCAGGGCGTTGGCTGCTCGAAGGTGCCGGACATCAACGACATCGGCCTGATGGAGGACCGCGCCACGCTGCGCATTTCCAGCCAGCACATCGCCAACTGGCTGCGCCACGGTGTGGTCAGCGAGCAGCAGGTGATGGACAGTCTTAAGCGCATGGCGCCGGTGGTGGACCGTCAGAACGCAGGTGATGCGCTGTATCGGCCGCTTGCGCCGGACTTCGACAGCAACATCGCGTTTCAGGCAGCAGTTGAACTGGTGATCGAAGGCACACGGCAGCCGAATGGTTACACAGAGCCGGTGCTGCATCGCCGCCGTCGGGAGTTCAAGGCGAAACACGGGGCGTAATCAGCGCCCAAACAAAAAGGCGGTGTCCACGTAAATGGACACCGCCTTTTCTGTTTCACCACTGGGTCCATTGTAGGAGCGCGCTTGCCCGCGATTGCGGTATGACTGTGATGGAGACATCGCCTGCCAGATTGCATTCGCGGGCAAGCGCGCTCCTACAGTGGATACGGTCATACAGGCAGATCGTACTCAACCCGTCGGCGCCCCTATCAAACGGGCGGCGTACTTACGCCATTTCCAGTTCCCGTTTCACCAGCCGCAACAGCTGCTTGGTGTTGATCGGCTTGAGCAGAAAATCCACCACGCTCAAATGCATTGCATCGATGGCGTCGCGGACGTTGGCGTCGCCGGACACGATAATGATCGGCAACTCCGCACGGTCCGATTCGCGGACCCGACGGATCAGATCCAGCCCGTCGCACGGTGCCATGCGCAGATCGGTGATCAGCAACGCAATGGACGGTCGGGTCTGCAGCAAATGCATGGCGCTGGTGCCGCCGGCGGCGGTGATGCAACTGATGTCATTGAGACTGAGAATTTCGGCCAGAACTTCCCGAGCATCCTTGTCGTCATCGACGATCAATACCCGTTGTGGCGATTGGGACGCAGGCGCGAGCATCACCTCATTGAGGGCTTCGCGCTCTTCATCACTCAAAATACTGTGATCGAACATACCCGTCTCATCTTCCTGTCGACTCCAATTCTGACAGCGCAAGCGATAGATACGCTGCACATCCTGTCGGCTTCATGCCGGGCCCTGAGGCCTCGCGCTAACTGCATCGCTGCGGTATTACACCTTGGTTCGATGCGATTCAACGCCTTCGCAGTCACCTAAGACTTACGTCCAATGGGCACTGCCCGATAAGCGGTCGACCATGGGGTCAATAAAAACAAGCGGTAACGGTCATGAGCAAAGCGGACGCTTTTACCCAGGCAGGCAAAACAGCCGTTCTGCAGAACATCCACGGCACGATGCAGTTCCTGCAAAAATTCCCGCCGTTCAACCAGATGGAAAATGCCCATCTGGCCTACCTTGTCGAACAGTGTCACCTGCGTTTCTACGCTACAGACGAGAGCATCATCAAGCCTAGCGATGGGCCAGTAGAACATTTTTACATCGTCAAACAAGGCCGCGTGGTGGGTGAGCGTCCTCACTCGGCAAAAGGCGGCACAGAGACCACGTTCGAAATCACCACGGGCGAGTGCTTTCCCCTCGCCGCGCTGCTCGGCGAACGCGCCACGCGAACCGAGCATCTGGCGGCCGAAGACACCTTCTGCCTGCAGTTGAACAAGCAAGCCTTCATCAAGTTGTTCGCACTTTCCAATGAGTTCCGCGACTTCGCCCTGCGCGGCGTCAGCAGCCTGCTTGATCAGGTGAATCAGCAAGTAAAGCAGAAGGCGGTGGAAACACTCGGCACGCAATATTCGCTGAACACGCGACTGGGTGAACTGGCGATGCGTCATCCGGTGACGTGCTCCCCCGACACGCCGCTGCGTGAGGCCGTGCGCCAGATGGACGAGCAGCAAGTCGGCAGTATCGTGATCGTGGACGAGGCCAAAGCGCCTCTGGGTATTTTCACGCTGCGCGATCTGCGTCAGGTCGTCGCCAACATCGATGCCGACTTCGGCGAGCCCATCGAACGCAGCATGATTCAAGCGCCGTTCTACCTGAGCCCGGACGCCAGCGCCTTCGATGCCGCCATTGCCATGACCCAGCGCCATATCGCCCACGTCTGCCTGGTCAAGGATCAGCGTCTGTGTGGCGTGGTCTCCGAGCGCGACCTGTTCTCGCTCCAGCGCGTTGATCTGGTACATCTGGCGCGCACCATCCGCAGCGCGCCGCGCATCGACTCGCTGGCCAACCTGCGCGGCGACATCGTCCAGCTAGTGGACCGAATGCTCGCCCACGGCGCCTCGTCCACCCAGATCACCCAGATCATCACGCTGCTCAACGACCACATGGTCTGCCGCGTCATCGAACTCACGCTGGAAGAGAAAGGCGATCCCGGCATCGCTTTCAGCTGGCTGTGTTTCGGCAGCGAGGGTCGCCGCGAGCAGACGCTGTACACCGATCAGGACAACGGCATTCTGTTCGAGGCTGGGGACGCCGCCGAGGCCGCCGCAATACGAGGCCGGTTGTTGCCGATCGCCGAGCGGATCAATCAAAGCCTGTCGGTGTGCGGATTCGCGCTGTGCAAGGGCGGGATCATGGCGAGCAATCCGCAGCTGTGCCTGTCGCGCATCGAGTGGGCGCGGCGATTCGGCTCGTTCATTCGCGAAGCCACGCCGGAGAACCTGCTGTCGTCTTCCATCTATTTCGATTTGCGTGTGGTGTGGGGCGAAGAAAGCGGCGGCGATCAGTTGCGTCAGAGCATTCTTGCGCAGGTCGCAGACAACGCCTTGTTCCAGCGCATGATGGCCGACAACGCCCTGCGTCAGCGCCCACCGGTGGGCCGCTTCAAGGATTTCGTGGTCGCACGCAAAGGCAGTGAAAAAGACACGCTGGATCTGAAGACCCAAGGCTTGACGCCATTTGTCGACGGGGCGCGGTTACTGGCGCTGGCCAACGGCGTCGAGGCGAGCAACACGCTGGACAGGCTGCGTCAGCTGGTGGCCAAAGAGGTTATCGACCCGCTGGACGGTGCGGCGTATGAAGAGGCTTATCACTTCATCCAGCAAACCCGGATGCAGCAACATCAGCAGCAGAACCGGCAAAACCTGCCGTACTCCAACCGCATCGACCCGGATGTGCTCAATCATCTGGACCGGCGCATTCTGCGTGAGTCGTTCCGTCAGGCGCAGCGGCTGCAGACCAGCCTCACCGTGCGCTACCAACTGTAAGCGACTGCTCATGAATTTGTTCCGTTGGCTCAAGCCACCCAAACGCGCCGCCGCTCCTGAGCTCACGCCTGAACAGCAACAGCGTCTGCGCGCCCTGCCCGCCCCCTGTGCGCTGGATCAGAAGAAGTTGCGCCAGCAACGGTGGGTCGTTGTCGATCTTGAAACCAGTGGGCTGAATCTGCAGCGGGACGACGTGCTGTCGATCGGCGCAGTGGTCATCGAAGATGGCGCGATCGATCTGGGTCAGCAGTTCGAGCGCACGCTGATGCGCACCGATCACAAACTCAGCCCGAGCGTATTGATTCACGGGCTGGGGCCCACCGCGATTGCGGCAGGCAGCGAGCCAGTGGAAGCGCTGCTGGATTTCATGGCGTTCGTGGGTGACAGCCCGCTGCTGGCATTCCACGCGGCGTTCGACGAGCACATGCTGGGGCGTGCATTAAAGGAAAGCCTGGGGTTTCGCCTACTGCACCCTTTCATCGACGTGGCTCACATCGCGCCCTTCATTTGCCCGAACGCGAATTTGCGTCAAGCAGGCCTGGACGACTGGACGCGATTCTTCGGGCTTCACGCCGAAGAGCGTCATCACGCCAGCGCCGACGCGCTGGTGACCGCCGAACTTGCGATGATCCTGTTCAGCCACGCCAGGCGACAGGGGATCGAAACCCCCGCACAGCTTGAGCAAGGCGTGGCGAAATGGCGACGGCAGCAGCAATCACATTCGTTCTAGCGTTCGTCCTCTGAGCCTATGGATTCCGTCCCACCTTACAAACCGAATGGTCGATTCGTACATCAACCGTTCGGCTTGTTCCTACAAGGACCAATTGCCAGCATTAAGTGGCTCTGACACAATCGCGAACAATTCTCGTTAGCCCCTTTGTTCTCCTCGGTGCGTTTGTGTCGTCACTTCAAAGTCCCCAGCAGCAGCTCGTCGGAACGCTCTATCGCGACCATCGCGGCTGGCTGCTGGGCTGGCTCAGACGCAACGTCGCTTGCCCCCACCGCGCCGAAGACCTGAGCCAGGACACGTTCATTCGTCTGCTGGGCCGCGATCAATTTCTTGAACCCCGCGAACCGCGGGCTTTTCTGGTTTCCATCGCCAAGGGCTTGTTGTTCGACCACTTTCGTCGGGCCGCGCTGGAACAGGCGTATCTGGACGAGCTGATGCTGATCCCCGAGGGCGAACAACCTTCGCTGGAAGAGCAGCAACTGATTCTCGAAGACCTCAAAGCCATCGACCGTCTGCTGGGCAAGCTGTCCAGCAGGGCGCGCGCCGCCTTTTTGTACAACCGCCTGGACGGCATGCCCCACGGAGAGATCGCCACAAAGCTCGGCGTCTCGGTGCCCCGCGTGCGTCAGTACCTGGCGCAGGGTGTGCGCCAGTGCTACATCGCACTCTATGGCGAGCCAACATGAGCCGTATTTCCACCCGACCTGTTTCATCCTATGTGCTGGACGCCGCCATCGCCTGGCAGCTGTGCCTGGATTGCGGCCGGGGCAGCGAAGCCGAGCGTGAAGAGTTTGCCAAGTGGTACGCCGCCAGCGACGAACATGCCCGGGCCTGGATGCAGCTCGGCATGGTCGATCAGCGTTTCGCCGGCACCACCGGCCCGGCCCGTTCGGCGCTTTTGCGTTCCCGTGATGGCATCGGCTTGCGTCTGCGCAAGCTGGGCCGCGGGGTTGCAGGTATTGCACTGGCATTGGGATTGACGGTTTTTCTGGGGGATCGCCTGCTGCCAGTGGATTACTGGCTCGCAGATCTGCGCACCGCCACCGGGGAGCAACGCATCATTCGTCTGTCGGATAACACCCTGATCCGGCTCAACACCCACAGCGCGCTGGACGTGCGATTCGACGCCACACAGCGACGGATCGTGCTGCAGGAAGGCGAGATCTTCGTGGAAACCGGGAGCCACAACGACGCGCGTCCGTTCATCGTCGAAACCCCCGAAGGGCAAATGCGCGCCCTGGGCACGCAGTTTCTGGTCAAGCGGCAGGCCGACGGCACGCTGCTGAGCGTGCTGCAATCAGCCGTCGCCGTGCACCCGCAAGCGTCGAATCATGAAAAGGTGCTGAACGAAGGGCAGCAGATGTTGATTCATCGCAACACCCTCGGCCCCATGCTCGCCCTCGCGCCCGGCACCGGCGCCTGGATGCGCGGCATGCTGGTCGTCGATAACGCCCGTCTGGCAGACGTGGTCGCGGAGCTTGCCCGTTATCGTCAGGGCCATCTCGGCGTCGCGAAAGACATTGCGGACCTTCGCATCACCGGCAGCTTTCCGCTGACCAACACCGATCTGGCGCTCAAGGCACTGACGCCCACCCTGCCGGTGCAGATCGAGGCGCGTACGCAGTGGTGGGTGACGGTAGTTGGCAGCGAGAAGAAGCCGGCGACTGCGCTGTAAATAAAGGTTCGCCAGCAAGCCGGCTCCTACAGGTAATGGACTGCCGTAGCCTGCGGATTCAACGCATCTCACTTGTAGGAGCGCGCTTGCCCGCGAACGGGGATTATCAGCCACTGGATAAGTTGGCTGGCCCACCGCAATCGCGGGCAAGCGCGCTCCTACAGTGTTTTGCGCCTGGCGCCGGAGATCTCAAGCTGTAGCCGGTTTGCTGGCGAATGCGTCGGTTCGCTCTGCGTAGATATTTCTGGTCTGTGATCAGCCAAGAAGATCCTTGCGCTCGCCAATCAAAATTATTTTCGCCAGGCCCTATCACTTTTCAGATCTCGTTCGGCACATAGGCATTGAGAACCATTTCCATCGAGGTGCCGTTCATGTCCCGCACGCTTCACACCCTTCTGCGACCGAGCCTGCTGGCTATCGCCGTCGCCATTGCCGCACCGATGCTCAGTGCGCCGCTGATGGCTGCTTCCCAGGCTTCCAGTGTCCGCGCCTACGATCTGCCGGCCGCGCCGTTGTCCACGACGCTGACGCAGATTGCCAGTCAGTCGGGCCTGGCGTTGTCGCTGGATCCGGCACTGGCAGCGGGTCGCACGTCGGCGCCGGTTCAGGGACAGTTCGACGCTCCTGGCGCCTTGGGACAAGCGCTGCGCGGCACCGGCTTGCAGTTGAACCTGACCACGGCGGGGACCTACACGCTGATGGCTGCGCCTGAAGGTGCGATGGCATTGCCGGCCACCAGCATTCAAGGCAGTCAGGAAAGCTTCGAAAGCGCGTGGGGCCCGGCCCAGGGATACGCCGCCAGTCGCACCGCAGCGGGCACCAAAACCGATACCGCGCTGGTTGAAGCACCGCGCTCGATCTCGGTCGCGACCCGGCAGCAGATGCAGGATCGCGGCGTGCAAAATCTTGATGATGCTGTGAAGTACATGCCAGGGATCGTTTCCAGCAGTTTCGGCAGTGACACTCGCGCCGACTGGCTACGCGTGCGCGGTTTCGAGCCGACTCAATTCCTCGACGGTCTGCCCATAGCAAAAGGTGTGTACGCCAACCCGAAACTCGATACCTGGAATCTGGATCGCGTTGCTCTGTTAAGGGGCCCGGCGTCGTCGGTATACGGTCAAACCCCACCGGGCGGCCTGCTGGATATGGTTAGCCGCCGTCCCCAAGCCGAAGCCAGCCATGAGGTAGAGGTTCAGTATGGCAGTGATAACCATCGCCAGATCGACTTCGCTACCACGGGCAAAATTGACGATGATGGTCAGTTCCTCTACAGCCTAAGCGGTGTAGTACGAGACAGCGGAACCCAGATCGATCACATCGACAACAAGCGCTATAACATCGCTCCCAGCCTTACATGGAACATCGACCCGGACACCAAGCTTACATTCCTCAGCCAGTTCACGCGTGACGATACGGGCATCACCAGCCAGTTCCGTCCGATTCAGGGTACGAAGATCAGCATGCCGTTCGGCGATATTTCCCATCATAAGAACTTGGGAGATCCTGACTGGGAGTACTACGACCGAACGTTTTACGCGCTAGGTTATGCATTCGAGCATCGCTTCAATGACACATGGCAGTTTCGCCAAAATCTGCGCTACACAAAATCAGATCTGTCGTTCCAGTCCATCACCCCGGGCTCCTATCCATTTACCCAAGTTGATGACCAAGGCAATCTGGGATCACGTACTACCACCAGTACGGATGAGGACATCTCCCAGTTCGCCGTGGACAACAACTTGCAAGGTGATTTCACCACCGGAGACGTCGCTCACACCTTGCTGATTGGCCTGGATCAGCAGCGTAGCAATACCAACTACACCTCAATCTTTGGAAGTGCACCGGGCATCAATGTAAATAACCCTGTGTATGGATTACCGATCACTCGCCCGCCTCGTTCCTCTGCGTTCTACGACTATGACCAGAAAACCGTTCAGACGGGCATCTATGTTCAAGACCAGATGGCTCTCGACCAATGGAGGCTCACGCTCGGTGGACGTGAAGACTGGGTCCACACGGGCACTAAGTTTTTCAATAAAGGCGATGCAACCAACACCGAACGTGACAAGGCGTTTAGCGGGAACGCGGCAATTAGTTATGTATTCGATTCCGGTTTTGTGCCTTACCTGTCCTATGCCGAGTCCTTTCAACCCACCAGCAACGCCACCGCTTCGCCGACTGACTCGTTCAAACCTACGGAAGGAAAGCAATGGGAGCTGGGTATCAAATACCAACCTCCAGGCAGCAACACGCTACTTAGTGCTGCGATCTACGATCTGACACAGAAGAACGTCGCAGTCACAACTACCAACAGTAGTGGGGTCTCGATCACCAGTCAGACAGGCGAGGTAAAGGTGAGAGGCTTGGAGCTGGAGGCAGTATCCGACCTTACCGACAATTTGAAGTTGGTTGCCGCTTACACCCTTGCCAAATCCGACGTCCAAAAAGGTGACTTCAAGGGAAATCGCCTTCAATTGATGCCTAACCAACAGGCCTCGCTGTGGACGGATTACACCTGGCATGACGGCGTGCTCGACGGTTTCGGTATTGGCGGCGGAGTGCGCTACACCGGTAACACCTATGGTGATCAGGGCAATACATGGCTTGGCAAGGCCGACGCCTATACGGTTTTTGACGCCGCTGTACATTACGACCTTGG
Source organism: Pseudomonas sp. NPDC078416 (assembly GCF_050268485.1). Classification (NCBI taxonomy): domain Bacteria; kingdom Pseudomonadati; phylum Pseudomonadota; class Gammaproteobacteria; order Pseudomonadales; family Pseudomonadaceae; genus Pseudomonas; species Pseudomonas sp. NPDC078416. The sequence goes on along the minus strand of NZ_JBNNGV010000012.1, from coordinate 92,003 downwards.
ACGACTGGCCAACACGCTCAAGGGCACGACCGTTGCTGTCAAAGCCACCAACCTTTTCGACAAGGACTACATTTCCACTTGCGACAGTTTTTATTGCTACTACGGAGACCAACGAAGCGTGGTTGCCAGCGTGAACTACAAATGGTAATGGTTTAAACTCTCATTACCTGAAACAAGGGCCGCTCCCGCACAGCGGCCTTTGTCGCTTTCGCTGACTCCGGATTTCCACATGAAAAGCCAAACCATCCGCCGCTGGTCTTTCATCCACACATGGACCAGCCTGATCTGCACGGCATTTCTGCTGATGCTGGCGATCACTGGCTTGCCGCTGATCTTCAGTCACGAGATTGCTCACCTGACGGGCGATGCGCCGGAATTCAAGGAAATGCCCGCCGGCACCCCGCATCTTGACCTCGAACAACTGGTCCGCTCAGCCGAGGCCCACCGCCCCGGCGACGTGATGCAGTATTTCGGCTGGGACGACGATGACCCGAACGGCGTCTACGCCATCATGGGCAAGACCGCCGGGGGCGACCCTAACGAATCCCACAGCTTCATGCTCGACGCGCGCACCGGCGAGGCGATGGAAACGCCGAGCGCCAACGGCGGTTTCATGATGATCATGCTGCGCCTGCACGTGGACATGTACGCGGGGCTGCCGGGCAAGCTGTTGCTGGCATTCATGGGACTGCTGTTTGTCATGGCGATCGTGTCCGGCGTCGTGTTGTACGCGCCCTTCATGCGCCGACTGGATTTCGCCACGGTGCGGCCGAATAAATCCAAGCGGGTGCGTTGGCTGGATCTGCACAACCTGATCGGCGTCGTCACGCTGACCTGGGCCATGGTCGTGGGCCTGACCGGCGTGCTCAACGCCTGCGCCGATCTGGTAATCGCCCAGTGGCGCACCGACGCGTTGATGACCATGATCGCGCCGTACAAGGACGCCCCGCCCCTGACCGAACGAGCACCTGCGACCCGGCTGATCGACATTTCCAAAGCCACTGTCCCCGGCGCCGAGCCTAGCTTCATTGCATTTCCCGGCTCGCGTTTTTCCAGCGAGCATCACTACGCCGTGTTCATGAAAGGCGACACGCATCTGACGTCCCATCTGCTGACCCCTGTCCTGATCGACGCCCAGGACCTGCACGTCACCGCAACACTGGGACGCCCGTGGTACATGGACGCCCTGCTGCTGTCGCAACCGCTGCACTTCGGCGACTACGGCGGCATGCCGATGAAAATCCTCTGGGCCGCGCTGGACGTCTTGACCATCATCGTCCTCGGCAGTGGCTTGTACCTGTGGTGGGTCCGTCGTCGCGCTGCCGTCACCGTTGCGAAAGCGGTCGCCGTAGAGGCGGAAGTCGCATGACCCGACACAAAAAGCATTCGGCGTTCTGGAAGACCTTCGGCACGCCCGGCTGGATCGCCCTGCTGACCGCAGTCGGCCTGTTCGCGGCACTGCTGGGCGATGGCGCGTGGGATGTACTCGCCTGGGTGGGCATGGCCATTCCGACCTGGTACAGCTGCAAAGGATTGATGGCACGCAAGCGGGTTTGATTCACCGAACCCCGCTTCTACATGATTGACATCGAATCGTACCCACTGAACCGGTTTGCCTTGACGATGGCAGGCGCGCGCGCATCCGCAGTAAAGCATCGCTTCCTGCCTGGCATCCCTTAGTTATAAGCCGAACAAGTCTGTAAGAAGCTTCCCTCAAAACAACAGTAAGCATCCTGCACGCTCCGACACCTAGGCTGGCCTCCCCTGCGAGTCACCCTCCCGATAATCGATATTCCGCCCTGGCAGGGCATCCACAATATCCATCGGGAAGACCCACCATGGCGCTCGACGCATTTTTGAAGATTGAAGGCATTCCTGGCGAAGCACTGGATGAGCAGTGCAAAGACTGGATTGAAATCACCGGGTATTCGTTCGGCACCTACCAGTCCGCGTCCGTTACAGCCAGCACGGCAGGCGGCGCAACTTCCGGGCGTACCACGCTCAGCAACCTGACGCTGACCAAGATGCTCGACAAGTCGAGCTGCAAACTGATGGCAGCCAACTGCGCCGGAGAGCACTTCAAGGAAGTGAAGCTTTCCGTCCACCGTGCAGGGGGCGACAAAATGAAGTTCTACGAAATCATTCTTGAAGAAGTGATCATTGCCGAATACAACCAACTGGCCAACGACGGCATTCCCACCGAACTCATCCAGCTCAACTACGGCCGTATCCGCTCGACCTACACCCTGCAAAAAAGAAACGACGGGAGCGCGGCCGGCAGCGTAACGGGCGGATGGGACAGGATCGGCAATAAGCAATATTGCTGAGCGAGGGACATGTCATGGACTTCGAACGTACCCAACATGTCGGCCATTACGGTGTCGTGTTTACGCTTATTCACTTCACCGTGCAGCCGGACGATGCCGCATCGTTGAGAACGATCAACCTGCCGGAAATAACCAAGGGCCATTTTGAGGTTATCCGGTTGATTGAGGAAACCTACGAGCGAATGCTTGCACAGGGGCGGCCTTGCCGGATGGTGCTTGCGGTGTCACAACCAGTGAGCCGAAACTCAGCAGACCTGCTTAACGATCAGAGGGCTACGATAGGAACCCTGGTTGGCTCCATCGGAGGAAAACTTGCGTCACCGTTAGGGAGCATCGCGGAAAAGATCGCTGGAACGACATCTGCCTCGGCGACCAAAAACGGATTGCCGACTTTTCATTCAGGAGACGTCATCCTCAGTATTGATGCCCAGGTGTCAGGTGGCATCGGTTCTCAACGCTCGTCAGCATCCTTGATCCTGAAAGTAAACGGCGGCCGATGATGGGAACAGGTCTGTCCCTGGCAATTATGGTTTTTGTATTCTGGGGTATACGTCGAATCACCGTACCAAGGCTCTATCAATTCTTGACTGGCTTGGCGCTGATATTCTTCTACTTCAAGTACGTCATCTCATGGATTGTTGCAATGGAGGAAGTACGAGATGCGTACTTCCTGGATTACGAAACATTGTTATTTGGCATTTTCTATCTCGGAGTAGACCTAGTGATCTACAGCTGGTGGCGTGACGACGAGCCAAAGTAGCGAATCGCATTGACTCACCCACCCACTGGCTTGTCCCACGCTCCACCTCGCGCGGGACAAGCACCTCCCGCCGTTCCAGTCATCACATGACCTCCCGCCATTTACAAATCCGGCAGGCCTGCGTTCTGCCCCCGAATCTCACGACTCCACAGGCACTCCATCACCCAAAACCCAGCCCCGCCGGTGACAATCCAGTTACATATAGAAATACAATGGCAATTTATGGGTATTTCAATTGACAAAAAAACGTGCTTTTGACTAAATCCAGTCGTACGACGACGTATAACGATCGCCGCTAAATAAAAACAATACCCAGAGTGGATTCGATGAAAATCAAAGGCATCCGTTGGTGGATGGTCGCGCTGATAACCGGCGGTCTGATCGTCAACTATCTCGCGCGCAACACCCTCTCCGTCGCCGCTCCCACCATGATGAGCGAGCTGAACATCTCCACCGAACAGTACTCGCACGTCGTCATCGCGTGGCAGATGGGCTACGCCTTCATGCAGCCGGTTGCCGGCTATGTGATCGACGCCATCGGCACCAAGATCGGCTTTGCAGTGTTTGCCATCGCCTGGTCTGTGGCGTGCGCATCGGCGGCCATGGCCACCGGCTGGCAGAGTCTGGCGTTCCTGCGCAGCTTGCTGGGCATCACTGAAGCGGCGGGGTTTCCTGCAGCGATCAAAGCGACCACTGAATGGTTTCCGGCCAAAGAGCGCTCCGTCGCTATCGGCTGGTTCAACATCGGTTCTTCGATCGGTGCGTTGCTGGCACCTCCCCTCGTGGTCTGGGCGATCCTGCACAGCGGCTGGCAGATCGCGTTCATCATCGTCGGCGGGCTGGGCCTGCTGTGGAGCGCGGGCTGGATGTTCTTGTACAAGCACCCGCGCAATCAGCGTTTGCTGGGTGACGAGGAGCGCGATTACATTCTTGCCGGTCAGGAATCCCACCTGAAGGACGCGCCGACCAAGCACGCCAGTTGGAAGAAGATCGTCGGCACCCGTAATTTCTATGCGATCGCTTCGGCACGCATGCTGTCGGAGCCGGCCTGGCAGACGTTCAACGCCTGGATTCCGCTTTACCTGATGACCGAACGCCACATGAACATCAAGGAAATCGCGATGTTTGCCTGGCTGCCGTTTCTGGCCGCCGACATCGGCTGCGTGTTGGGCGGTTACCTGAGCCCGTTTTTCTACAAGCACTTCAACGTGTCGCTGCTGACCTCGCGCAAGATGGTGATGGTGTTGGGCTCGCTGTGCATGATCGGCCCTGGCTGCATCGGTCTGGTGGACAGCCCTTATGTCGCGATCGCGCTACTGTGCGCCGGCGGCTTTGCGCACCAGACGCTGTCGGGCGCCTTATACGCAATCACATCGGACTCCTTCGGCAAGAACGAAGTGGGCACCGCAACTGGCCTCGGTGGCATGTTCGGGTTTCTTGGCGCGGCGCTGTTCACGCTGGTGCTCGGGATCATGGTCACCAAAGTAGGCTACAGCCCACTGTTCGTGGCGCTGGCGGCTTTCGATCTCATCGCCGCCACCATCATCTGGTTTGTAGCCAAGCCGCTGTTGACCGGCACACCTTCGGCGCAATCCGGAAGTGCATCGGCTGACTCGGCAGATGGGGTCCCGACGGTCTGACATTCAGGTCCGGGCCGTCGTAAATCGGCCCGGCAACCCATCGGGATATTGCGCAGCGTCCTTGCCCTCACTAGTCTGGAGGGCCAGGCCGATCAGAGGAATGTCCATGTCTGCGCCCAGCATGACGCTGTATTACAACGCCGCTTCGCCCTTCGCGCGCAAGGTGATGATCTTGCTTCATGAAACCGGACAGTCAAACCGGGTGAGTCTGAAAGCAGTAGCGCTTACCCCTGTCAGCCCCGACGTTGAAGTCTGTCGCGACAATCCGTGCGGGAAGATTCCGGCGCTGTGTCTGGCCGACGACAACGTGATCCATGACAGCCGGGTGATTCTCGAATACCTGGATCAACAGCATGTCGGCAACCCCCTCATTCCCAAAGAAGGCTCGGCGCGCTGGCGGCGGTTGACGCTTGCGTCGCTGGCCGATGCCCTTATGGACGCTGCGCTGCTCATCCGTTACGAGACCTTCCTGCGGCCCGAGGAAAAACACTGGTCGGAATGGCTCGACGCCCAGCAGGAAAAAATCGCTCGCACGCTGGCCTACTTCGAAGCCGAAGCCGTCACTGAATTGAGTGCGCACTTCGACGTCGCGTCGATCAGCGTGGCCTGTGCGCTGGGCTATCTGGATTTTCGCCAACCGAATCTGGGCTGGCGCAGCAGCTACCCGCGACTGGCGAACTGGTATTACGAAGTCAGTCAGCGGCCGTCGATGCTGGAGACACAGCCGCCCGCCTGATTGCTTTCAAATCACAGATATCAACGAAGTCGGATTCATTCGCGCGCCGCGGATCGATCCGCCTCGGTGAGGGCCGCGCTGTCGGACCGCGAGGGAATCGGCCTTCGTCGGTCCGCAGCCAGTTCGCTATTTCCACTGCAAGCCCGTGCCCGATCTGCTGGTCTTCGCGCAGTCCCACCCAACTACTCATGACTCACCTCGACCACCAACGCGGCAGGTTTTGCGGGACGTTGCGCGAGGGCATACCAGTCCAGTTTGCGCGTCAGCACCATGAACACGCCGAGGACACCGAACAGCAGCAACGCCCCCATCAGCAAGGCGTAGTCTTCGGCACCGAGCAGGCCGTAAAGCAATGCATACAGGATTCCCAGCGCCACGCCGAAGGACAGTCCGTGACGAACGCTGCCAAGCACATGGCAGACGTAGAACCCGATCAGCGCCACACAGGCACTGGCCGACACCAGGTACGCGAGCGTGAAGCCCAGGTGTTCGGACAGCGACAACAACAGCAGATAGAACAACGCCAGCGACGCACCGACCAGAGCGTATTGCACCGGGTGGACCGCCAGCCCTTTGAGTACTTCGAACAGCAGGAAGCCCGCGAACGTGAGCGTGATGAAGAGCAGCGCATATTTGATCGAGCGATCGCTCTTGAGGTACTGGTCGACTGGCGATATGAAGCTCACGCCGAAACTGCGACCGGCGAACTCGGTACACACTTCGCTGGATGAACAGCGGTTGAGAATTTCCTGCAGATTGGTTGCGAAGAAAGAAGTCTGCCAATTGGCGGTGAAGCCTTGCTCGGAAACGTCGCGACTGGCGGGCAGGTAGTTGCCGATGAAGCTCGGATGGGGCCAGTCAGCCGACACCCGTACAACACTCGATTTGCCCACCGGGGTGATCTGCAACTTTCCAGTGCCCTGCAGACGAAGATCGAACGCGAAATTCAGGCGCTTCTGCTCGACGCCGGTTTCCAGCGGCAGCACGACGCTGACGCCCTCCCCCAACAGCGCGACGTCGGTACCTGGAACGAAGTCCAGTTGCTCGCCATTGAGATCGAGCTTCAGCGCACTTTCGATGCCACGAACATCTGTAATACCGACAGCCAGAAACGGTGCGTCGAACCGGTAGTCGTCGAAATCATTGCCCAGGCCAAAGTGCTCGGGCAGCACAAACTGGCCGCTTAGCGTGTTATCAGCGTGATAAAGACGAGCCTCGTAAATGCCACGCGAACGCACTTCGGTCTGGACCTTGCCGTCCAGTTCAAAGCGCTCGGGAAGGAAATATAAGCGGCCCTTTTCCTCAACCGTTTCCTGATATCGCTCACGAGACTCCGCATTGAGCTTCCAGATCCGGGTCAACTTGCGATACGGCACGACCAACAGCGGCCCACTGATGTGTTGGCTGTAGCTGGAGCTGCGCGCGATGTCTTCGACCACTTCGTCGCGCCTGCTCTGTCGATCCTGGATGAGGCCATTGATCATCATCAACGGGATCATCAGCGCCAATATCAACAGACCGATCATTCCCACCTTGTAAAACGACATGCCCTTGTTCATCGAATTCTCCCGGTTTTTGATGGGGAGATTCTGAAAAGTCTGTGTGGAGCCATCGTGGGGGAAGTGTGGAGATTGTGTGGCGTGTTTCGGGCGATGAAACCCTTGCCCCTCCAGATCTACAACGTTAACGAACCGGCTTGTTTTATCGCAGCGATACTCGCAGCTGCAACACCACCATCACCCCGCCTGCAACATTCCGTATCTGCATTTCCCCACCATGCAACTGCATCACTTCTTCAACGAAGTTGAGCCCAAGACCAGTGCTCTTGCGGCCACTGTCGGGCCGGGGCAGGGAATAGAAGCGCTCACTCAGGCGAGGCAGCGCGTACTCGGGAATGGGGTCGGCGCTGTTGAAAAACAGCACCTTCACGCGCTCGCTGTCCCGCTCGGCGCTGAAGCGCAACGTGCCTCCGTCTGGCGTGAAGTCCAGCGCGTTGTCGAGCAAATTGGAGAACGCCTGGCGCAACAGAAAGCGCTCCCCGGTCACAAACAGCTCAGCCGTAATCAGTCGTTCGACGATCAAACCCTTGCGCTCGATGCGCGCGGCCTGCGCCGCCAGCGTGTCCTCGATGAGCCCGGCAAGTGGCACCAGGACGCGCTCTTCCAGTCCTTGGCGCTGTTCGACCATGGCCAGATTCAGCAGCCGTTCGATCAACTGCTGGACGCGCGCGCTTTCGTTATCGATGTTGCTGACGAAGCGCTGCCGCTGATCGGCGGGCATGTCGCCCTGCAACAGCTCGGCAGCGCCGCGAATCGCGGCGAGCGGGCTCTTCAATTCATGGGTCAGGGTGTGCACATAGCGCTCGACGTAGTCCTTGCCTTCCAGCTGTGTGCGCATGTGCTCGACGGCTGCAGACAACTGCGCCAGCTCGCCACCTCGATAACGGGGCAGCTCGACGCGGCGACCTTCGCTCACGGCCTGAGCGTATCCGGTCAAGCGACGCAGCGCACTGCTCACCCACCACGACAGCAACCCAGCGAACATCAACCCCAGAACGATCAGCCCCGCGCCGTAATACAGCAGACGCCGCTCTGTCCGGTCCACGTAAGGCTGCAGCGAGCTATTGGGTTTGGCCACGGTCACGACACCAATGATGCGGTCACCGTCGCGAATCGGCGCGCCAACGTGCATGACCGATGAGTTAGGGTCCTGAGGATCGCTGCGGGTTGAGCGCGCGCCATATTGGCCACGCAAGGTAAGAAAAACATCATTCCAGCGTGAATAATCCTGCCCCACGGCCTCGCCACTGGAGTCGAGCAAAACAATGCCGTGGGCGTCGGTCACATACACGCGGTTATTGACCTGATTCTTTGGCATGCCCCAGATCTTCGCGTCCGGCTGTCGCAACCCATAGGCCGTGAGCACTTGCGGAAAGCGGCTCTGGCTCAAGGTGCCCGCTCTAACGTCGGCCTGCAGCACCTCGGCAAGAAGGTTCGCGGTGTCCACCAACGTTTCTTCAGTGGATTGCCGAACGCCAGGACGCACCTCTTTCATCACCGTGTTGAGGACGAAATACCCCGTCAGGCCAATGAACAGCGCATAGACCAGAAAAATCCGCAGGCCCAGCCGCATCAGCTGTGATCCGGGCTGTAGCTGTAGCCGAGACCGCGATGGGTCTGAATCGGCTCGGCCTCGGCCACGATCGCCCGCAACTTGGCGCGGACGCTTTTGATATGGCTGTCGATGCTGCGCTCGTAGCCGGCATCGCTGGCAACGCCGACCGCATCGAGTAACTGCTCTCGGCTAAACACCCGTCGGGGTTGCTCCAGCAGGCAGTGCAGAAGGCGAAACTCGTGTCGCGTCAGGCTCATGGGCTGGCCGCGATAGCTGATCAGCACGCGCTCGGGATCAACTGAAAAATGACCGCTGGAGGAGGTTGCGTCGACTCGAGGCGCGATTCGTTTGAGGATCGCCTTGACCCGTGCAGTGACTTCACGCGGGCTGAACGGCTTGACGACGTAGTCATCCGCGCCTATTTCCAGTCCCACCACGCGATCGATCTCACCATCACGGGCGCTCAGAAACATCACCGGCACTTCGGTAAACCGACGCAGTTGTTTGCAGGCTTCGAAGCCGCTGATATCGGGCAGGCCGATGTCGAGGATGATCAGGTCGGCGGGCATCTCGCGTTGCAGGGCGACCGCCGCCTGTCCCAGCGTTAGCCATGCGGCGGTGAAACCCTCGCCCTGCAGGGCATAGATGAGGGTATCGGCAATGGCGGCTTCGTCTTCGACAATGAGAATGTGGGGCATGGCATCCGAGCACGTGGCGTAAAGCCGGAACGGTGCCGGATATCAGTCCCGCGCGTCAATCAGCACTCAGGCTTGTCCGCCGTATAACGACGGGCCGGGTTAACCGCCGCGCCGAATTCGCGCAGGGCCTTCGCGCCGATCAGCAGGGGGTAGTTGAAGTGACTGCGGTCGACGAGGTTGACCTCAACGGTGCGTTTCACGTTGCCCAGGCACAGCTCGAGGTCCACAACCGGGCGTTTGGTGGGATCGGCCGGCTCTTCGTCATCGTCACCTTCGGAACGGCCCTTGATTCGGCTAATGCGCGAAACTTTGTGTTCGTACACTTTGCTGTCAGCGTCCTTGGTCGCCAGACGGAAGCGCACCCAGTCATCGCCATCGCGCTTGAACAGTTCGATGTCCTTGGCCGACAGCGATGCCGTCAACGCGCCGGTGTCCATCTTGGCTTTGAATGTCTCGCCGATCTCCGAGACCTGGATGTATTCGTAACGGCCGTACAACGTCGGTTCGGCAGCCATGACAGGCAACGCCAGCAAAGACATAAGCGCCAGAAGGGATTTCACGGATCTGATTCCTCGTGATGAATGGGCGGAGCGTGTGCCCGGTTTAGACCGTCACTTTGCCGATGGTTCGCGCCAGACTTCGCGCTTAGCGGCAAGCGAGCCAAGCATACGGAGCGTACCGACAAAGGCGTGAAACATTCGTCGGTATCACCAGCATTTTGCGCCCGGCGCCCGGCCTGCTTATCATTGCGCGCCACCCTGTCGACCGCGAGTGCCTTATGCGTCACCTGCTCACCGGAATTGCCGTCACGCTGCTGCTTCTGCTCAATACGCTGGTGCTGATCGGCCCGCTGATGGTCTTTGCACTGCTCAAGTTGGTGTTCCAGAGCGAGATGCGCGACAACTGCTCGGCGGCCGTGATGTGGATCGCCGAAACCTGGTGTGAAATCAACAAGCTGATTTTCAAAATTTGCCTGCCGACCCGGTGGGAAATCCGCGGCGACGAAGGCCTGCGTGGGGACACTTCCTATCTGGTCATCGGTAACCATCAGTCGTGGGTAGACATCCCGGCGCTGGTGCAGGCGCTGAATCGACGTACGCCCTTCTTCAAATTCTTCCTCAAGAAAGAGCTGATCTGGGTGCCGTTCCTGGGGCTGGCGTGGTGGGCACTCGATTACCCGTTCATGAAGCGCTACACCAAGGCGTTTCTGGCCAGACATCCCGAGCTCAAGGGCAAGGATCTGGAGATCACCCGCGAGGCATGCGAGCTGTTCAAACGTCAGCCCGTGACCGTGGTGAATTACCTGGAAGGCACACGCTTCACCCCGGCGAAAAAAGCCGAGCAGGCGTCGCCCTACCGTTACTTGCTCAAGCCCAAGGCGGGCGGCGTCGCCTTCGTGCTGGCGGCGATGGGTGAGCAACTGGACGCGGTGCTCGATGTGACGGTCGTGTATCCGAGCGAGCGCATCCCGGGATTCTGGGACTTGCTATCAGGACGAGTGCCGCGGGTGATCGTCGACATCAGGACCCGCGAACTCGACCCCGCGCTGTGGCAGGGCGATTACGAGAATGACCCGGTGTTCCGCGTGTATGTGCAGGACTGGGTCAACCGGCTGTGGGAAGAGAAGGATGCGCGGATTGCCGAGTTGCGCGGCGCGATTCATTAGCGCTGTAGGAGCGCGCTTTCCCGCGATCTGCCGCAAAGCGGCGGTAAGGCCATCCGCCTGCGTGGTGTCAGGGGAATCAGGTTGGCCATTTCGCCGGCGCTACGCGCCAGACCGCGGGACAAGCCACGCTCCTACAGGATTCGCCAGACAGCTTATTATTTGGCGCCCCAGACGCCACTCAACGCCTGCAACGCTGAACCGCCCGCGCCTTGCTGACCGAGGTATTGCAGAATCACCGGTACGAACTGGCTGACCATGCTGCTGTTCATGCCCAGCGCGCTGAACGCCGTGTTCACATCGCCCATGCTCTGCACGTTGCCCAGCGCGCTGTCGAGGGCAGAGTTGCTGCTTCCGGAGTTGCCCAGCAGACCGCCAAGACCACTCAGGCTGCCGAGAGCCGATGTGCCGGCCAGTTGATCAAGGCCTGGCACTGATTTGCTCAGTTGCGAATAGTCATTGCCGGCGAGCTTGTTTTTGGCCAGCCCCAACAAGGCGCCCGTCCCGCCCACCGCTTGCTCCGGCGTGACGTTCAACTGCGTGCCCAACGTGTTCAAAAGACCGGCAGCCTCAGGCGCGGCGGTTGCCTTCTGCTGACCGCCGGTTGCGCTGGAAACGGCATTGGCCGCGTCATTCAGATTGAAAGCGAAGACCGGCGTGACTGCGAGCGCCATCAGGCTCGCCAGCGCAGCACCACGTACATTTCTCAGTGAAACTTTCATCGCAACAACCTCGTTTGCCAGGAGACCGGCCATGGCCGGGTAAACACGCGTTGGACCGCCCCTCGGAGGGAAGTTCCACCCAGGGCCTCAGGGTTTGCTGACATAGAACAAGCGCTGCGGCTCGAAGGTCCGCGCCAGCCGTTGATCCGCAGCCGTCGAGCCCGCCTGCAAGAGCCGGTGGCGAATGAACGCCTTATCGAAATGCTCACCGTTGTGAAGCTTCTCGCGCAGGCTGATCAAGCGCGTGCCGCCCTGATGATCGGCACCGCGATATAGCGGTTCACTGAAGAGGCGCACATGAGGGTCGGCGCTACCTCCGGTGGATTTCACCTGAACCTGGGTGATGATCGCGAAACCGGACAGCCAGGGGGACCACAGCCGGGAAACGTCGCCAGCGAAACACTCACCCGGGGTGAAATCAGCCTCGCAGTCCGCCAGCTCGCGGTAGGTTGGTGCGACGCGCACATGTTGACGGTAAGCCGCGCGGTATCCGGCCTCGCAGACTGGCGGCTCCACCCCGGCCCAAATACACGCGTTGGGGTTTTCAAAGAACATTTCCGACGATACCCAGCCCGATGTAACAGGCACCAGGTGAGCGCTGGTCAGCGTGGCAGGCAAGACAATGAGCGGCGTTGCGACGAGGAAATGAATCGAGGTTCTGACCCACCAGACAAACATGCATGACTCACCAGCTGAAAACGGGCAGGACAAATAGCACGGAGAAAACGCCGCTGAAACAAGCGGGAATGGAATTCAAACGCTCCTCGACTATTTTCAGAAACGCCCTACAAATGCCAGGATTGAGCCCTACGTCAGGCATAAAAAAAGCGACCCGAAGGTCGCCTTTTGTGAGGGTCAGAGGATCACGCGGCGCTGAACAGCTTGTGTGGGTCAATGACGAATTTCTTCGGCACACCGGCATCGAATTCGCCGTAACCGCGCGGGGCGTCGTCGAGGCTGATGACTTCCACGCCCACCACGTCGGCGATGTTGATGCGGTCCCACATGATGGCCTGCATCAGTTGACGGTTGTACTTCATGACCGGCGTCTGGCCGGTGTGGAAGCTGTGGGATTTCGCCCAGCCCAGGCCGAAACGAATGCTCAGCGCGCCGACCTTGGCCGCAGCGTCCACGGCGCCCGGGTCTTCCGTCACGTAAAGGCCAGGGATGCCGATCTTGCCGGCAACGCGAACCACACCCATCAGCGAGTTGAGTACAGTGGCCGGTGCCTCGGCCTTGGCACCCGCATGTCCATGGCCGCGCGCTTCGAAGCCCACGGCATCGACGGCGCAATCCACTTCAGGCTCACCCAGCAGATCGGCGATTTGCTCGTGCAGCGGAGTGTCCTTGGACAGATCGGCGATCTCGAATCCCTGCGCCTTGGCGTGTGCCAGGCGCACCGGATTGACGTCGCCGACGATGACCACTGCCGCGCCCAGCAAGCGGGCGGACGCCGCAGCGGCAAGCCCCACGGGACCGGCGCCGGCGATGTACACCGAGCTGCCCGGGCCTACGCCGGCAGTGACCGCGCCGTGATAACCGGTTGGCAGGATGTCGGACAGGCAGGTCAGGTCGCGGATCTTCGACATCGCCTTGTCGCGATCAGGGAGTTTGAGCAGGTTGAAGTCGGCGTAGGGCACGAGCACGTATTCGGCCTGGCCGCCGGTCCAGTCGCCCATGTCGACATAACCGTAGGCACCGCCGGCACGGGCCGGATTGACGGTCAGGCAGACGCCGGTGTGTTGTTCTTTGCAGGAGCGGCAACGGCCACAGGCGACGTTGAATGGCACGGACACCAGATCGCCGATCTTGAGGTTTTCGACGTCGCTGCCCTTCTCGATCACTTCACCGGTGATTTCGTGCCCCAGTACGAGGCCGACCTGGGCGGTCGTCCGGCCACGCACCATGTGTTGATCGGAGCCACAAATGTTGGTGGATACCACGCGCAAGATCACCCCGTGCTCGATCTTCTTGCCACGCGGGTCCTGCATTTTGGGATAGTCGATTTTCCGTACTTCGACCTTGCCTGCGCCGAGATACACCACACCACGATTACCAGACATGCTTTCACCTCGCTGATTGTTGTTATGAATACAGCTGTGTAGCGGAGTTATGCGTTGCCAGTGTCCTGCGGCAACGCACTGATTGCTCTGGGGTGTTGCGCTAGATCTTGTGTCGTTTTTTATTACGTCATCGCGAGCAAGCTCACTCCTACAGTTGATCGCGTTCGATTGTAGAAGTGAGCTTGCTCGCGATGCCGCTAAACGGCGGGTGCTTAAAGCACCACGGTTCTGTTGGCGTTGAGAAAAACCCGCCGCTCAATGTGGTAACCCACTGCGCGTGCCAGGGTCAGGCCTTCGATGTCGCGGCCCTTGGCGATCAGGTCTTCAGGGTAGTGACTGTGGTCTACCACTTCCACGCCCTGGGCGATGATCGGCCCTTCATCCAGGTCGTTGTTGATGTAATGCGCTGTCGCGCCGACCAGTTTCACGCCCTTGTTGTAGGCCTGGTGATAAGGCTTCGCGCCTTTGAAGCCCGGCAGCAGCGAGTGATGAATGTTGATCGCCTTGCCATCCAGCTTGCGGCACAGCTCCGGCGACAGCACCTGCATGTAGCGGGCAAGCACCACCAGTTCGGCGCCGGTGTCTTCGATCACCTTCATCACCCTGGCTTCCTGGGCCGGTTTGTCGTTGGGGTCGAGGGGGAAATGGTAGTAGGGAATGTCGTGCCAGCGCGCCAGCGGTTCGAGGTCCGGGTGATTGGAGACGACAGCAACCACGTCCATGGACAGCTGATTGATGCGCTGGCGGTAGAGCAGATCGTTGAGGCAGTGGTCGGCTTTGGACACCATGATCACCACTCTCGGGCGATAGTTCGGGGCGGTGAGCTCGAAGATCATGCCGAACGATTCGCCCCGCTCGGCCAAGCCTGCACGAAACGACGATTCGTCAAACCCCTCCGGCTGACGGAACTCGACGCGAATGAAAAAGCGGCTGGACAGCCGGTCATCGAACGAATGGTGCTCGGTGACGTAACAGCCCTGCTCGAAGAGATAACGCGTCACCGCGTCCACCGTGCCCAGCACGCTGGGGCAGTCGGCGGTCAGAATCCAGGTATCGGGGGCGCGGCTCATAGGTATTCCTTGATCGTTCCCACGCTCTGCGTGGGAATGCAGTTCAGGACGCTCCGCGTCCAATGTCGAGTGACGCGGAGCGTCGCGGGAGGCGTTACCACGCGGAGCGTGGGAACGATCAAATCAAGCAGCAACGCCCAAACCATACTCCGCGCTCGCGTCCTGCAACCACAGCCACCAGTAATCGGCGAAGCTGCGGCGAATGACCAGTTCCCAGGTCTCTTCGCCGGTACGGCGGATCACCAGCTGCGATTTGGCGAACACGGTGCCGATGGCCTTGCCTACCGGGAAGTTGCTCGGGTGCACGTCGTAGCTGGTGGATTTCATCAGCACTTCGCGGACCTTTGGCCCAGTCAGCTCCAGCAACGATTGCCCGCCGCTGACATTGACGATAGCGATGTGCAGACCCGAGAGCGCCTCCCGCAGCTTCTGCTCGACGGCGAATTCTTCACCGGTCGGCACGATCAGCAGCCACTCATCCGGGCCAAGCCACTGGATCGAACTGTCACCGCTGGACACCAGCGCCAGCGCACCCGGCAACTCCATGCCCAATGCCTTGTGCACGCCCGCCGCAAACGCCGGATCGTGGCCATTGCCACGGATGGTCAGGTGACCAAGCAGTTTTTTCTCCCGCAGCACGACGCCCGGATTGCTGCGGCCCTTGCCGATCAGGCTTTGAAGGTCAGCATGAAACAGCGGCGACTCGGCTTTGGCCTCGGTCGTTGGCCGCTGTTGGTAAACGTTGGCTGTGGTCATAGAGCACCTGTATTGAATTCTGTTGTTTCAGTGAACACGAACCTTGTAGGAGCGTGGCTTGTCCCGCGATAGCAGTCTGCGAGTCACCGCGATAGCGACGTGTTAATCGCATCGCGGGACAAGCCACGCTCCTACACAGGAAGCCGTGCACTGCAGGGAAATTACTCCACGTTCTGCTGATCACCCTTCGGATCGAAGAACACCGAGGACACTATCTCCGCCTCCATCACCGACCCATCCGCCAATGGCGCAAACACCCGCTCACCCATGCGCTTAAGCCCGCCCTTCACCACACCCATAGCGAACGAATAGCCCAGAGAGTTCGCTGCGTAACTCGACGTCACGTGGCCCACCATCTTCATCGGGATCGACTGCTTCGGATCAAACACCAGTTGCGCACCCTCAGGCAGCCACTTGTTCGGATCAATCGGCTTCAGGCCGACGAGTTGCTTGCGATCTTCCCGCACGCAGTCCTCACGGTTCATGCCGCGCTGGCCGATCCACGAGAACGGCTTGGTACGACCCACACACCAGCCCATGTTCAAATCGTCCGGGGTCATCGAGCCGTCGGTGTCCTGGCCGACGATGATGAAACCCTTCTCGGCCCGCAGGACGTGCATGGTTTCAGTGCCGTACGGGGTCAGGTTGTACTGCTTGCCGGCTTCGGCGATTTTTTCCAGAACGCCCATGGCGTAGTCGGCCTGGATGTTCACTTCGTAGGAAAGCTCACCGGTAAACGAAATCCGGAACACCCGCGCCGGCACACCGCCGACCAGGCCTTCCTTCCAGGTCATGAACGGAAACGCTTCACGGCCCAGGTCGATGTCGGTCACTTCGCTAAGCAGCTTGCGGCTGTTCGGGCCCGACAGCGTCAGGGTCGCGTAGTGGTCTGTGACGGACGTGAAGTACACCTTCAGGTCCGGCCACTCCGTCTGTTGGTAGATTTCCAGCCACTGCAGCACGCGTGCAGCGCCACCGGTGGTGGTGGTCATGATGAAGTGGTTGTCGGCGATGCAGGCGGTGACACCGTCGTCGAAGACCATGCCGTCTTCCTTGCACATCAGACCGTAACGTGCCTTGCCAACGTCCAGTTTGGTCCAGGCGTTGGTGTAGATGCGGTTCAGAAACTCCCGGGCATCCGGGCCTTGAATGTCGATCTTGCCCAGCGTCGATGCGTCCAGCAGACCGACGCTGTCGCGCACGGCCTTGCACTCGCGGCGCACGGCGGCGTGGATGTCTTCACCGGCTTTCGGGAAATACCACGGGCGTTTCCACTGCCCGACGTCCTCGAATTCGGCGCCGTTCTTCACGTGCCAGGCATGCAGCGCGGTGAAGCGCACAGGCTCGAAGACGTGACCGCAGTGACGTCCGGCAATGGCGCCGAAGGTCACCGGCGTGTAGTTCGGACGGAACATGGTGGTGCCCATTTCCGGGATCGACACGTTCAGCGAGCGGGCCGCGATGGCCAGGCCGTTGACGTTGCCGAGCTTGCCCTGGTCGGTACCGAAACCCAGCGCGGTGTAGCGTTTGACATGCTCGACGGACTCAAAGCCCTCGCGGGTCGCCAGTTCGATGGCCGCTGCGGTGACGTCATTCTGCAGGTCGACGAATTGCTTCGGCGCGCGGGCTGTACCCTTTTCGTGCGGGACTTGAAACAGCGCCAGTGTTGGTTCTTCCACACGACTCAGGGCTTTGGGCAGTACGCCTTCGACCGGTTGGAACCCGGCTTCGCTGGCGGCACGAACACCGCCTTCAAAACCGTCGGCCAGCGAGTCGCCGAGCGCATAAACGCCGTTCACACCGCCGACGCAGACACGTTTCTGGGGTGCTTCACCCGGCACGAAACCGAGAATGTCTTCGCGCCAGACCGGCTTGCCACCCAAATGCGAAGCCAGGTGAACGATCGGGCTGTAACCACCGGAGCTGGCGACCAGATCGCAGTCGAGCCATTCGCCAGGGCTGGCGACCTTGTGGGCTTTGACGTCGATGGCCGCTACACGGGCGGCACTGACGCGCTTGCTGCCACGGGCCTCCACCACGGCGCTGCCGGTCAGGATACGAATGCCTTTGGCCCGGGCTTCTTCCACCAACGCACCGCGCGGGTTGTGACGGGCATCGGCAACGGCGACCACCTGCAGGCCAGCATCGAGCCAGTCCAGCGCCACGCGATAGGCGTAATCGTTGTTGGTCGACAGCACCAGTTTCTTGCCCGGCGCCACACCATAACGGCGCACGTAAGTGGAAACCGCGCCGGCCAGCATGTTGCCCGGCACATCATTGTTGCCGTAAACCAGCGGGCGCTCGTGGGTGCCGCTCGCCAGCACCACGCGCTTGGCGCGGACCCGGTGCATACGCTGACGCACCTGGCCAATCGGTGCGCGGTCGCCGAGGTGATCGGTCAGCCGCTCGTGAATGGTCAGAAAGTTGTGGTCGTGGTAGCCGTTCACCGTGGCGCGCGGCAGCAGGGTGACGTTGGGCAGGCCTTTGAGTTCGGCCACCACCGTCGCCACCCAGTCTGCTGCCGGTTTGCCGTCCAGACTTTCGCGGCTGTCCAGCAGGCTGCCGCCGAATTCTTCCTGCTCGTCTGCCAGGATGACCCGAGCACCGCTGCGCGCAGCGGCCAGTGCAGCGGCCAGACCTGCAGGCCCGGCGCCGACCACCAGTACGTCGCAGTGCTGGTTCATGTTGTCGTAGGTGTCCGGATCCAGCTCGGTCGGCGAACGCCCGAGACCTGCTGCTTTACGGATGTACTTCTCGTAAGTCATCCAGAACGACTGCGGGTACATGAAGGTTTTGTAGTAGAAGCCGGGCGGCATCAGCTTGCCGCCGACCTTGCCGAGAATGCCCATCATGTCGGTGTTCACGCTCGGCCAGCCATTGGTGCTGGTCGCAACGAGTCCCGAATAAAGCGCCTGTTGCGTGGCGCGCACGTTGGGGATCTGCGTGGCTTCGGTGGCGCCGATCTGCAACACCGCGTTCGGCTCTTCGGAACCTGCCGCAAAGATGCCGCGAGGACGCGAATACTTGAAGCTGCGGCCGATGATGTCGACACCGTTGGCGAGCAAGGCGGCGGCCAGTGTGTCGCCTTCAAAGCCCTGATAGGTCTGGCCGTTGAAGTTGAAATTCAGGACTTTGCTGCGATCGATGCGGCCGCCGTTGGGCAGGCGATTGGACTGGCTCATACCTGATCCCCCTTTCTGATCGCAGGCGCAGGGTTCACGAACTGAGGCTGCGTGCCGATCGGATAGGTTTCGAGAATTTCGTAGGTCACGGTGTCACGCGTGGTGTTGAAGTACTGCCGGCAACCCGCCGCGTGAATCCACAGCTCATGATGCAGACCGCGCGGGTTGTCGCGGAAGAACATGTAGTCGCCCCACTCCTCGTCGGTGCAGGCCGCCGGGTCCAGCGGACGCGGGATGTGGGCCTGACCAGAGACGTGGAATTCCTCTTCGGAGCGCAGTTCGCCACAGTGAGGACAGAAGATGTGCAGCATGGGATTTCTCCTGTGAGTGGGTTAGTGCGCAACCGCAGCGGCGCCGTGCTCGTCGATGAGCGCGCCGTTGTGGAACCGGTCGATTGAGAAGGGTTTGGCCAGCGGGTGCATTTCGCCTTTCGCCAGGCTGGCGGCAAACACGTTGCCCGAGCCCGGCGTGGCCTTGAAGCCACCGGTGCCCCAACCGCAGTTGAAGAACATGTTCGGTACCGGCGTCTTGGAAATGATCGGGCAGGCGTCCGGTGTGGTGTCGACGATGCCGCCCCACTGGCGGTTCATGCGTACCCGCGACAGCACCGGGAACATCTCGACGATGGCTTGAATGGTGTGCTCGATCACCGGGTAAGAGCCGCGCTGGCCATAGCCGACCCAGCTGTCGATACCGGCACCGATCACCAGGTCGCCCTTGTCGGACTGGCTGATGTAACCATGCACCGCGTTGGACATGATCACGCTGTCGATGATGGGCTTGATCGGCTCGGACACCAGCGCTTGCAACGGATGGGACTCGACCGGCAGACGAAACCCGGCGAGCTTGGCCATGTGGCCGGAGTTACCGGCAGTCACTACACCGACGCGCTTGGCACCGATAAAGCCCTTGTTGGTTTCGACGCCGATGCACACACCGTTTTCCTTGCGAAAGCCGGTCACTTCGGTCTGTTGGATCAGGTCCACGCCCAACGCATCGGCGGCACGAGCATAGCCCCAGGCAACGGCGTCGTGACGCGCGACACCGCCGCGACGTTGCACGGTCGCGCCGATGATCGGGTAACGGGTGTTTTTCGAGCAGTCGAGGTACGGAATTTCTTCAGCCACTTGCTTGCCGTTGAGCAGCTCGCCGTCGACGCCGTTTAAACGATTGGCGCTGACGCGGCGCTCGGAATCACGCATGTCCTGCAGGGTGTGGCACAGGTTGTAAACGCCGCGCTGGGAAAACATGACGTTGTAGTTGATGTCCTGGGACAGACCTTCCCACAGCTTCATCGCGTGTTCATACAAGTGCGCGGATTCGTCCCACAGGTAGTTGGAACGCACGATGGTGGTGTTGCGCGCGGTGTTGCCGCCGCCCAGCCAGCCTTTTTCGACCACGGCCACGTTAGTGATGCCGTGCTCTTTTGCGAGGTAGTAGGCCGTCGCCAGACCGTGTCCGCCGCCGCCCACAATCACGACGTCATAGACCTTTTTCGGGGTCGGCGTGCGCCACATGCGCTGCCAGTTTTCGTGGTGGCTGAGGGAGTGTTTGAAGAGGCCGAAGCCCGAGTAATGCTGCATGGTGCGACTCCTGACTCAGCGGTAAACCGGGAAATCGGCGCACAGCGCGGAGACCTGCTCGGCAACATTGGCCTCGACATCGGCGTCGCCGAGGTTGTCGAGAATGTCGCAGATCCAGCCTGCCAGCGTGATGCACTGGGTAACTTTGAAACCGCGCGTGGTCACGGCGGGGGTGCCGATGCGCAGGCCCGACGTCACGAACGGCGACTGCGGATCGTTCGGCACGGCGTTCTTGTTGACGGTGATGTGCGAGCGACCGAGGGCCGCGTCGGCGTCCTTCCCGGTCAGGCCCTGACGAATCAGGCTGACGAGGAACAGATGGTTATCGGTCCCGCCCGACACTACGTCGTAGCCGCGATCGATGAACACTTGCGCCATGGCCTGAGCGTTATCGATCACTTGCTGTTGATAGGCTTTGAAACCGGGCTCCATGGCTTCCTTGAAGCACACGGCCTTGCCGGCAATCACGTG
This sequence comes from Pseudomonas sp. NPDC078416, assembly GCF_050268485.1. Classification (NCBI taxonomy): domain Bacteria; kingdom Pseudomonadati; phylum Pseudomonadota; class Gammaproteobacteria; order Pseudomonadales; family Pseudomonadaceae; genus Pseudomonas; species Pseudomonas sp. NPDC078416. The sequence continues at coordinate 71,218 of NZ_JBNNGV010000012.1, read as the reverse complement.
CATCAATGGGCCACCCTGGGCACCCGGGAACACAGCGGAGTTGAGCTTCTTCTCGATCTCTTCGTTGGCTTTGGCCAGGATCAAACCGCCACGCGGACCGCGCAGGGTTTTATGGGTGGTGGTGGTCACCACATCGGCGTACGGGAGCGGGTTCGGGTACAGACCGGCAGCAACCAGACCGGCGACGTGGGCCATGTCCACAAACAACAGCGCGCCCACTTTGTCGGCGATCTCACGAAAGCGCGGGAAATCCAGGGTTTTGGAGTAGGCCGAGAAACCGGCAACGATCATCTTCGGTTTGTGCTCGACGGCCAGTCGCTCGACTTCGTCGTAATCGATCAGGCCGGTGGCAACGTCGATGCCGTATTGAACGGCGTTGTACAGCTTGCCCGAGGACGACACTTTGGCGCCGTGGGTCAGGTGACCGCCGTGGGCCAGGCTCATGCCCAGCAACGTGTCGCCGGCTTGCAGCAGCGCCAGATAAACCGCGCTGTTGGCCGACGAACCGGAATGCGGCTGGACGTTGGCGTAGTCGGCGCCAAACAGCAGCTTGGCGCGATCGATCGCCAGTTGCTCGACCTTGTCGACGTGCTCGCAGCCGCCGTAGTAACGCTTGCCAGGATAACCCTCGGCGTATTTGTTGGTCAGGCCGCTACCTTGGGCCTGCATCACGCGCTTGCTGGTGTAGTTCTCCGAGGCGATCAGCTCGATGTGGTCTTCCTGACGCTGCTCCTCGGCACTGATTGCCGCCAACAATGCATCGTCATAACCCTGGATCTGGTCTTGCTTGCTGAACATCGCGGTTCTCCCAGCGGCGGCGCGGCGCCTGAATGATCGACAGGGCCTAGAGCTGCCCTTTGGCCACGATGGTAGGGCTGACGCTGACAGCCCAGATGCCTACGCACGCCACACAAAGGCGCGTTTACGACATGGGATGATGGGGGGCAGGATTTGCTCGATTCTGCGGGCAGCAGACCGTCGGTCCCGAGCCCGCCGCAAACCATCGGCACACCGCAACGCCCCAGACCAGCGGGCATGAACACTGTCAACAATGACAGTATTCAAATAGCAGTGACGGGTTTACTTTTGGGCCAACGGAATACCAGTTACTCAATCAAGGGAATGATCATGGGCACAATCGCAAGGTCGCATACCCTCACTCCTCAGTTATGGAAAACCCTGAGGGCGAAATCCGTCAGGCGGCAGGGGCCCGCTACGGAGCCGCTGCTCTTTCTGACTCAGGGCGTGTTTCATACGGTGGATATTGAAGGCTCGGTCAAGCTGAGGATTATTCGAGAACTGAACACGCTTGAGGCGCTGATTGCCGCATACGTCGAGGATTCGGACGAAATTCTTTCCACCACCGTTTCAGTGGGCGACGCCAGGCTTTATGCGACCTCCCAAGACATCGTTCATCAGGAGGGCGGTTTCTATTCGGTCATCCTCAAGATCATTTCCTATCCGGACGCAGAGGTGGTCGCCGATATCTATCTGTGGGAAATACCACCCATCGCGGCACCGCAGGCCGTCGAGTCCGACCTGGCGCTGTCTCTTCCCAAAGGCTCGACTTTCTATGTAAGTCCCTCTGAAGAAGACATCGTGATGGACAGAACTTTCAGAGTGTCTGAAGACCGCCAAGTGTCGGTCAACATCCGCACGGTTGAAGGGCGTAGCTACTCAAAAACGGTCACGGAACCCGAAGCCATTCGATGTGCCGCGCCCGGTGATTACTATGTAGCGAGCGGTTCCAACGAGCTGTCGGTCGTATATGGCATCACCACTCATCCCGAATTGCCGTCATCACCGATCCTCAAGCATATGCCGCTGCCGGATTTGCCGAGGTCCCGTCATGACCTCGGCAAATGAGTGACGACATTCAGGGTTTTTGCGTAATCAATCCGTCAGCCCGGAACATGCTGCGAATACCCCGCACGGCCTGACGGATCCGGTCCTGGTTCTCGATCAGGGCAAAGCGCACGTGGTCGTCGCCGTATTCACCAAAACCGACACCGGGGGAGACACAGACCTTGGCTTCGGCCAGCAGTTTCTTCGCGAACTCCAGCGAACCCAGGTGCGCGTAAGCCTCGGGAATCTTGGCCCAGACATACATCGAGGCTTTCGGGTTTTCGACCATCCAGCCCAGTTCATGCAGACCTTTGACCAGTACGTTACGACGCTGACGGTACTGCTCGGCGATGTCGAGCACGCACTGTTGATCACCTTCCAGCGCGGCGATGGCCGCTACTTGCAACGGCGTGAACGTGCCGTAGTCGTGGTAGCTCTTGATCCGCGCCAGGGCGTTGACCAGCTCGGGGTTGCCGACCATGAAACCGATCCGCCAGCCCGCCATGTTGTAGCTCTTGGACAGGGTGAAGAATTCGACGGCGATGTCTTTGGCGCCCGGCACTTGCATGATCGACGGGGCTTTCCAGCCGTCGTAGACGATGTCGGCGTAGGCCAGGTCGTGAACCACCAGCACGTCGTACTGTTTGGCGAGGGCAACGACGCGCTCGAAGAAATCCAGCTCGACGCATTGAGCGGTCGGGTTGGACGGGAAACCCAGAATCATCATCTTCGGTTTCGGGATCGAGCCGCGAATGGCTTTCTCCAGCTCGGCGAAGAAGTCCACGCCCGGCACCAGCGGCACGGAGCGCACCTGGGCTCCGGCGATCACTGCGCCATAGATGTGAATCGGGTAACTGGGGTTCGGCACCAGAACGGTATCGCCCTGATCCAGCGTGGCGAGCATCAGGTGCGCCAGGCCCTCTTTGGAGCCAATGGTGACGATGGCTTCGTCTTCGGGATCGATGTCGACGTCGTAGCGTTTTTTGTACCAGCTGGAGATCGCCCGACGCAGACGCGGAATGCCACGCGAAGTCGAGTAGCCGTGAGTGTCTTCACGTTGGGCGACGGTGACCAGTTTTTCGACAATGTGCGGCGGCGTTGCCCCATCGGGGTTGCCCATGCTCAGGTCGATAATGTCCTCACCACGACGACGCGCAGCCATTTTCAGCTCGGCGGTGATGTTGAACACGTAAGGGGGGAGTCGATCGATGCGCGCGAAACGGCGCGGCGAACCTTGGTCTGCCATGGAAACCTCTGAAGACGTAAGCGCCCGGAACCGTCCGAGCGACGCTGGCCACTGCGGTGGCCTGAGGCGGAAGATACGGGCGGGGATGGCGGTCTGTCTACACCGTTTTTTTTTGGGGGGGGGCGCTGAGAACCTGTAGGAGCGCGGCTTGTCCCGCGATCGGCGAAGCAGTCGTCGTAGGAGCCGCACATGCGGTTTGTCTGTCCCAGCGCATTCTCCGAATCTACGACTGCTTCGCAGCCGATCGCGGGACAAGCGCCGCTCCTACAGGGATTCGGTGTCAGGCCGAGAGAGCGTATCGCAGCCCAAACAGCACCAAAAAATGCACTGGGTAGATCAAGTACGCCCATCGCCGCATCGGCCACACACCAAATGCCGGGCGCCCGCGCAGAATCGCCAACCCCAATAGAGGTGCCAGCAGACAAGCCACGAGCGCGCCGATGGAAATCGGGTCACCCCACAGCATGCCGTCGATGATCTTCGGCCACTCGTTGCTCAATAAACAGACGATCCCCGGCACAATCGCCAGCCATAACGAGGTACGCAGCACGAGCACGAACGCCAGAGGCAGCAAAACCCCATACATTCCGAACATCAACTGCGGCCCAAACAGAACTCCGATAGCCAAGGCAGCGATACCCAGCAGCTTCGCCGGCCATAAGCGACTCAATCCGCCCTGCGCAACCAGCAAACCCAGCGCCAGGCTCGGTAGCACGTTGAGCGTAGTGACCTCCCCGGCCATGTAAATCCGGTAGGGCAGCTCAGCGATCACAGAAAACACCGCCAGCCAGGCCAGATATTTCCACTTGATCGACGAATCAACATCGCGTGGGCCATTGCGCACGAGATTCACCGCGATTGCCAGGCAGAACCACGGGAACGCCAGACGTCCCGGTACGTACAGCCAATTGGCGTGCCAGCCGACATAGCGCAGGTGATCCATCACCATACTCAACATCGCCAGCCACTTAAGCAGGTCCAGCGCGCGATCGCGCACGGGTGCGGTCATTGATTTCGTTTCGGTCATATTGCTTCGCTGTCTGGCTGAATTTTCTGACGCAAGAATGCATGACCAAACCGATCAACTTTGGTTACAGTCGCAGGCTTCGATTACAGGGAACCGGCCATGTCAGACCAAAGCCAGCAGTTTGCCAGCGACAACTATTCGGGAATCTGCCCGGAAGCGTGGGCGGCCACGGAGCAAGCCAACCATGGGCACCAGCGTGCCTATGGCGACGATCAGTGGACAGCACGCGCGGCCGATCAATTCCGTCAGTTGTTCGAAACAGACTGCGAGGTGTTCTTCGCTTTCAACGGCACGGCGGCCAACTCCCTGGCGCTGTCTTCGCTCTGCCAGAGCTACCACAGCGTCATCTGCTCGGAAACGGCTCACGTCGAAACGGACGAATGCGGCGCGCCGGAATTCTTCTCCAACGGCTCCAAACTGCTGACCGCACGCAGCGAGAACGGCAAGCTGACACCCGCTTCCATTCGCGAAGTCGCGCTCAAACGCGCCGACATTCACTACCCAAAACCCCGCGTGGTCACACTGACCCAGGCCACGGAAGTGGGCAGTGTCTATCAGCCGCAAGAGCTCAAAGCCATCAGCGAAACCTGCAAGGAGCTGGGCCTGAACCTTCACATGGACGGCGCCCGCTTTGCCAATGCCTGCGCCTTCCTCGGTTGCTCGCCTGCCGAGCTGACCTGGAAATCAGGGGTTGATGTGCTGTGCTTCGGTGGCACCAAAAACGGCATGGCGGTGGGCGAGGCGATTCTGTTCTTCAACCACAAGCTCGCCGAAGACTTCGACTACCGCTGCAAACAGGCCGGTCAACTGGCCTCTAAGATGCGTTTCCTGTCAGCGCCCTGGGTGGGTTTGCTGGAAAACGACGCCTGGCTCAAGCACGCCCGTCACGCGAATAGCTGCGCGCAGTTGTTGGCGGATCTGGTGAAGGATATTCCCGGCGTTGAGTTGATGTTCCCGGTGCAGGCCAACGGCGTGTTCCTGCAATTGTCGGAAGCGGCCATTGCTGCGCTGACTGCACGAGGCTGGCGCTTCTACACTTTCATCGGCGTCGGCGGCGCGCGCTTCATGTGCTCGTGGGACACCGAAGAAGCGCGAGTGCGCGAGCTGGCAGCCGACATCCGATTGGTGATGGGGAGCTGAAATCAGCCAGCTCATCGCTTGCACGCCGCAGCCCATCAGCAGTCTGCAGATGGACTGAACCGGTGCCTCACCCCTGAGCAATCACCTTCTCGATCACCTCGACCGTCGCGCTGACCTTGTCTTCATAACGGCTCAGCGCTTCGGCGTGGTGCTGCTTGAGTTCGATCTGCTTTGAACACAGGTTCAGCGCGGCGAGCACCAGAAGACGATCGCCGATCAATGTCGGGTAGCTGCGCTTGGTTTCAAACAGCGCCGATTTCAGCATCGACACAGCGTCCATCAAGGTCTGCTCTTGGCCGGCAGGTGCCTTGATCGTGTAGTCGTTGCCAAGGATGGAAATAACCTTGGCGCCGTCCTGATCGGTGATCATGCGTCAACCGCGCTGACACTGGTGGCGCGATCGACCAGCGCCTGGATACGCGCAGCCGTCGCACCCTGTTTTTCTTCCTGCTCCATCAGACTCAACTGCAGACTGTCGTTGTCATCCCTGGCTTGTTTCAACTCTTCGGCGAGTTGCGCGTTCGTGTTCTGCAGTTCCTGATTGTGCTGTACCAGGTCACTGACGAGCTTTTCCAACTGGCTTAGGGATGCTTCCAACATTTTGATATCTCAGGCAAATTTCAAAGGGCGCGTACGATAAAGAAAAGTCACTTTAGCTACCAGTGAAATCAGGGCATTCACGCCACTACACCGACCAACAAGCATCTCTACCACTCTATTCCGCAAACGCATAAGGGCCCTGATTGACTCCATTTTTGCGATCTTGTTCCTGCTGTTCGTCAGATCAGATGGCTGCGACATAACCGCGCAGCGCAGGACAGTGGCATCAAGTCCCCATGAGGCCGACCGATAACCCGCGCATCTTTCTCACTTCTATCTTTCGCCTCGCATGGATCGCGGCCTCTCTGGAACCGTAATGTCCCTACGTAATTTGAATATCGCCCCCCGCGCCTTTCTCGGATTTGCCGTCATCGGCCTGCTGATGCTGATTCTGGGCATCTTCGCTCTGTCGCAGATGAACAAGATCAACAACGCCAACGTCGACTTGGCCACCAACAGCGTGCCGAGCATCAAGGCGCTGGATAAATTGACCGAGGGCAGTATTCGTCTGCGTGTGCTGTCCTATCGCCTGATGCTCAACCGCGACCCCGACACGCTGCAGAAAACCACTGAATTGTTCGCCATGCGCAACAAGCAGATCGACGATGCCCGGGCCGTCTACGTCAAGCTGATTTCCGAGCCGGCGGAGCAGTCGGCCTACGACCAGTACGTGCAGTTGCTCAACGACTATCGCCAGCTTGAAAACCGCATGAAGACGCTGAGTCAGGCCAACGACATGGCCGAACTGATCCGTCTGCTCAGCGCCGATCTGCAGACCAACTCGGACCAGATGAACACCGCACTCGCCAAGTTGATCGAGATGAACACCCAACAGGTCAATGAAGCCAGTGCGACGGCTACTCAACAGTATTCGACCGCCTTCACGATGGTCGTCACGCTGCTGATCATTGCCACTGTGTTGACCTTGCTGTTCGCCTGGCTGCTGACCAACAGCATCACCCGTCCTATCGCTTCGGCGCTGCACGCCGCTGAGGACATCGCCGAGGGCGACCTGACGCGCACCATCACGGTGGACGGTACTGACGAAGCGGGCCGCTTGCTGGCCGCGATGTTGAAGATGCAGTCCAAACTGCGCGACACCCTGCAGCGTATTTCCGGTTCGGCCACTCAACTCGCTTCAGCGGCCGAGGAGCTGAACACCGTTACCGACGAGAGCGCGCGTGGCTTGTCCCAACAGAACGACGAAATCGAACAGGCGGCCACTGCGGTCAATCAGATGACCAGCGCCGTGGAAGAAGTCGCACGCAACGCTGTGAGCACCTCGGAAGCGTCGAAAAACGCCACCACGTCCGCCAGCGATGGCCGCGACCTGGTGCAGGAAACCGTCAGCGCCATTGAGCGCATGAGCACCGACGTGCAAAGCACGTCCGCTTTGATCGGCAACCTGGCGGACGAGTCCCGCGACATTGGCAAGGTGCTGGATGTGATCCGCGGTCTGGCGGACCAGACCAACCTGCTGGCCCTCAACGCCGCCATTGAAGCCGCCCGTGCGGGTGAAGCGGGTCGCGGATTTGCTGTAGTGGCCGACGAAGTCCGCGCCCTCGCCCACCGCACCCAGCAGTCGACCAGCGAAATCGAACGCATGATCGGCAGTATCCAGGGCGGCACCGAGCAGGCGGTGAACTCCATGCGCAGCAGCACCGAACGCGCCGAATCCACCCTGAACATCGCCAAGGGCGCCGGCCTTGCGCTGGACACCATCAACACCGCCGTTGTGGAAATCAATGAACGCAACCTGGTCATCGCCAGCGCGGCGGAAGAGCAGGCCCAAGTCGCTCGGGAAGTGGACCGCAACCTGGTCAACATCCGCGACCTGTCGACTCAGTCCGCCACCGGCGCCAATCAGACCAGCGCGGCGAGCAACGAACTGTCGCGTCTGGCTGTGGATTTGAACGGTATGGTTGCGCGCTTCAAGGTGTAAGCAACCCGTCGATCACAGTGTAGGAGCGCGCTTGCCCGCGAAAAAAACAACGCGGTCTCTCAGGTAGACCGCGTCATCGCCCATCGCGGGCAAGCGCGCTCCTACACAGGTCGATCAATACTCAATCCGCACATCCCCCTTCGGCACGCTGCAGCACGCCAGGATGTAGCCTTCGTCTACGTCGTCGTCGGTGATGCCGCCGTTGTGCTCCATCTCGACTTCCCCGCTCAGCTTCATCACTTTGCACGTGCCGCAGATGCCCATGCCACACGCTTTGGGGATCATCAGGCCAAGCTTGGCAGCGGCGGCGTGGACGGTTTCCCCAGGCGCGACGCGGATGCTCTTGCCGGTATCGGTAAATTCCACCTGATTCAATTCAGCGACATCCAGATCCGGCGCATCGGCGGCCTGCTCGGCATGCTCCACGGCATCGGCGCGGGCTTCCGGCGGCGTCGCGCCGAAGGATTCTTCGTGGTACTGGGCCATGTTGAAACCGTTGGCTTCAAGTAACCGCTTGACCGCACTCATGTACGGCGTCGGCCCGCAGCAGAACACCTCGCGCTCCATGAAATCCGGCGCCATCAGTTCGAGCATCTTCTGATTCAGATAACCGCGATAGCCCGCCCACGGCTCACCCAACCCATGCTTTTCACAGACGATGTGCAGGGCGAAGTTGTTGATTCGCGACGCCATCTGTTCCAGCTCGCGGTGGTAGATGATGTCTTTGGGTGAGCGCGAACTGTGCACGAAGACCATGTCGACGTTGGCGTTGGTGTCGTAATACCAGCGCGCCATGGACATGACCGGCGTGATGCCGACGCCGCCACTGAGGTATAGGATTTTCGGGTTCGGGAAATCGATGGCGTTGAACAGACCCACCGGCCCGTGCAACGCCAGCTCCTGGCCTTCGTGCAATGTGTCGTGCAGCCAGTTTGAAACCTTGCCGCCGGGCACACGCTTGATGGTGATCGAAAAGCTGTAAGGGACCGAAGGCGAGCTGGAGATGGTGTACGAGCGCATGATCGGCACGCCGTCGATTTCCAGCTCCAGGGTGACAAACTGCCCGGGTTTGAAGAAGAACAGAATCGGTTGGTCGGCCATGAAGCAGAACGTACGCACGTCCCAGGTTTCCTGGATCACTTTGACGACCCGCACCAGGTGGCGGCCGTTGGCCCACGTCTGGGTGTTGACCGGGCTGAGGAAACTCTGGGACATACTCACTCTCCACGGCCGACGGTCGGCCTCTTATGGTGGCGATTCTGCGTAACGCGCGAGCCGGCTATTTACCTATCAGCGACATTCACATACTTATGGCGACCAGCCCCGGTCTATAGGGGCCGGGCCGTCGGAAACGGATTCGGCCATGTCGCCCATGGATAAGGTTCAGGTCGCGTCCGGCTCCACACTCGCCATCAATTCGTTACAGATTCTTTATCCATCGGCCTGAGCGTCAGAAGTCACTGCCGCCTCGCGCGTTTCGCTCTACACCCACCGTATCAGCCACATTCGTAGACTGCGCAAAGCGCGGCCTGAGGACTTGAAAGATGGACGTCACCGCAACTCTGAGCTTGGGTGATCCGCTGGAACCTGCGCGCAAGGCAACTGCCGAGATGCTGCATACCCGCGAGCGCACTTACTCGCTGCCGCAGCCTTTCTACAGCGATGAGCGGCTGTTTGAAATCGACATGCAGGAAATCTTTCAGAAAGAGTGGCTGATCGCGGGCATGACCTGCGAAGTGCCGGCCAAGGGCAATTTCCTCACCCTTCAGATCGGCAAGAACCCGATCCTGGTCGTACGCGGGCCTGACGGCTCTATCAATGCATTCCACAACGTCTGTCGCCACCGCGGCTCTCGCCTGTGCACCAAGGAAAAAGGCAAGGTCGCCAAGCTGGTTTGCCCTTACCACCAGTGGACGTACGAACTCGACGGTCGCCTGCTGTATGCCGGTACCGAGATGGGAGCAGACTTCGACATGAAGGCCTTTGGCCTCAAGCCGGTGCATTGCAAAGTGGCGGGCGGTTACATCTTCATCAGCCTGGCCAGCAACCCTCCTGCCATCGACGCGTTCCTGCAGACGCTGAACCACTACATGGAACCGTACGACATGGAGAACACCAAGGTGGCGGTGCAAACCACCTTGATGGAAAAAGCCAACTGGAAGCTGGTGCTGGAAAACAACCGCGAGTGCTACCACTGCAATGCGTCGCACCCCGAACTGCTGAACACCTTGCTGGAGTGGGACGACGTCACCGATCCGCGTGCCGACCAGGCCTTCAAGGACCACGTCGCAGCCTCTGCGGCCGCCTGGGAAGCCGAGAAAATCCCGTTCGCCCACGCCAGCTTTGGCCTGCGCAACCGCATCGTGCGCATGCCGCTGCTCAAAGGCACCGTCTCGATGACAATGGATGGCAAGCAAGGCAGCAAGAAACTGATGGGGCGCATCCAGAATCCCGACCTGGGCTCGATGCGCATCCTGCACTTGCCCCACTCGTGGAACCACTGCATGGGCGACCATGTGATCGTGTTCACTGTGTGGCCGATCAGCGCGCAGGAAACCATGGTCACCACCAAATGGCTGGTCCACAAGGATGCTGTCGAGGGCGTGGACTACGACGTCGCGCGCCTGCGTGAGGTCTGGGACGCCACCAACGACCAGGACCGCCGTCTGGCCGAAGAAAATCAGCGCGGCATCAACTCCATCGCTTACCAGCCGGGGCCGTATTCGAAGACCTACGAGTTCGGCGTGGTGAACTTCATCGACTGGTACAGCGCAAAATTGCTGGAGAACATGGGCGCCGAGCCTGCTTCATATTTGAAAGGTGTGGCGGTTAACCACGAGTAGGGAATTACCTGTCGGATTTGAACTGACACCTTCGCGGGCAACCGCGCTTCTACAGACATTCGTGCTGTAGAAGCGCGCTTGCCCGCGTTGCGTTTTCGGTGGGTGACGGGAATCGGTGTGAGGCTGGCCGTGTCCGCATGCAATCCAGGCTGCTTTGATAGCTGGCCAAAAAATAAATGATCATTTTTTGATCATATCGCTCAACCGACCGGATTCAGGGGTTAAACCCCGACCGCGAACATGTTATCCACAGAAGCGCCAACAGCGTATGTGTGTAAGTCCGCCGGCTGCTGTGGAAAAGCATTAAATGGGCTAAAGAACGATAGCAAGGGACCTAGAGCGGCGCTGGATGACCATCATTGGTTAAATTTTGACCAAAGCCCTACGAGCCACGTACTACAAGGGATTCAGTGGATCACGAACATGTTATCCACAGCCCCGCTCACAGAGAATGTGGGTAAGAACAGGCTCCGCAGACTCCAGCTTGTGGAAAAATCCCTTAAGAATCCGTGAGATAGGCTGATCAAAAATTGATCACCCAGCTGTGAGCCATACTAAACAAGGCCTGTAGTAATGTCCGAACAGTTTATCCACAGGCGGATCAACAGCGATTGTGGGTAATGCAGTTTTACTACAAACCGAATCAGACGCGTCTGAAATTCACATCTTTCTCGGAGCGGTAGACTCCCGCCCATCATCGATTCGGAGTGGCTAAAAATGACGTCAAGAGTCCGGTTTTCTGAGCAGGTTGTTCTGCGGGCAAACGCTTAGCTCATACAACAACGCGGTCGGCCTACCAGCCTTCCTCGGGAGCTGCTGGGTATCGTGACCTACAGACCCAGAACGCTTCAGGAGATTAAAAGCGCATTCGCCTCCGCCTACGCAAAAATGCAGCGGACCTGATGACCATGGCGAGAGGAGGCTACAACTACATCTACAAGGAACTGGTCGCGGACAAGAGCGACATTCTGGGTAAGCTGGTTGCCCGATCATTCAACTACAAGTGAAGAAGGCGCCACCTAGGACGCTTTCCTCAATGCTGAAACGCGCTCAGCGCACCACCCCCTCCTCAACCAGCAGTTTCAAAATCGCCGCGGCCCCCTCCTGAGCAGTCACCCCCTTGAGCACCTGCCCACCGCCGCCGCTCGCTTTCGCTGTCGCGGCCTTCATGCGATCAGCGCCGCTCTTTGCTTTGATGACCTTCAAGCGTTTTGGCCGTGGTTTCGCGGGCGTCAGCCCTGCGCCGGTGAACACTTCGTCGATGACCACTTCAATCTCTTCCACATCCAGCAGACCCCGTTGCGCCGGACCGTAAGCGCTTTGACGAGGTTTCGGTGCGGCGTTATCCACAGTCGCCAGGAACGGCAATCTGACCTTGAGACGGCGGCGCTGACCTCGGGGGAGCGCTTGCAGCACCTGAGCGCTGCCATTACTCATGGACTCGACCTCAGCCAGACCCACCACTAGGGGCCAGCCGAGCTTTTCAGCCAGCAAATAAGGGAGCATGCCGGAGCCTTCGCCCGTCTCGGCCTGACTGCCGGTCAGGACCAACTGCACGCCCGACTCGCGAATGTAATCCGTCAGCCCAGGCAACGCGTCCGCGCCCGTCGGCTGAGCCAGCACGTGCAGCTCGTCCACGCCCATGCCCAGGTAGCCACGTAATGCGGGCTCTTCGGCATCACCGGCATGCAATATGTGCAAGTTATCCCCAGCCAATTGCAAACCCAGCTCCACCGCACGGGCGTCCTGCTCGGCGCGACGGGGACGTCCTGACGTCGGGTGCGCGCCGACGGAGACGAGGCTGATCACGTGTAGCGCACCTTTATCCACAGAGACACCCATTTCAGGCCGCATCGCGTTTCGCCCCATTCCGGTAAGTCTCGACCGCTTCAACCAGCGCTTCGAGAATGGCAGCGCTTTCACCGATCACCGACAGATCAGCCCGCTTGATCATGTCGCAGGTCGGGTCAAGGTTGATGGCCACCACCTTGTCGCAGGCGCCAATGCCCTGTAAATGCTGGATCGCACCGGAAATCCCGACCGCCACATACACCCGGGCAGTGACCCAGGTGCCGGACGCGCCAACCTGGCGATCACGGGTCATGAAGCCATCGTCGACGGCCACACGGGATGCGCCTTCAGTAGCGCCCAGCGCGACAGCCGTGCGGTGAAACAGCGACCAGTCCTTGACCCCGTTGCCACCCGAAAATATGAATTCAGCTTCGGACATGGGGATAAGTGCAGGATCGACCGCCACGGCGCCAAGGTCTTCGATGCGCGTCAAACTGCGCGGGACGGCTGTGGATAACTCCACGACCTGCACTTCGTGGCGCGTCTCACTGACAGGTTCGGCGCACTCCGCTTGAGCGAGAATCAGGCGTGACACGGGACGCGACAGATCCTCCGCGCCAGCACCTGCACGACCGATGCACCGTTCGCCAGCTACTTGCCAGACGCGTGTCGACGGTCGCTCACCCAGACTGGCCGCAAAACGGCGTCCCAATTCTCCCCCGCCGTTTCGGCTGTCGGGCAGCAACCAGTGATGGGGGTCGAACTGGTTATCCACAGCCCGCAAACCTTGCACACGTTGCTCGGGCGAATAACCGCTGAACTCGCTGCCTTCCAGAGTCAGGAGCCGATCCACGCCGGCGGTGTTGAACGTCGTTTCTTTGTGCTCGCCAAAAATCACCGCCAGTACAGCGCCCTCGTTGCCGGCCAGGCCATGGGCCAAGCCCAGCAGGTCGCGGTCATGGCTGCTCAGACGGCCGCCGACCATGTCGGGCACCACAGCGATATAAAAAGCCGGCGTCGCAATCCGATGCAACGGCAATTGCACATCCACCGATACAGAGCGTTTGATCGCGCCGCCCTGCTGAGCCCCGCTTCGATCAATGCGTTTGATGCCGTTGGGACCGATAAAACCGATGCCATGCACGTTTTTACGCAGCACACCGTTGGGGCCCATCCAGCTGACCTGGGCCGGTTGCATGGCGGCGTGCAAGGGATGCAGGCGGTTTCGTGCGATCCACTCAGCGCGTGGGTCACGGCGGATAATGTCGCTCATCAATGCGCCTCCGCAGGTTCACGTCGGGCCGCTGCCGGTTTTGCAGGCGCGGTGTCTTCAAGCAGCGCGTCAGCCACCAGTTCGGCGATGTCCTTGATCATCGGCCGTGGCTCGACCACGCCTTCAAGCATCGCGGTGCACTGTGGACAACCCACGGCCACCAGTTCGGCGCCGGTTTCGCGGATGTCATCCATGCGCATGTCCGGGATCCGTTGCCTGCCGGGAATGTCGGTGATCGGCGCGCCACCACCGCCGCCGCAGCAACGTGAGCGGAATCCGGACCGCACCATTTCCTTGACCTCGATGCCCAGCGCACGCAGCACATCACGCGGCGCCTGGTATTCGCCGTTGTAACGACCGAGGTAGCAGGGATCGTGATAGGTGACGCTGGCACCTTTGTGCTGGCCCAGATTCAACGCGCCGTTGACTATCAGCTCTGCCAGATAAGTGCTGTGGTGCTGTACGACGTAGTGGCCGTCGAACGCACCGTATTCGTTTTTCAGCACATGAAAGCTGTGCGGGTCGCAGGTGACGATGCGCTTGAAGTCGTACTGCGCCAGCGTCTGGATATTGCGTTTGGCGAGCATCTGGAACGTCGCTTCATCGCCCAGACGTCTCGCGACATCACCGCTGTCGCGCTCCTCAAGCCCCAGCACGGCGAAGTCGACCTTGGCCGCTTTCAGCACTTTGACGAAGGCGCGCAAGGTGCGTTGATTGCGCATGTCGAACGCGCCATCGCCCACCCAGAACAGCACGTCCACGGTTTTCCTGTGGCTCATGATGTCCAGATTCAGGTCTGCCGCCCAGTTCATGCGTCCGCCCGGGGCGAAGCCGCCCGGGTTGTCCGTTGCGATGAGGTTTTCCAACACCTCGGCGCCCTTGTTGGGCGTTGCGCCTTTTTCGAGGGTCAGATGCCGGCGCATGTCGACGATGGCGTCCACGTGCTCGATCATCATCGGGCACTCTTCCACGCAAGCCCTACAGGTCGTACACGACCACAGGGTGTCGGCGTCGACCAGTCCATTGACGATGGGTTGATGGGGATTGCCGCCATGCTCGCCAACAGGCTTGCCTTGGCCGTCAAGGGACGGATAGGGACTTCCCGCAAAGTTTGCATCAGTGCCGCCCGCCAGGCCGACGACCATGTCTTGAATCAGCTTCTTCGGGTTCAGCGGCTGGCCCGCAGCGAAGGCCGGGCACGCAGCTTCGCACTTGCCGCATTGCACGCACGCATCAAAACCAAGCAACTGATTCCAGGTGAAGTCCTTGGGTTTCTCCACGCCCAGAGGCGCAGTCCTGTCTTTCAGATCGAGGGGTTTCAGCCCTGTCGAGCGGCCTCCGCCGAAGCGCTCGGGACGACGGTGCCATGCCAGGTGCAACGCGCCGGCGAAGGCGTGTTTCATCGGGCCGCCCCATGTCATGCCGAGGAACAATTCGCAGACGCCCCACAGCACGCCAATGCCCAGAATGATCGCCAGCAACCAACCGCCGAAGTTCGCCGGCAGCACGCCCGCAACGGGCAACGTGACGATAAAGAACGAGCCCGAGAACGCCAGCAGGCTTTTCGGCAGGCGCATCCACGGGCCTTTCGACAGGCGGCTCGGCGGATGACGACGACGCAGGTACATGAAGATCGCGCCGACGAACATCACGGCCGACATCAGCAGCAGGGCATAGCCGAGGACACGGTTGTGCAGGCCAAAACCGTGCACCAGAATCGCAAGTACGATGGACGCGACCGCGCCGCCCGCCGTGGCAACGTGGGTGTTGGCGATGTATTTGTCCCGCGCGACGACGTGGTGCAGATCGACCATGTAGCGCTTGGGCATCGCCAGCAATCCGCCGAGCAGATCAACCTTGGCGGCACGCCCGTTGCGCCACAGGCTCACCCGCCGCAGCGCGCCAAGGACCGCCAGGCCCAGGGCAGCGAAGAGCAGGATGGGAAGAAGGGTGTTTAGCATGTGGAGCTCCCAAAAAACCTCGGGTGTCACAAGGGCCTTGTAGGAGCCGGCTTGCTGGCGAACCGGGCGATGCGGTGTCTCTGAAGTTCCGCGTCATCGTTCTTCGCCAGCAAGCCGGCTCCTACAGAAGCTCGCCGTCTTCTGCGGGGCGCACTGTTAAAAGTCCTTGCAGAGCCGCAACGCGTCATAGATCGCCGCATGGGTATTGCGCTGTGCCACGCAATCGCCAATGCGGAACAACAGATACCCGTCACCCGGCTGACTCAACGACGGCTGCGGCTGAATCGCGAACAGGGCGTCGATGTCTATCTGGCCCTTGTTGCGCGAACCTTCCTTCATCCCGTAATACAGCGCTTCGTCAGGACGAACGCCGTTCTCGACCACCACTTGATCGACCACCCGCTCCTCTTTGGCGCCGGTGTATTCGTTCTCCAGCACCGCGACCAGCTTGTCGCCCTCGCGGTAGACCTTCTCTAGCATCATGTCGCCGGTCATGATCACTTCTTTGGGGTACATGCTGCGGTAGTAGGTCGGGAACGACGTACCACCGATGGCAACGCCGGGTTTGATGTCGTCGGTAACGATCTCGACCTGGCAGCCTTTGTCCGCCAGGAAGTCGGCCGTGGACATCCCGGTGAACTCGCAAATGGTGTCGTAGACCAGCACGTTCTTGCCCGGCGCGACTTTGCCGTCGAGGATGTCCCAGCTGCTGACAATCAGGCCTTCAGCGGCGCCCCAATGCTCGTTCTGCTCAATGAACGGATGACCGCCCACCGCCAGCACCACCACGTCAGGGCGCAGGTCCATGATGGTCGCGACATCTGCCGCCGTGCCCAGGCGCAAATCCACCTTCAAGCGCGCCAGCTCCAGCTGAAACCAGCGCGTGATCCCGGCGATCTGGTCGCGCTGCGGTGCTTTCGAGGCCGTGGTGATCTGTCCGCCGATGGCGTCTTTCTTCTCGAACAACGTCACGTCGTGACCACGCTCAGCCGAGACGCGCGCGGCTTCCATCCCCGCAGGGCCCGCACCGACGATCACCACTTTGCGTTTTACGCCGGTGGTTTTTTCGATGATGTGCGGCACGCCCATGTATTCGCGGGACGTGGCGGCGTTCTGGATGCACAGCACGTCCAGGCCTTGATACTGGCGGTCGATGCAGTAGTTGGCACCGACGCACTGACGGATCTGATCGACCTGGCCCATCTTGATCTTGGTGATCAAGTGCGGGTCGGCGATGTGGGCGCGGGTCATGCCGACCATGTCGACGTAGCCGCCTTCGAGAATGCGGGTCGCCTGATTCGGATCCTTGATGTTCTGCGCGTGCAGCACAGGCGCCTTGACCACCTCCTTGATACCGGCCGCCAGGTGCAGAAATGGCTCCGGTGGATAACTCATGTTCGGGATAACGTTGGCGAGGGTGTTGTGGGTGTCGCACCCTGATCCGACGACGCCAAGGAAATCGATCATGCCGGTCTGGTCGTAGTACTTGGCGATCTCCTTCATGTCCTCGTGACTGAGGCCGTCCGGGTGAAATTCGTCACCGCAGATACGCAGGCCGACGCAGAAGTCCGGGCCGACTTCCTTGCGCACGGCCTTAATCACCTCCAGCCCGAAACGCATGCGGTTTTCGAAGCTGCCGCCCCATTCATCGGTCCGCTTGTTGACCCGCGGGCTCCAGAACTGGTCGATCATGTGCTGGTGAACTGCCGACAGCTCGACGCCGTCCAGGCCACCGGCCTTGGCACGCGCCGCCGCGCTGGCGTAGTTGCCGATCACCCGCCAGATTTCTTCCGGCTCGATGGTCTTGCAGGTTGCGCGGTGAACCGGCTCGCGGATGCCCGAAGGCGACAGCAGCGTCGGCCAATGATCGCCGTCCCAACGCGAACGACGGCCCATGTGAGTAATCTGGATCATGATCTTGGCGCCGTGCTTGTGCATGGCGTCAGCGAGGTTCTGGAAGTGCGGAATGATCTTGTCGGTCGCCAGGTTGACCGATTTCCACCAGCCTTGCGGGCTGTCGATCGCCACGCTGGACGAACCGCCGCAAATGGCCAGACCGATGCCGCCCTTGGCTTTCTCCTCGTAGTACTTCACGTAACGGTCGGTGGTCATACCGCCGTCGGTGGCGTAGACCTCGGCGTGCGCGGTACTCAATACGCGGTTGCGTATGGTCAATTTACCGATCTGGATCGGTTGGAACATCGCTTCGAAAGCCATGACGGAAACCTCGACTTACAACGGCTTGACGACAAACAGGCCGTCGTCGTGGCCTTCTTCCGACCCGCCGTAAACCTGCTCGGCCACGGTGCGAATTTTACTGCCGCTGGCTTCCAGCACCTGGTCCATGGCGCCGGCAAACCAGCCGGTGAACATGTAATCGACCTTGCGCCCTACTTTGCCGTAGACGTAAACGAAGGCCGAGTGCTCGAGCTTGACGCTGGCGGTGCCTTTTTCCAGATCGATGTCCTGAATCTTGAACAGACCCCAACCGCGCTGGGACAGACGATTCATGTAGTGCTCGAACACCGCAACGCCTTCGATGCCATGGCATTCGGCTTCTTTCTCGCACCAGTGCCAGGCGGACTTGTAGCCGGCCTTGTAGAGGATTTCGGCATAGGCGTCGGCGCCCAGCACTTCTTCGATGCCCATGTGGTTGTTGACGAAGAAATGGCGCGGCACGTACAGCATCGGCAGGGCGTCGGAGGTCCAGACACCGGTCTCGCTGTCGACTTCGATTGGCAATTGCGGGGCGATCTTAGCCATGGAAACTTAACTCCGGAAAATTCGTGTGGATGCCCTCTCCGCGACGGGAGAGGGGAAAATTCAGTGATCGGCGAGTGGGGCCACAGGCCTATTCGCCCCAGACGTCGCCCAGGATGCGTACCCAGTTTTCACCCATGATCTTGCGTACCACGCGCTCGGAGTGGCCGCGTTTGAGCAGGGTTTCGGTGAGGTTCGGGAATTCGCCGACGGTGCGGATGCCCAGCGGATTGATGATCTTGCCGAAGTTGGTCAGGCGGCGGGCGTAGCCTTTGTCGTGGGTCAGGTATTCGAAGAATTCCTGGCCGTGACCCTGGGTGAAGTCAGTGCCGATGCCGATCGCGTCTTCGCCGACGATGTTCATCACGTACTCGATGGCTTCGGCGTAATCGTCGATGGTCGAGTCGATGCCCTTGGCCAGAAATGGCGCGAACATGGTCACGCCAACAAAGCCGCCGTGATCGGCAATGAATTTCAGCTCGGCGTCGGATTTGTTGCGCGGGTGTTCTTTAAGGCCTGAAGGCAGGCAGTGGGAATAGGTCACGGGCTTCTTCGATTCGAGGATGACTTCCTCGGAGGTCTTCGAGCCGACATGGGAAAGGTCGCACATGACGCCGACGCGGTTCATCTCCGCGACGATTTCACGACCGAAGCCCGACAGGCCGCCGTCGCGCTCGTAGCAGCCGGTGCCCACCAGATTCTGGGTGTTGTAGCACATCTGCACGATGCCCACGCCCAGCTGTTTGAAGATCTCGACGTAGCCGATCTGATCCTCGTAAGCATGCGCATTCTGGAAGCCGAAGAGGATGCCGGTCTTGCCCAACTCCTTGGCCTTGCGGATGTCGGCCGTGTTGCGCACCTGGATCACCAGGTCGCTGTTTTCACGAATCAATTTCTGGCTGGACGCGATGCTGTTGACGGTCTGCTGAAAACCTTCCCACACCGAAACTGTGCAGTTGGCCATGGTCAGGCCGCCTTTGCGCATGTCTTCGAACAGTTCACGGTTCCATTTGGCAATGATCAACCCGTCAATGACGATGCTGTCGGCGTGTAATTCGGCTGGGCTCATCAGGCGGTCCCCTGGGGTTCTTTAATGGCCGGAAGGTCTGCCGGCGCTTTGGGGTCAGCATATGCCTGAGGGTCGGAGGAGCCGGGTGCAAAAACGACAGGGGAATTGCCGAAAGCGTCAAGAAACGACAAAGGGGGGTGATGGCGTCTTGGTATTCGGTTTGTGAGTTTTCAGGAGGCGAAGCAGTGAAGGAAGAAGCGGCAGTGGCGCTCGTGAACTGGACGCCGTGCCGGAGGAGTGCGCGGAGCACAGGATGAAGTCCAATGGACGTGCTCAAGACCTTTCACCTGATTACCGTTCGTAAAAATACATCAATACACGAAAGAGACACATCGCGAGCAGGAAAATCAGGTTCAAAAGAACGGGAACAACGATCAGCTTTTTCAGCTTCTTCGGAAACGCTGCTACTTGCTCGGCGTCTACGAGACCATGCTTTAACAGCGAGTTGGGAAACATAAGGATATACGCTACCAGACCAAGCTTCTGGACATCCCCTGTCCACTCCCAACCGCCGAACCCAAACTGGCTGCGCGATAGAATGGAGCATCGAGAAAGGTGCATATCAACTTCGTCTTCCACTTTGTAGGCAATTCGGGCCATCACCAACAAATTAAGAATTCCTAGCCCCATTATCAACATGGCTACGAGGCCAGGTGCTAGATCATTCATTTCGGCTCCAGAATCAATGCCAGTCATTACTAAATGGTTCCTGAACCGGTTTTCCCTGGTGCATGAGCCTAACTACTCGATGGACGGATATCATAGAACCATATATAAAATCCGAAAGCGACCATCGTGAACGCAGCAAAGTAACTCAGACTCCAAGCACTCACAATTAAAAGGCCAAGACCCGATAGAAATCTCCGGACTTGCCCCTCATCAATAAGTTTCTTCCTGGCATAAAGTGTGGGAATCAACAACACAGTGAAAACTGTTCCTACCCTATGACATCAGCCATGAAACCTAACCCAACAAACGCTGCCTTATGATCAGCGACAACGGTGCATCTGGAGAGCAGCCTGTCGATTCTCCGCCGTGCCACGAAGGTTGTAATGACGAGGGAGATTAGACTGAGCAGCGCAAGCCCTATGACGCAAGTGGCAATCAATCCCGGATCTATTTTTTTCATCCCAAAAACCCTTTGGCAACATATATTTTCACTGACTGAGCGACTAGTTACGGACTATATGATTTCATCCATATACTCAAAATAACCAGCGCAAACATTAGTACAGCCAGCGCTAGCCACTGAGTAACAATCATCGCCTTCAGCCTTGCCGGGAAGGTGTTGACTTGCTCTTCATCGACAATGGTTTTATTTCCAAAGACTTTAGGAATAGTTAAAAGCGCCCCTGCAACCCCCACTCTGATAATGTCCCCCATAATTCCCAAGCCGCCTAACGTTTCCTTGTTGTCCACTATCACAGAACATCTGGACAGCAACTTATCAATTTTGTCGCGAGCGTAGATGGTTACAGCCACAAGGCATATAAGATTAATGAAAAGGAGCGGTAGGACAATAAGCCCAAATATTCCAGGATCGACGCCTTTCATTCGTGAATGACCCCATATAGCGTTTTTCCAGTTCCCTCACCCACTATGTCACCTATTTTTCCTCCACCCCAACCCACTGCCGCACCCGTGATCACTGTACATGCCAAAGCTCCTGGGCCTGTGGTGAGTCCAAGCACAGTGACGCAGACTGCCGTGGCTGCATAGCCGGCGAGGAGTCCCGCCCCTGCCGAGCCGAGTAATCCTCCTGCAAGCTTCCCGCCCTCAACATACAGTGGTCCGGCCAGACGAGGCGCCACCCGCAGAGGTTGCGGTCGCCGATGCGGTCTGATGGGTACCGAAGTTATAGCCGAGGATTTCGATCCAGTTCTTGTGCTGGTCGTCGAGGCTCTCACCCGGGATGCCGTCGAATTGGATAAATGCGTCGAGCGCCATGAGTTCTCTCCCTGAGTTGCTTGGTTATTTGAGAGTGCCGGTTAACGGCGCGGATTGGATCCTACCCAAAGAAACTCGCTACAAAAACCCTGATGGAAAATTTCAGACTTTTCCGTAGGACGGTTCTTTTACTTCGCGAATATTCGAGAAAACCCCCTATCTGACGCATCAGAAGTCCAAGCGTCGCGAGCAAAAACGACTGCAAAATGGTCGAAACCGTCAACAAGCGACGCTGGCTCACGGCGTACGGTCGATGCCCGCATTTGATACCTGTTCTTTGCCTCGCGCTTGGGCGAGAATCCATTCCATCTCTGACTCGGAAAGCCCTAATGAAAACCATGTTTCTGGCTCTGGCTCTATTCGCGACAGGTGCTCATGCAGCAGCCAATCCGGCCGCCAATCCTTGTGACGGCGTTGAAGAAGATCAGCAGACGCTTGAGTGCTCGGTGTACAGCCGTGACACGGCGGAGAAGTTGCTGACCGAGAATGTTCAGAACGTGCTTGAGCGTGTGCAGACGCAGTTCGGGGCGAACAAGGCCCAGGCCGAGGAATTCGCCACCAAACTCAAGGCGGCTCAGGAAGCCTGGAAAAAACTGCGTGACGCGGATTGCGCTGTTGAAGTGTTCCCGGCCAAGCCCGGTACCAAAGAATTCAACATCGACCAGAACGATTGCCTGACCCGCGCCAGCGACGAACGATCGGAGTATCTGGACACCGTCGCGCAGTCTGAGTGATCCCGAATGCGCTACCCTGACGCCCTTCCCGAGCTCAAGGTATGCACATGAACATCTGCGGCGTAGAAATCAAAGGCAGCGAGGCCATCTTCGCTGTCGCCACCCGCGCGTCCGGCGCGCTCGAACACGTTCCATTGCCAACCAAGAAGATCGCACTCGAAGACGACGATGAAGCCGCCAACGTCAAAGCGTTCGCCCGCCAGATCGAGGCCTTCGTGCGTGACAATGGTATTGGTCATATCGCGATCAAAAAGCGCAGCAAGAAAGGCGAGTTCGCCGGCGGCCCGACGACGTTCAAGATCGAGACCATCTTCCAGCTGCTGGAAGACTGTGTCGTCATCCTGCTGTCGCCTCAAACGATCAATGCACAGATGAAAAAGCACAGCTTTGAACTGCCGACGGCGCTGAACAAGTATCAGCACGAGGCTTACAAGGCGGCGTGCTCGGCGCTGATGAAGACCAAGTAAGCAATACGCTCACTTGGGCTTTCTTCGTTGCAGCAGCCATTCGCCGAGCGCCTTGTCTTCCAAGGCGTACGCGCCGCGACTGGATTTCCACACCAGCTCTTTGTCACGGAGCGCATCGATCGCCGCCTGGATGGTCTGAGTGCCAGGCACCACTTCGCTGCCCAGCGCCTCCAGTGCCTTGCTCACTGCAAGCAATGTCGCATCAGCGAAGGGTGCGAACGGCTGATTATCGAGGGCGCGGTCAGCCATCACTTCCAGCACCGCGCGCTGAGGCAACGTCAAGGCGTTGTAGGCGCTTTCGAACTCCTCCCACACGCCTGCTCGCAGCAACCGGGCGCTGTCATGCAGCAGTTGACCCAGATTCTCGGCGTCGCCCAGCTCAAGCGCCACATCGCCGATGATTGAACGCAGCATTTCGGGGCGGCGCCCTACCAGCTCGAATGCGGAGTCGATATCGGCTGCGGAAAACTGGTTGGTGAGGGCCAGATGGCTGTTGAGATGGGCCGTGTAGGCCTTCGTGAAGTCTTTGCCCAACAGCGGAAACGGAGTGATGCTCGATCCATAAAAAGGCTGATTTTTGTTCAATACCAGATGGGCCAGCTTGTCTCGGTTCGAGCCAGTCAACACTAGCCGCAAGGCGCCGTTGCCTTGCTCATGACCTTGATTCAGTTCGTCCCGTGCGGCCTTCAACGCAAACATTGCGTTGACCCCGGCTTCACTGGTCAAGGCGTGCTGAGCTTCATCGATGATCAGCACGATCATCTTCTGCGACGCACTGTGCAACAGCTGCAACGCCTGCGTTAACGTCGAGCCCGCTGGCAATTGCGGCGTGGTGAAGTCCCAGGACAGGGTGCGCAGGAAATTGAGTTTGTCCACGCCGGCTGATTTGGCGAGCTTGCGAATGCCCTTTTCGTACGGCACCAACGCAACCGCGATCGCCGCACTGATCAGGTCTGCAGGGTCCTGCTCCCGGTCAGCCCACAGATCAACGTAGACGGGCAGCCAGCCCTGGCTCAGACAGTGCGGTACCAGATCCTCGCGCAGGAAGGTGCTCTTGCCGGTACGACGTGGCGCCGCGAGGAACAGGCCTGATGAGTAATCGTGCAGTCCTTCGCCGGTCAAACCTTCGGCGACGGTGGACGCGAGGCCAGTGCGCTTGAACACAAAACCAGTGCGTTTGCTCATGATTTATACCCAATTATTGCTCGGACTATAATTTATAGTCGCGAGTATAATTTACAATAATCAGGAGTCAAACAGCCTTCACCTCACGCGTGCGGCCTCGATCCTCCCTCGGGCACACCACAAACCTCGCCCTGTAACTGCGGGTGAAATACGACGGCGACTCAAACCCGCACGCAATGCTGACTTCCAGCACGCTCATGTCGCTCTGACGCAGCAGCTGCCTGGCTTTGTCCAGCCGCAGGCCGAGGTAGAAGTTGCTCGGCGTGTCGTTCAGGTGTAGACGAAAGAGCCGTTCCAACTGGCGCCGCGTCACCTGAATCCCTTCTGCCAGTTCCAGCGTGCTCAGCGGCGGCTCGGTGTGCTGCTCCATCACGCCGATGACCTGAACCAGCTTCTTGTTGTTGATGCCGTAGCGCGTGGCGATTTGCATGCGCTGATGGTCCTTGCGCTGGCGTATGCGCCCGAGGACGAACTGCTCGGAGACCTTGATCGCCATATCCGCGCCATGGGCCTGCCCGATCAGGTCGAGCATCATGTCGATGGAGGCGGTGCCCCCGGCCGACGTAATACGGCGCCGGTCGATCTCGAACAATTCCTGCGTCGCTTGCAGCCGGGGGTAGGTTTCCTTGAAGGCGTCGAGCGCCTCCCAGTGCAGGGTCAGGCGATAACCTTCCAACAGACCGGCTTGGGCCAGGACAAAACTACCGGTGTCGATCGCCCCAAGCACCACGCCTTCCAGGTCCAGGCGGCGCAGCCAGTGCTCTAGCGTCCCCGTATAAAACTTCAGTGGATCGACGCTGCCCATCACCCACAATGTCGCACCTTTTTTCAGCGGCTCCAGCGCCGCATCGGCGTTCACCGACATGCCGTTGCTGGCAATCACGGGACCACCGTCGACGCTCAGGATGTGCCAGCGGAACAGCTCGCCGCCGAAGCGATTGGCGACGCGCAACGGCTCCAGCGCCGACACGAAGCCCATCATCGAAAAGCCGGGGATCAGCAGAAAGTAGAAATCCTGGGACATCGTGGGCGCGTTCCTTGGGATTTGAGCGGCTTGGGCGATTTGGGCTAGACGTGATCGGAAACGAAACTGCTTCCCGGGCCCGATCATCAAATACACCTCTTGCCGATTGGCAGCAACAGCACAGGTCGCTGCTGTGCAAGACCGTGTCGCCGCTGTGCGTTTTGAGGGGCTCGACGCTGCGTAGCTTTGCTTCTCAAAAGCGGGCCGCAAACGTCCGCGTCACCGCCGGCCTGCAAGGAACCTCACCCATGAATCACGACGTCATCATCACCTGCGCACTGACCGGTGCTGGCGACACGACCGGGAAAAGCCACCTGGTCCCTATCACGCCCAAGCAGATCGCCGCAGCCGCGGTCGAGGCCGCCAAGGCCGGGGCGACGGTCGTGCACTGCCATGTGCGCGATCCCGAGACCGGCAAGTTCAGCCGCGACGTCGAGCTTTACCGCGAAACCATGGACCGCATCCGTGAAGCGGACATCGACATCATCGTCAACCTGACTGCGGGCATGGGCGGCGATCTGGAAATCGGCCCGGGCGAACGTCCGACCGATTTCGGCCCCGGCACCGATCTGGTCGGTCCGCTGACCCGGCTCGCACACGTCGAAGCACTCCTGCCGGAAATCTGCACGCTGGATTGCGGCACCCTCAATTTCGGCGACGGCGACACCATTTATGTGTCCACGCCCGCGCAACTGCGGGCCGGGGCGAAGCGAATCCAAGAGCTGGGAGTTAAGGCCGAACTGGAGATTTTCGACACCGGCCACCTGTGGTTTGCCAAGCAGATGATGAAAGAAGGCTTGCTGGACAACCCGCTGTTTCAGCTGTGCATGGGAATTCCGTGGGGCGCGCCGGCGGACACCACCACGATGAAAGCCATGGTCGACAACTTGCCTGCTGACGCGGTGTGGGCTGCCTTCGGTATCGGCCGCATGCAAATGCCGATGGCGGCGCAGGCGGTATTGCTCGGCGGCAACGTGCGGGTCGGTCTGGAGGACAACATCTGGCTCGACAAAGGCGTGCTCGCCAGCAACGGCGCGCTGGTCGAGCGCGCCAGCGAGATTCTCAGCCGCCTGGGCGCCCGGGTTCTGACCCCGGCCGAGGGCCGCGTGAAGATGGGCCTGAAAAAGCGGTTTTGATCCCCACACACATCCTGCCGTGCAGGAGTGAGCTTGCTCGCGATAACGGTGTGTCAGTCACACATCGGGGCAGATAAGTAGCTATCGCGAGCAAGCTCACTCCTACAAGGTCCTCGACACTTTTTGAGTAACCGACATGACCTTCATCACCACCATCAAAACCTTCGCAGCTTTGGGCAGCGGTGTCATTGGCAGCGGTTGGGTGGCGCGCGCGCTGGCTCATGGCCTGGATGTCGTGGCCTGGGACCCGGCGCCGGGAGCAGAAGCAGCGCTGCGCAAACGCGTCGCCAACGCCTGGCCGGCGCTTGAGCAAAAGGGCCTGACGGCGGGCGCTTCCCAAGAACGTCTGCGCTTCGTCGACACCATTGAGGAGTGCGTTCGCGACGCCGACTTCATTCAGGAAAGCGCCCCGGAGCGCCTTGACCTCAAACTGGATCTGCACAGCAAGATCAGCGCGGCGGCCAAGCCTGACGCGATCATTGGTTCCAGCACTTCCGGCCTGCTGCCGTCGGAGTTTTACGAAAGCGCCACGCACCCGGAACGGTGCGTGGTGGGCCACCCGTTCAACCCGGTTTATCTGCTGCCGCTGGTTGAAGTGGTCGGCGGCAAAAACACCGCGCCGGAAGCGGTGCAGGCAGCGATTAAGGTCTACGAATCACTGGGCATGCGCCCTCTGCATGTGCGCAAAGAAGTCCCCGGTTTTATTGCGGATCGCTTGCTCGAGGCGCTGTGGCGTGAGGCCCTGCATTTGGTGAATGACGGGGTGGCGACCACCGGCGAAATCGATGACGCCATCCGTTTCGGCGCCGGCCTGCGCTGGTCATTTATGGGCACCTTTCTGACCTACACCCTGGCCGGCGGCGATGCGGGCATGCGTCACTTCATGGCGCAGTTCGGCCCGGCGCTGAAGTTGCCGTGGACTTATCTACCGGCACCGGAGCTGACCGACAAGCTGATTGACGATGTGGTCGATGGCACCTCGGATCAGTTGGGTACCCATAGCATTGCGGCGCTGGAGCGGTATCGCGATGACTGCCTGCTGGCGGTACTTGAAGCGGTCAAAACCACCAAGGCAAAACATGGAATGGCGTTTGAGGATTGATACGCCAGCATCACATCGACTGGACTCACGCCTTCGCGAGCAAGCTCACTCCTACAAGGGCATGGGATCACTTGTAGGAGCGCGCTTGCCCGCGAATAAGCCGTTCAGTTAACAAAGATTTCAGCCTTGGGAATCCTATGCCCGCACTCATTACTTACAAAACCTCGGTCCTCGCCGATTGGGTTGACTACAACGGCCACCTGCGCGACGCCTTTTATTTGCTGATTTTCAGCTTCGCCACAGACGCCTTCATGGACCGCATCGGCCTTGCCGGTGACGATCGGGATGCGAGCGGCCACTCGCTGTTCACGCTCGAAGCGCACATCAACTTTCTGCACGAGGTAAAGCTTGGTGAGCCGGTGGAAGTGCGTACGCAAATCATCGGACACGATGGCAAGCGGGTGCAGCTTTATCACGGGCTGTACAAGGCAGACGGGGATATCGAGTTGGCAGCGAGCGAGCAGATGCTGCTGCATGTGGATCTGGCGGCCGGGCCTAAATCGGCGCCGTTCAGCGAAGTGTCGCTGCAGGCGTTGCGATTGCTGAGCGAAGCCCAACATGACCAGTCGGCTCCGGCGCATGTCGGGCGGATCATCGCCCTGCCCGGCAGACAAAACACCCTGTAGAAACGAGGATTAAGGCCACAAAAAAGCCCGCATCACTGCGGGCTTCTTCATTTCGGCAAATCGTTCAGAAAACGATCAATTCACTTTGGCGTTCAGCTCGCCTTTGGCATAACGCTCGAACATCTTCTCCAGGGAGATCGGCTTGATCTTGGAGGCGTTGCCGGCGGTGCCGAATGCTTCGTAACGAGCGATACACACGTCGCGCATGGCCGATACGGTTTTCGCCAGGTACTTGCGCGGATCGAACTCGCTCGGGTTTTTCGCCATGAACTCGCGGATAGCACCCGTCGAGGCCAGACGCAGGTCGGTGTCGATGTTGACCTTGCGCACGCCGTGCTTGATGCCTTCAACGATTTCTTCGACCGGCACGCCGTAGGTTTCTTTAATGTCGCCGCCGTACTGGTTGATGATTTTCAGCCATTCCTGCGGAACGGAAGAAGAACCGTGCATCACCAGGTGGGTGTTCGGAATGCGCTTGTGGATCTCTTTAATCCGCTCGATCGCCAGGATGTCGCCAGTAGGCGGCTTGGTGAACTTGTAAGCGCCGTGGCTGGTGCCGATGGCGATGGCCAGTGCGTCGACCTGAGTTC
Organism: Pseudomonas sp. NPDC078416; assembly: GCF_050268485.1. Taxonomy (NCBI): domain Bacteria; kingdom Pseudomonadati; phylum Pseudomonadota; class Gammaproteobacteria; order Pseudomonadales; family Pseudomonadaceae; genus Pseudomonas; species Pseudomonas sp. NPDC078416. Next base: position 42,910 of record NZ_JBNNGV010000012.1, on the reverse strand, counting down.
TTTTAACGAAATCGGCCGCTTCTTCCGGGTCGGTCAGCATCTGGCTGTGATCCAGCATGCCTTCTGCGCCGACGCCGTCTTCTTCACCGGCCATACCGGTTTCCAGTGAGCCCAGAACACCCAGCTCACCCTCAACAGAAACACCGCAGGCGTGAGCCATGGCGACGGTTTCCTGAGTGACGCGTACGTTGTAATCGTAGTCCGCAGGGCTTTTGCCGTCTTCGCGCAGCGAACCGTCCATCATCACCGAGCTGAAGCCCAGCTGGATGGAACGTTGGCAAATGGCCGGGCTGGTGCCGTGGTCCTGGTGCATGACCACCGGGATGTGCGGGAATTCTTCGATTGCCGCCAGGATCAGGTGGCGCAGGAACGGTGCGCCCGCGTATTTGCGCGCACCGGCCGAAGCCTGAACGATCACCGGAGAATCGGTCTTGTCGGCCGCTTCCATAATGGCGCGCATTTGTTCCAGGTTGTTCACGTTGAATGCAGGGACGCCGTAACCGAATTCGGCTGCGTGGTCCAACATCTGGCGCATGCTGATAAGTGCCATTGTCTGTCTCTCTCCCGGTGGGGTCGTTAATCGTGCGTGCCGTATTGGCGGCTATTCAAATTATAGGGGTCGATTGCTCAGTCATCGCCCCGGTGCAGCCTCGTTCGAACTGCTCGGCCCTTTAGGGCGCCTTGCAGCCACGACCGATCAAATCGTTGGTAGCGTCCCAGTAGACCAGGCCTTCGCTGCCTTTGTTGTCGAACGCCAGCACGCCGTTACTGTAGAGCGCGCCGGAAGCCCCGGGCGACGCTTGCAGACGGAATACCTGCTCGCTCTGATTGAGGCGTACATCCACCTCCTTCTTCGCGGCATCGGCGTACTTCCAGAAAATCTCGGCTTTGCTGTCGCAGACCCAGTGGGTCCAGGGGGCTGCCGGTTCCGAAGCCTTCATGCTGGCGCAACCGCTCAGCAGCATCAGTGTCGCAAGGGCTAACAAGCCTTTCATTACTACTCCTGAATCCCTCGCATCGCATGACGGATGTCAATCACGGCGGGGGCAATGCTGTTCCTGTATTCCGGCACACCTTTCGCTGACATTCAGTGATCCACTGAAAATCAGTGGTCAACTGAAGATCAGTGACAGGGGACTGGTCCCACGGCAGGCATGAATTCGTATTTTTCCCAGACTTCAGGCCCGCCACGCTTGTAAACGATCGGAACGGTTTCCGCCTGCCAGCCCGCCTGATAGCAGCTGAGCTGAAGCAATCCCGGCGCCGCGCTCGACGCCGTTTCCGCTTCAGGCTTGCTCGCGCAGCCGACCAGCAAGCCCGCCATGATCAACAGCGGTAATGGCTTGACCATTTCACTCCCCTTCACCTTGGCCGGTCAGGCCTTGGCGCGTTGTTCCAGAACTTCCACGGCAGGCAGAACCTTGCCCTCGACAAACTCGAGGAACGCACCGCCGCCTGTAGAGATGTAGGAGATCTTGTCGCCTACACCGTATTTGTCGATGGCGGCCAAGGTGTCCCCCCCGCCAGCGATGGAAAATGCAGAACTCTCAGCGATTGCGTGAGCCAGCGTCTTGGTGCCTTCGCCGAACTGATCGAACTCAAATACGCCGACCGGGCCGTTCCACAGAATAGTCTTGGAAGATTTCAGCAGTTCGGCAAAGTGCGCAGCGGTCTGCGGACCGATGTCGAGGATCATGTCGTCCTCGGCCACATCGGCGATCAACTTGACGGTGGCTTCGGCATCGGCGGCGAATTGCTTGGCAACCACCACGTCGACCGGCAACGGCACGCTGACCTTGGCGGCGATGGCTTTGGCGGTCTCAAGCAGGTCCGGCTCGTACAACGATTTGCCAACCGGGTGACCCGCCGCCGCCAGGAAGGTATTGGCGATGCCACCGCCGACAATCAGCTGATTGCACTTCTCGCTGAGGCTGTTAAGCACGTCCAGCTTGGTGGAAACCTTGGAGCCGGCAACGATGGCCGCCATTGGCTGGGCCGGATTGCCGAGGGCCTTGCCCAACGCGTCAAGTTCAGCGGCAAGCAGCGGACCGGCCGCAGCGACTTTGGCGAACTTGGCCACGCCGTGGGTCGAGCCTTCCGCACGGTGGGCGGTGCCGAAGGCGTCCATCACGAACACATCACACAAAGCGGCGTACTTCTGCGCCAGCTCGTCAGCGTTCTTTTTCTCGCCCTTGTTGAAGCGCACGTTCTCGAACAGCACGATATCGCCCGCCTTGACGTCGACACCATCCAGGTATTCCGCGACCAGTGGTACTTCACGACCGAGGGCCTTGCTGAGGTAGTCAGCGACCGGCTTGAGGCTGTTCTCGGCGGAAAACTCGCCCTCGGTGGGGCGACCCAGGTGCGAGCAGACCATGACGGCTGCGCCTTTCTCCAGCGCCAGCTTGATGGTTGGCAGCGACGCGAGAATGCGCGCATCGCTGGTCACCACGCCGTCTTTGACCGGAACGTTGAGGTCTTCGCGGATCAGTACACGCTTACCTTGCAGGTCGAGGTCGGTCATCTTCAACACGGTCATGAGGCATTCCCTGTTTTTACTATTGTTTATGAATGGTGTGCAGGTAGTGATCGGCGACATCCAGCATGCGATTGGCAAAACCCCACTCGTTATCGAACCAGGCCAGGATGTTCACCAGCCGAGGGCCCGAGACCCGCGTCTGGCTGGCATCAATGATGGCCGAGTGCGGGTCGTGGTTGAAATCGCAACTGGCATGCGGCAATTCGGTATACGCCAGCAGTCCCTTCAGAGGGCCGCGGGTAGCGGCCTCGCGCAGGATACGGTTGACCTCGACAGCATCGGTATCACGAGCGACCTGCAGCGTGATGTCCAGGCACGAGACGTTCACCGTCGGCACACGAACTGCTTTGGCCTGAATTCGGCCGGCAAGTTCCGGAAGCAGCCGCTCGATGCCCCGCGCCAGACCAGTGGACACCGGGATGATCGATTGAAAGGCCGAGCGCGTGCGGCGCAAGTCTTCATGATGATAGGCGTCGATCACCGGTTGATCGTTCATCGCCGAGTGAATCGTGGTGATGGTCACGTATTCGAGGCCCAGCTCGCGATTCAGCAGGTCGAGCAACGGCACGCTGCAATTGGTGGTGCACGACGCGGCAGACACCAGCCGCTCATCGCCCGTCAGGGTTTCCTGATTGATGCCGTAGACGATGGTGGCGTCCACGTCGGCTTCGCTGGCCATGGGCTGGGAAAACAACACCCGTGGCGCGCGGGCCGAAAGAAAGCGCTCGCCGTCAGCACGCGTGTTGTAGACGCCGGAGCATTCGAGCACCAGATCCACGTCGAGCGAGCCCCAGTCGATGCCTTCCGGCGTCGCGCTGCGAAACACTTTGATGACGTGGTCGTTGATGTGCAGAAAATCGCCTTCGACCCGCACATCGCCGGGAAACCGGCCATGGGTGGAGTCAAAGCGCGTGAGGTATTCGAGACTGGCCATGTCGGCCAGGTCGTTGATTGCCACTACGTCAAAGCCAGCCTTCGCCCCTCGCTCGCACAGCGCGCGCAGCACGCAGCGGCCGATGCGACCGTAACCATTAAGGGCGACTTTATAAGGGCGTGGCTGAGGCATGGGGTTCTCAAAATCTTGAGTGGTACAGAGAACCTGTAGGAGCGTGGCTCGTCCCGCGATCTGCCGGGGACCGGCAGCAGACCCGCGAATGCAGTGTGTCAGTTACACCGATTCGCATGAGTCTACTGCCGCATGCGGCAGATCGCGGGACAAGCCACGCTCCTACAAGGGCAACGCAGTAGTGCTTAGTCTTCCAGCAGCTCTTCAGCCGTGGAAAGAACGTTCTCCAGCGTGAAGCCGAACTCTTCAAACAGCAGGTTGGCAGGTGCCGACTCGCCGAAGGTGGTCATGCCGATCACGCGACCTTCCAGGCCCACGTATTTGTACCAGTAGTCGGCGTGAGCCGCTTCGATGGCGATACGCGCGCTGACTTCCAGCGGCAGAACCGACTGCTTGTACTCGGCGCTCTGAGTTTCGAAAACGCTGGTGCACGGCATGGACACCACGCGGACGTTCTTGCCGTCTGCGGTCAGCTTGTCGTAGGCCTGAACAGCCAGGCCGACTTCGGAACCGGTAGAGATCAGGATCAGATCAGGCTCGCCACTGCAGTCGCGCAGCACGTAACCACCGCGGTTGATGTTTTCCAGCTGCTCGGCATCACGCGCCTGATGTTGCAGGTTCTGACGGGAGAAGATCAGCGCCGACGGGCCGTCATCACGCTCGATGGCGTGTTTCCAGGCGATGGCAGATTCAACGGCATCAGCCGGGCGCCAGCAGTCCAGGTTCGGCGTGGTACGCAGGCTGGTCAGCTGCTCGATCGGCTGGTGCGTCGGGCCGTCTTCGCCCAGGCCGATGGAGTCATGGGTGAATACATAGATGATGCGCTTCTTCATCAGCGAAGACATGCGCACGGCGTTGCGGGCGTATTCCATGAAGATCAGGAAGGTCGCGCCGTATGGCACGAAACCGCCGTGCAGGGCGATGCCGTTCATGATTGCGCCCATACCGAACTCACGAACACCGTAGTGCAGGTAGTTGCCGGTGGCGTCTTCGCCGGTGATGCTGCGGCAGCCTTTCCAGATGGTCAGGTTGGAGCCTGCCAGGTCAGCGGAGCCGCCGAGGAATTCAGGCAGCAGCGGACCGAAGGCGCTCAAGGCGTTCTGACTGGCCTTGCGGCTGGCAATGGTTTCGCCCTTGGCGTTGACTTCAGCCACGTAGGCAGCGGATTTCTCGGCGAAGTCAGCAGGCAGTTCACCGCTCATGCGGCGGATCAGCTCGTTGGCTTCAGTCGGGAAGGCAGCGGAGTAGGCAGCGAAACGCTGGTCCCATTCGGCTTCGACGGCCAGGCCTTTTTCCTTGCCATTCCATTCGCTGTAGATGTCGGCCGGGATTTCGAACGGGCCGTGGGTCCACTTCAAAGCAGCGCGGGTCAGGGCGATTTCGTCAGTGCCCAGCGGAGCGCCGTGGCAGTCTTCCTTGCCCTGCTTGTTCGGCGAACCGAAACCGATGGTGGTCTTGCAGCAGATCAGCGTCGGCATGTCGCTCTTGTGAGCGGTGTCGATGGCGGTTTTGATCTCGTCGGCATCATGGCCGTCGACGTTGCGGATGACCAGCCAGCCGTAGGATTCGAAACGCTTAGGGGTGTCGTCGGTGAACCAGCCTTCGACTTCGCCGTCGATGGAAATCCCGTTGTCGTCGTAGAACGCGACCAGCTTGTTCAGGCGCAGGGTACCGGCCAGAGAAGCGACTTCGTGGGAGATGCCTTCCATCATGCAGCCATCACCCATGAACACGTAGGTGTGGTGGTCGACGATGTTGTGGCCTGGGCGGTTGAACTGGGCCGCCAGAGTTTTCTCGGCAACCGCGAAACCGACGGCGTTGGCAAAACCCTGACCCAGTGGGCCGGTGGTGGTTTCAACGCCCGGGGTGTAGCCGTATTCCGGGTGGCCCGGCGTGCGGCTGTGCAGCTGACGGAAGTTTTTCAGGTCTTCGATGGACAGGTCGTAACCGGTCAGGTGCAGCAGCGAATAGATCAGCATCGAGCCGTGGCCGTTGGACAGGATGAACCGGTCGCGGTCGGCAAACATCGGATTGGCCGGGTTGTGCTTCAGATAATCGCGCCAAAGGACTTCAGCGATATCCGCCATGCCCATCGGGGCACCCGGGTGGCCGCTATTGGCCTTTTGCACGGCATCCATGCTGAGGGCACGAATGGCATTGGCTCGCTCACGACGGCTTGGCATCGCTGATCTCCTGGGGCAGATAAAAGTGGGACCGGAAAAAGGCGGCCATTTTCCCTCAGGCACCCTCCGGGGGCAATGACAGATCACACACCATCGGTGTTTTCCTCTGCCGCTGACGTGTTTTCGTACACCGCGGCCCACGCCCGACGGCAAACGGCAGAATCACGGCGCCGGGGTGTCGCCATTGATCGACCAATATCAAAACTTTTTGATATTGCCCTTGCGACAGTCCCGGTCGATAACTAGACTGCCTGCCTTATGAATCTTCGCGTGCCTGCCATTAGCCACGATGAATGCGACGAGCTGGCTGCCCTGTGCAAAGCCGGCGGCGATCCGCTGCGACTGAATGTCTTGCGCGCGCTGTCGAACGATTCCTTCGGCGTGCTGGAGCTGGCGCAGATTTTCGCCATTGGCCAGTCCGGCATGAGCCACCACCTCAAGGTCCTGGCCCAGGCCGATCTGGTGGCGACGCGGCGTGAAGGCAACGCGATCTTTTACCGACGCGCCCTGCCCCACACCGAACACACCGGCGGCAAGCTGCACGCGGCGATGCTTGAAGAAGCCGACAACCTGCGCCTGCCCGATGACGTACAGACCCGGATCGGGCTGGTGCATCGCCAGCGGGCTAACGCCAGTCAGGACTTCTTCGCACGCACTGCCGAGAAATTTCGGGCCCAGCAGGACCTGATCGCAGGACTGCCGCAATACCGCGACAGCCTGCTGTCGTTGCTGGACAAACTGAGCTTTCCCGCCGATGCCACCGCGATAGAAGTCGGGCCCGGTGATGGCGGTTTTCTGCCGGACTTGGCGCGGCGTTTCCGACATGTGACGGGCTTGGACAACAGCCCGGAAATGCTCGATCTGGCGCGCAAGATCTGCACGCAAAAGGCGCTGGTTAACGTCGAGCTGAAACTGGCCGATGCACTGACCAACGCTAATATCTCCGGCAACTGCGTGGTGTTGAATATGGTGTTGCACCATTTCGCCGCGCCCGCCGAAGCGCTCAAACAATTGGCCAACCTGTTGCAACCGGGCGGTAGCCTGCTGGTGACAGAGTTGTGCAGCCATGACCAGAGCTGGGCCAAGGAGGCCTGTGGCGATCTCTGGTTAGGCTTCGAACAGGAAGATCTGGCCCGTTGGGCCATCGCTGCGGGGCTGGTCCCCGGGGAAAGCCTGTACATAGGCTTACGTAATGGTTTCCAGATCCAGGTCCGCCATTTTCAGCGACCGGCTGGCAACACTCACCATCGGTACTAATCAGGAAAACCGTCGAGATGAGCGAATACTCCCTTTTCACCTCCGAGTCCGTGTCTGAAGGACATCCGGACAAAATCGCCGACCAGATCTCCGATGCGGTGCTGGACGCCATCATTGCCCAGGACAAGCAGGCTCGCGTTGCCGTGGAAACCCTGGTCAAGACCGGTGTGGCCATTGTGGCCGGCGAAGTCACCACCACCGCGTGGGTCGACCTTGAGCAGATCGTTCGTGACGTGATCTGCGAGATCGGCTACACCAGCTCCAACGTCGGTTTTGACGGTGCGACCTGCAGCGTGATGAACATCATCGGCAAGCAGTCCCCCGACATCAACCAGGGTGTCGACCGCGCAAAACCTGAAGATCAGGGCGCCGGCGACCAGGGCCTGATGTTCGGCTACGCCAGCAACGAAACCGCCGAGCTGATGCCCGCGCCGATCGCGTTCTCGCACCAGTTGGTGCACCGCCAGGCCGAAGCCCGTAAATCCGGCCTGCTGCCGTGGTTGCGCCCGGACGCGAAATCCCAGGTCACATGCCGCTATGAAAACGGCATCGTGGTGGGCATCGACGCCGTTGTTCTGTCGACCCAGCACAACCCGGAAGTGTCCTACAAAGACCTGCGCGAAGGCGTGATGGAGCTGATCGTCAAGCACGTGCTGCCGGCCGAACTGCTGCACAAAGACACCCAGTTCCACATCAACCCGACTGGCCAGTTCATCATCGGCGGCCCGGTGGGCGACTGCGGTCTGACCGGTCGCAAGATCATCGTCGACAGCTACGGCGGCATGGCCCGTCACGGCGGCGGCGCGTTCTCCGGTAAAGATCCATCCAAGGTTGACCGTTCGGCTGCGTACGCTGGCCGTTACGTTGCCAAGAACATCGTCGCCGCCGGCCTGGCCGAGCGCTGCGAGATTCAGGTGTCCTACGCCATCGGCGTTGCACAGCCGACGTCGATCTCGCTGAACACCTTCGGCACCGGCAAGATCAGCGACGACAAGATCGTCCAGCTGGTCCGCGAGCACTTCGACCTGCGTCCATACGCGATCACCACCATGCTCGACCTGCTGCACCCGATGTACCAGGAAACCGCAGCCTACGGCCACTTCGGCCGCACGCCGCAAACCAAGACCGTGGGCGACGATACGTTCACCACGTTCACCTGGGAAAAAACCGACCGCGCCGACGCATTGCGCGCCGCTGCCGGTTTGTAATCCTACTGGGTGCATTGCGCCTAGCGGCACCCGGTAAAAGAAAAGCCCCTGGCGATGGAAGTCGTCAGGGGCTTTTTGCATTCGACTGACGGAATGATCAGCTTCGGCGCGCCACCAGCAAAAACGACGCCGCACTGGCCAACAACCCCGCGCACACTCGATTGAACAGACGCTTGCCACTTGGCTTGGCAAACAGCCGACGGGCATGCACGCCTATCCAGCAATAGAGCGCGATGGCGATACACTCCAGCGCCAGAAACATCACGCCCAGTTGTGCGAATTGGGTGCTCACTACGCCAGATCGATCAACGAACTGCGGCAGAAACGCGGTGAAGAGCAGAATGGCTTTGGGGTTACCGATGGCGACCAGAAATTCCTGGCGCGCCAGCCTCTTCACTCCGGCCTGCGCGCCGGCTTCGATATCGTGCGCCTCGCATGGCGCTTGCCACAGTTGTAACGCCAGATAGAACAGATACGCCGCCCCCACAATCTTGATCGTATGAAACAGCCATTCGGATGTATGCAGCACCGCTGTAAGCCCAACCGCTGCAAGCGCAATCATGATCGCGAATGCCAGCAACCGACCAATGCCGCCCGAACAGGCACTGATAAATCCGTAGCGCGACGCATTGCTGATCGACAGCAGATTGTTAGGGCCGGGCGCCATGTTCAGGGCGAAACAGGCGGGGATGAAAACAGCGAGGGTCGACAGGTCCATGGCAGTGTCTCTTCCAGTTGCCGGGATGAAACATCATTTTGCATTCCTTGCGCTGCGGCTCAAGGTACAGCTGGGCCGGGAATCAGGGGCTGGCTGTATCGGTGCGGGACAAACCCGGTAACCAAGGCGCGATGAAACACCCCTGCGGAAAACCTAGCCTTGCGGTCCCTCTCCCGGCAAGGACGCTCCGATGTTGACCCTCTTCCGCGCGATGACCTGCGCCTTGATCGCCCTGATTCCTACTGCAGCCAATGCCACCACCTGCCCCGACTGGCCACCGGCCCAAGCCCGCAGCGAAATCCTTTCGCTGCAAAATCAGATCACCCAGTGGGACGACAGTTATCACCGCCAAGGCGTTTCTCTGGTCGCCGATGAGCTCTACGACCAATCCGTTCAGCGACTCGCTGATCTGCGCGGCTGTTTCGCCGCCACTTCGGCGTCGCCTTCCAATCCGCTGAAAACCGCGCGCGGTCCTGTCGCGCATCCTATCCCTCACACCGGCCTGACGAAATTGCCGGGCGAGGCCGCCGTTCAGGCGTGGCTTAAAGACCGACGCGATCTGTGGATTCAGCCAAAAGTGGATGGCGTGGCGGTCACGCTGGTGTATGTCGACGGCAAACTGGTGAGCGCCATCAGCCGGGGCGACGGGGTCTTCGGTCAGGACTGGACCGGGCATGCTCATCAGATCGAGGCGATTCCTCGGCATCTCGCGTGGGAAAAGACTGTGATCCTTCAAGGCGAGCTGTATTGGAAGCTGACAGATCATGTTCAGGCCGACGCCGGCAGTCTGAACGCTCGAAGCAAAGTCGCCGGGTTGCTGGCGCGTCACGCCATCAGCGAAGAGGAAGGTGCGCAGGTTGGCGTGTTCCTCTGGGACTGGCCGGAAGGTCCGTCGGACATGACCGAGCGACTGGCAGGGCTCAGGGCCATGGGTTTCGAGGACAGCGCACGCTTCAGTGAGCCATTGGAGGGCTTCACCCAGGCGAAGAACTGGCGAGAGCATTGGTACCGCTCGGCGCTGCCGTTTGCCACTGATGGTGTGGTTATCCGCCAGGGCGAGCGCCCATCGGCCGAGCGCTGGCAGGCGAAAGCGCCTTACTGGATCGCGGCCTGGAAGTACCCGTTTGCGCAGGCGTTGGCGGAGGTGCGCAAGGTTCATTTCAACGTCGGGCGCAGCGGCAAGATCACGCCCGTGCTGGACATAGAACCGGTGCGACTGGATGACCGCATGATCACCCGCATCAGCGTGGGTTCACTGAAGCGCTGGCAGGAGATGGACATTCGGCCTGGGGATCAGGTGGCAATCAGCCTGGCCGGGCTGACGATCCCGCGTCTGGATGAGGTGGTATCGCGCAGCATTGAGCGCGCACCGCTGGCTGTGCCGCGCGCCGAGGATTTTCATTCCCTGAGTTGCTGGCAGCCGGTCGAGGGCTGCGAAAGCCAGTTCCGCGAACGGCTGAAATGGCTGAGCGGGAAGAAGGGATTGGCGCTCAGCGGCGTAGGACCGGGCACGTGGGACAAGTTGATTCAGGCAGGGCAAGTGAGCGGTTTGTTGGACTGGATGACCCTCGACGGTGCACAGCTTGCTAACATTCCCGGCCTGGGCGAACGCAGCAGCGCTAAACTGCTGGCAAGTTTCCAGACCGCACGTGAAAAACCGTCTGTTGCCTGGCTTAAGGCCATCGGTTTGCCGCCGGCGACGGGCGTTGATCTGGGAGAGTCCTGGGCGACGCTGGCCTCGCGAAGCGTCGAGCAATGGCAGGCAGAACCCGGCATTGGCTCGGGACGAGCGAAGCAGTTACATGCATTTTTTCAAGACCCGCAGGTGCAGGCGTTAAGCAGGCAGTTGCGGGAGCAAGGCATCAACGGTTTTTAGTTTTTAGGGCCGCATGATTGTGTCGAGCGTGCGGCTATTTGTGTTCAAGGAGTATTCATGAAATTCCTGTCATCCCTTTTTGCATTCACCGCGTGCGGGTTTCTGGCCGCGCCGGTATTCGCCGCTGAACAGGCACCAGACCCTTCCGGATGCGCCGCCAAGCGCCAGGACATCACCACTCAGATCGAAAACGCCAAGGCCGCCGGCAATACCAATCAACAGGCCGGTCTGCAAAAAGCCCTGAGCGAGCTGAACGCCAACTGCACCGATGCCGACGTGCTCAAGCAGCAGGAACAGAAGGTTCTGGATGCCAAACGCGAAGTCAGCCGTCGTCAGGCAGATTTGAACAAGGCCATGAGCAAGGGCGATCCGGAGAAAATCGACAAGCGCAAAGACAAGCTGGCCGAGTCCCGCAAAGAACTGCAGGACGAACAGGAAAAGCTGGAGAAGGTGCAGCCCGACGAGGATTACGAGTAAGGACGTCTGCGGGCATCAGTCCTTAATCTGTAGGAGTGACCGGGGTGGCGCTCCACCTTGCTCGCGAAGCGGTGTTGAATCTGCGGGAATTCGGCGCGTGTACTGGCCTATTCGTGAGCAAGCTCACTCCCACACGGTCTTTTTGCTCGGCAAGATCTCAGGGTGTCAGAGCGACCGTTGAGCGATCAAACTGAAACGCCAAACAGCGCAATCACCAGCCCCATCCCGACAATCCAGGCCAGCGAACGCAACGCCGCGAGATCCGCCAGATAAAAGATGATGTAGAGCAGGCGACTGGTCACGAACAGCACGGCGAGTACGTCGATCGTGACCAACTGCGCGACACCGGCGACGTGGGCGATGATTACGCCAGCGGCAAACCCGGGAATCGCTTCAAAACTATTGAGCTGCGCGTTGTGGGCGCGCCGCGGGAGACCTTCGAGGCGGTCGAGAAAGTCCCGGGGATCATGATTGTGCCGTGCACTGAATTTGCCGCTGCTGAACTTGGCAATGCCGGCGCACCCTATCGGCAACAGAATTACGATCAACACGCACCAAAAAGCAACGGTCATAACCACATCCTTTTTTTAGAATTTGAGCTTCATCAGAAGCATACCGAGTAATACCTATCTAAAGGCTAAGAGCCACGGCCCGCTTAAAGGTTCTTACAGGCAACGAATGCAATCGCAGGACCGGCTTAGCCGGGAACCCACTAAAAACATCGCATTCAGTCAGTTGAACCGGAAAGGCCTTACCATCACATCCAGCAACCCGCGCGCAGATTGCTCGTCATTACTGCCACCGCCATCCCGATTGGCTAAGATGCCAGCCACCCAGCCGACCTCGGCTGTATCTCGTAGCCCAGGAGCCTGCATGTCCAGCGAAGAAGACGCCACCCTCAGTGGCGCAGCGCCGATGATTCCCGATCAGCGCCGGGAGTTGATGCTGCGTCAGTTGCGCAAGCATCAGGTGCTCAGCGTCCATCAGCTCATGGAAATGTTCGACTGCTCGCACATGACCGTTCGCCGTGACATCGCGCTGCTTGAGCAAAGTGGCCGTGCCTATTCGGTGACCGGCGGGGTACGCATCGCCAGTCAGGTTCACAGCGAGCCGAGCCATCAGTCCAAGGCAGTGGTCGAGCTGCCGCACAAACAGGCGATGGCGAAACTAGCCGCCAGCCTGCTGCACCCCGAGATGACCGTGTACCTGGACGCCGGCACCAGCACACTGGAAATCGTCCCGCACATCGTCGCGCTGGCGGGCATGACCGTGGTCACCAACGACTTCGGCGTGGTCAACGCCCTCGCCGATGCGACCCATGTGGACGTGATTCATACCGGCGGGCTGCTCGACCATCCGAACCGGTCCTGTGTTGGCGGGCTGGCCGCCGCGACGTTGCGGCAATTGGCAACGGATGTGGCGTTCATGTCGACCAGCTCATGGGACCTGCAACGAGGCACGACCACGCCCTCCGCGCTCAAGGTTGAGGTCAAGCAGGCAGCCATGCAGTCGGCGTCGCGCACGGTGTTGCTGACGACCAGCACAAAATACGGCACGTTCGGCATGTACAAGGTAGCCGGCCTGGAGCAGTTCGACACCATCATCAGCGACGACCGCCTCGCCCACGGCGCTGCGGACAGCATTCGCGGGCTGGGGGTTGAATTGATGTTGGCGTCGATGGACACGCCTCGCTGACCGGCATCACCCTCAATCCGTAGGAGCCGGCTTGCTGGCGAAGGCGTTGAATCAGGCGATGGACCCTAGATGGGGCGACCGGGTTCGCCAGCAAGCCGGCTCCTACAGACTCAATCGTCCCCACCGCAGATAAGCAGTCCTGTTAAAGCCCCGGCAGCCCAACGGGGCTTTTTTTCGCCCACTCGTGGCAATGTTAATTTTTGTTAACCCAAAAAAGCACTTCACATTATCCGATCACAGGTTCACTATCTTTAACAGATCAGAACAAACACCGTTCGAGTGCTGATGAACTTCGGCGCTCACCCGAGGAGAGATTCATGAATAACAAGAATGTCGGCGTCATTGGTCTGGGTGCGATGGGCCTGGGCATTGCGCGTTCCCTGCTGCGCAGCGGCTTCAACGTTCATGCCTGTGACGTGCGCGCGGCCGTCACCGAGCAATTCGCCAGTGAAGGCGGCGTTGCCTGTGAATCTCCTGCGACTATGGCCGCGGCCTGCGACGTGATCATCACCGTCGTGGTCAATGCCGAGCAGACCGAGACCGTATTGTTCGGCGACAACGGCGCAGTCGCCGCCCTGCGCCCGGGCAGCCTGATCATCGGTTGCGCCACGGTCGCACCGACCTTCGCCATCGAACTGGGTCAGCGCCTCACCGAAAAAGGCCTGCTTTACCTCGACGCGCCGATCTCCGGCGGTGCCGCCAAAGCAGCCGCTGGCGAGATGACCATGATGACCTCCGGCCCGGCTGATTCCTACGCCAAGGCCGACGCGATTCTCAACGGCATGGCGGGCAAGGTCTATCGCCTGGGCGACGTTCATGGCCTGGGCTCGAAAGTCAAAATCATCAATCAGCTGCTGGCCGGCGTACACATCGCCGCCAGCGCCGAAGCCATGGCGCTGGGCCTGCGCGAAGGCGTGGACGCGGACGCGCTGTACGAAGTGATCACCAACAGCGCCGGCAACTCGTGGATGTTCGAGAACCGCGTGCCGCACATCCTCAAAGCGGACTACACACCGCTGTCGGCCGTGGACATCTTCGTCAAAGACCTGGGCCTGGTGCTGGATACAGCCCGCGCCAGCAAATTCCCGCTGCCGCTGTCGTCCACCGCCCACCAGATGTTCATGCAGGCCTCCACCGCGGGCTTTGGCCGCGAGGACGACTCTGCCGTGATCAAGATTTTCCCGGGCATCGAACTGCCGACCGCCAAGCCTGAAAACAACTGAGATGACGCTGATGAGCACTACGACTCCGCGCCCTCTGTTGGGCTGCATCGCCGATGACTTCACCGGCGCCACCGACCTGGCCAACATGCTGGTGCGGGGCGGCATGCGCACCGTGCAAAGCATTGGCATCCCGAGCGCCGAAAGCCTGGCCGAACTGGACGCCGACGCCATCGTTATCGCGCTGAAATCCCGCACCACGCCGGCTGCAGAAGCGGTTGAGGAATCCCTCGCCGCGCTGCAATGGCTGCGTGATCAGGGCTGTGAGCAGATCTTCTTCAAGTACTGCTCGACGTTCGATTCCACCGCTAAAGGCAACATCGGCCAGGTCAGCGAAGCGCTGCTCAAGGCGCTGAACAGCGACTTCACCCTGGCCTGCCCGGCGTTTCCGGAGAACGGTCGCACGATTTTCCGCGGTCACTTGTTCGTGCAGGACCAACTGCTCTGCGAATGCGGCATGCAAAACCACCCGCTGACGCCGATGACCGATGCCAATCTGGTGCGCGTGCTGCAATCGCAGACCACGCAAAAGGTGGGCTTGCTGCGTTACGACAGCATCGCCAAAGGCGTCGATGGCGTGCGTGCGCGCATCCAGGCGCTGCGTGGAGAAGGCGTGGTCATGGCGATTGCCGACGCGCTGTCTGACGCTGATTTGTACACGCTGGGCGAAGCCTGCGCCGACCTGCCGCTGCTCACGGGCGGCTCGGGTCTGGCGCTGGGTTTGCCGGGCAATTTCCGCAAAGCGGGCAAGTTGCGTGACATCGATGCGGCGAAGCTTGAGCACGTCGACGGCGGCGAAGTGGTGTTGGCCGGCAGCGCATCGGTCGCCACCAACGGTCAGGTTGCCGCCTGGCTTGAGGCCAACAGGCCTGCACTGCGCATCGATCCATTGGCATTGGCTGAAGGCAAACCGGTGGTGGCAGACGCCTTGGCGTTCGCCCGCGATGCCGGGCAAACCGTACTGATCTACGCCACCAGCAGCCCGGAAGAAGTCAAAGCCGTGCAGCAAAAGCTCGGCGTCGAACGTGCCGGTGCGCTGGTCGAAGACGCGCTGGGGCAGATCGCTCGCGGCCTGCTGGACGCGGGCGTGAAACGCTTCGTCGTCGCCGGCGGCGAAACTTCCGGTGCGGTGGTTCAGGCCCTGGGCGTGAGCCTGCTGAAGATCGGCGCGCAGATCGACCCGGGTGTTCCAGCGACCATCAGCAGCGGCGCGAAGCCTCTGGCTCTGGCCCTGAAGTCCGGGAATTTTGGTGGCCGCGACTTTTTCGACAAAGCCCTCAAGCAGCTGGCAGGGAGTGCCCAATGAGCAACGTAACCAGCAGTTCGGTGAGCGCCGAAAACAAGCAGCGTGAAGAAATCTGCGCCATCGGCCGTCTGCTGTTCGGGCGCGGCTACACCGTCGGCAGCGCAGGCAATATCAGCGCCCGCCTCGACGACGGCTGGCTGATCACGCCAACCGACGCCTGCCTGGGGCGTCTCGATCCGGAGGCCATCGCCAAGGTCAATCTGGCCGGCGAATGGGTTTCCGGGGACAAGCCGTCGAAGACTTTGGCCCTGCATCGTCAGGTCTACGACCGCAATCCTGGCGTGGGCGGCGTGGTGCACACCCATTCGACGCATCTGGTTGCGCTGACCCTGGCCGGCGTCTGGAAACCGGACGACATCCTCCCGCCCATCACGCCGTATCAGGTAATGAAGGTCGGGCACATTCCCTTGATTGCCTACGAGCGCCCCGGCTCGCCGAACGTCGCCGATCAGGTGGCGAAACTGGCGAACAGTGTGCGCGGCGTGATGCTCGAGCGTCTGGGCCCGGTGATCTGGGAAAGCTCGGTCGCCAAGGCTTCGTATGCGCTGGAAGAGCTGGAGGAGACGGCTCGTCTCTGGCTGATGAGCAACCCCAAACCTGAACCGCTGGACGCAGCGGCGCTGGAAGAACTGCGCCAGACGTTTGGCGTGAACTGGTAACCCCAACGGCGTTTAGATCGAAAACCGGCCTTCCGGTTTTCGGCGGACCGGCTTCGCCGGAAAACAATAACAACGGGACACAACATGACTCCTCTATTCCTCATGATCGTCGCCGGAGCCGGCATTGCGCTGTTGCTGCTTCTGGTCTTGAAATACAAATTCCAACCGTTCGTGGCGCTGATGCTGGTCAGCATTATCGTGGCGCTGGTGGCCGGGGTTAAACCGGGCGATCTGGTAGCGACCATCGAAGGCGGCATGGGCAAAACCCTCGGCCACATCGCGATCATCATCGCCCTTGGCGCGATGATCGGCCGCATCATCGAGCTGTCCGGCGGCGCGGAAGCGCTGGCCAAGACGCTGATCAACCGCTTCGGCAACCGGCGCACGCCGCTGGCCCTGACCGTCGCGGGCTTCATGGTCGGGATTCCGGTGTTCTTCGAAGTGGGCGTGATCATCCTTATGCCACTGGCCTACGGTGTCGCCCGTGCCGCGCGTAAACCGCTGCTGATTTTCGCGCTGCCCATGTGCGCCGCGCTGCTGTCGGTACACGCCTTCCTGCCGCCACACCCGGGCGCCGTCGCAGCGGCCGGTCAACTGGGTGCGGACCTGGGTCGCGTGTTGATGTTCGGGCTGCCGATCGTTGCTGTGTTGTGCCTGATCGGCTACCTGATTGCCGGTCGCATCACCCGCAAGACCTACCCGATGACTGATGATATTCGGAGCGAAGTCTACGGTCCGCACATCACTAACCAGGATCTGGTGGCGTGGGCGAACAACGATTACTCAACGACTTCCGAAGCAGCACACTCCAAGGTGCTGGGGCTGGAAGAAAACGCCAGCAGCCTGGCGGCACGTCTGCCGAAGGCTCCGGCGCCGGGCGCAGGGATCATCATCGCGCTGATTCTGCTGCCGATCATCCTGATTCTGCTCGGCACGCTGGCGACCACCATGCTGCCTGCCGACTCAATGCTGCGCAGCGTGCTGACCGTCCTTGGCGCGCCGCTGGTGGCATTGCTGATCGACACACTGCTGTGCGCCTGGCTGCTGGGTTCGCGCCGTGGCTGGAGCCGCAGTCAGGTGTCCGATGTCGTGGGTTCGGCATTGCCCGGCGTGGCGATGGTGATCCTGATTGCAGGTGCTGGCGGCGTGTTCGGCAAGGTGCTGGTGGATACCGGTATCGGCGCAGTGGTGTCCGAAGCGCTGCGTAACACCGGCCTGCCGGTTCTCGCCCTGGGCTTTCTGCTGACGCTGTTGTTGCGCGCCGTACAGGGCTCGACCACAGTGGCGCTGGTGACCACGGCCGGCATTCTCAGCCCGCTGATCGCCACGCTGAACCTGAGCGCCAACCACATGGCCCTGCTCTGCCTGGCCATGGGCGGTGGCGGTCTGGCGATGTCGCACATCAACGACGCCGGTTACTGGATGTTCACCAAACTGGCGGGCCTCAACGTTGCAGACGGCCTGCGCACCTGGACCTTTCTGGTGACCATTCTGGGCACCCTCGGGTTCTTGATGACGCTGCTGCTCTGGCCATTCGTCTAACGGCTTCAATTGGGAGATAACCATGCCTCGCTTCGCTGCCAACCTCAGCATGATGTATCCGCAACACGACTTTCTGGCGCGTTTCTCGGCTGCGGCGAGTGACGGTTTCAAGGGCGTGGAATACCTGTTTCCGTACGACTTCAAGGCCGAGGAAATCAAGCTGCGTCTGGACGACTTCGGCCTGACCCAGGCGCTGTTCAATGCCCCGCCCGGCGATTTCACCAAGGGCGAGCGCGGCATTGCATCGTTGCCGGGCCGGGAGAGCGAATTTCGCGACGGCTTTCAGAAAGCGCTGGATTACGCAGCGGTGCTGGGCAACGACCGGATTCACGTTATGGCCGGCCTGCTGCCCAGTGAAGACCTGCGCCAGAAGCATCACGCGGTGTACCTGGAAAACCTGAGCTTCGCCGCACAACAGGCGGCAAAGGTCGGGCTGACGGTGTTGATCGAACCGATCAACACCCGCGACATTCCGGGCTTTTTCCTCAACCGTCAGGATCAGGGCCAGGCGGTGCTTAAAGAAGTCGGCGCCGACAATCTGCGGGTGCAGTTCGACTGCTATCACTGCCAGATCGTCGAGGGCGACGTCACCAGCAAACTGCGCCGCGACTTCGCCGGCATCGGCCACATCCAGATCGCGGGTGTGCCGGACCGCCATGAACCGAGCGTGGGGGAGGTGAATTACCCATGGCTGTTCGAAGAGATCGACCGCCTGGGCTACATCGGCTGGGTCGGCTGCGAATACCGCCCAAAAGGTGATACCAGCGAAGGCCTGCAATGGCTGCGGGATTGGCAGAGCCTCAAGCGCTGATTCCAGTTGGCCCTCAGCAACACCTAAGCCTCATAAAAATAAAAAGAGGAACTGACAATGCGAGGTTTCAAAATTGGCCTGTGCGCTGCGCTGCTGATCGTAGCGCAAACGGGGATGGCCTTTGCGGCAAGCGTTCCAGCAGCAGTGGAAGGGGTATGGACGGCACCAAGCTTCACGTTTCACACCGGTGAAAAACTGGACAACCTGCGGATGAGCTACATCACCGTCGGCGATCCGAAGAACCCGGTGGTGCTCTATCTGCACGGCACCAATCGCCCCGCCAGTGACATGATAGGCAAGGAATTTGGGGGTGAGCTGTTTGGCCCGGGCCGACCGCTGGATGCCGGCAAGTACTACATCATCGCCCCCGATGGCATCGGCGTCGGCAAGTCGAGCAAGCCGTCTGACGGTTTGCGCATGAAGTTTCCTGCCTACAACTACGACGACATGGTCCAGGCGCAGTATCGCCTGCTGACCGAAGGGATGGGCATCAAGCATTTGCGTCTGGTCATGGGCAATTCCATGGGCGGCATGCAGACCTGGATGTGGGGCCAGAAATGGCCGGACATGATGGACGCTCTGGTACCGATGGCCTCGCAGCCCACAGCGATGTCGGCGCGCAACTGGATCATGCGCCGCATGTTGATCGAGTCCATCAAGCAAGACCCGGCCTGGAACGAGGGCAATTACACCAGCCCGCCGCCCTCCCTTCGTCTGGCCAATGTGATGTTTGGCTTCAGCACCAGCGGCGGCACCCTGGCTTATCAGGCCTTGGCGCCTACGCGAGCTCAGGCAGACAAACTGGTTGATGAACGGCTGGCAGCGCCTTTGCCGGGGGACGCCAACGACTTCATCTACCAATGGCAGTCATCGGCGGACTACGACACCGCGCCGAAGCTCTCGGCAATCAAAGCGCCGGTGCTGGTAATCAATAGTGCAGACGACGAGCGTAATCCACCTGAGACCGGGACCCTGCAGAAATCCCTCGCCCAGCTGAAAAACGCACGTCTTGTATTGATTCCTGCCAGTGCAGAAACCCGCGGGCACGGTACGACCAATATGGCCCGTTTCTATGCCGAGCCGCTGGGTGAGTTCATGAAGGCAACTGCCCGGCCTTGATGGTGCCGAGATGTTTACCTGCAACCCCACACAAGGATGCGGGCCATTGCGGTATCAGCCGTCGATCGCCTCTTCCTTGAACTGATCCTTCACGTAGGTGATTTCGGTCTTGCCGTGTGGCGCCGGCAAGCCGTCTTCGCCCAGATTCACGAAGACCATTTTCTCGACCGTGAGAATGCTCTTGCGGGTGATCTTGTTGCGCACCTGGCAGGTCAGCGTGATGGACGTGCGGCCAAACTCGGTGGCGGTGATCCCCAGTTCGATGATGTCGCCCTGACGCGAGGCGCTGACGAAGTTGATCTCGGAAATGTACTTGGTCACGACGCGCTGATTGCCCAACTGAACAATGGCGTAGATGGCCGCTTCTTCGTCGATCCAGCGCAACAGGCTGCCGCCGAACAACGTGCCGTTGGGGTTGAGGTCTTCGGGTTTTACCCATTTGCGGGTGTGAAAGTTCATGGGGGCTCCGGGGTGTTTGGGAGGCGGTGATGGATGTGCCCCAGCTTCAAGCTTCAAGCCTGAAGCTGCAAGTTAAAAGCAGGTCCGCTGTTGTTTACCGCTTGCCGCTTGCAGCTTGCCACTTGCAGCTCAAAGAAAGATAATCGCCACCGCTTCAAAAAACGGTCATCACACCTTGTTACCGTTTTCCCGCCACCTGTCCGAGGGGCGCTGCAGCAGGTCAGACCTGTCAGGCTCGGAGAGGGCGTTGTTTGATCAGGCTTCTCGCCGGTCAAGCTTTAAACGCACAACGGCGCCCATTCGCACCCTACGAATGGAGACTCTTTATGAGTGCTGTACTGACGCCCAACGATTTCAACGACTACAAAGTCGCCGACATGTCCCTGGCTGCCTGGGGCCGCCGCGAAACCATCATCGCCGAATCCGAAATGCCTGCCCTGATGGGCCTGCGTCGCAAGTACGCTGGCGAACAACCGCTCAAGGGCGCGAAGATTCTCGGCTGTATCCACATGACCATTCAGACTGCCGTGCTGATCGAAACCCTGGTTGCCCTGGGTGCCGAAGTACGCTGGTCGTCCTGCAACATCTTCTCGACTCAGGATCAGGCCGCTGCTGCCATTGCTGCTGCCGGCATTCCTGTTTTCGCCTGGAAAGGCGAGACCGAAGCCGAGTACGAGTGGTGCCTGGAGCAGACCATCCTCAAGGACGGTCAGCCATGGGACGCCAACATGATCCTCGACGACGGCGGCGACCTGACCGAGCTGCTGCACAAGAAATACCCGGCCATCCTGGACCGCGTCCACGGCGTGACCGAAGAGACCACCACGGGCGTTCACCGCCTGCTGGACATGCTGGCCAAGGGCGAACTGAAGATCCCTGCGATCAACGTCAACGACTCGGTCACCAAGAGCAAGAACGACAACAAGTACGGTTGCCGTCACAGCCTGAACGACGCCATCAAGCGTGGCACCGACCACCTGTTGTCCGGCAAGCAGGCGCTGGTCATCGGCTACGGTGACGTGGGCAAGGGTTCGGCTCAGTCGCTGCGTCAGGAAGGCATGATCGTCAAGGTCACCGAAGTCGACCCGATCTGCGCCATGCAAGCGTGCATGGACGGTTTCGAACTGGTTTCGCCTTTCATCGACGGCGAGAACGACGGCACCGAAGCAAGCATCGACAAAGCACTGCTGGGCAAGATCGACCTGATCGTCACCACCACCGGTAACGTCAACGTCTGCGACGCCAACATGCTCAAGGCCCTGAAGAAACGCGCAGTGGTCTGCAACATCGGTCACTTCGACAACGAAATCGATACGGCTTTCATGCGCAAGAACTGGGCATGGGAAGAAGTGAAGCCGCAGGTGCACAAGATTCACCGCACCGGCGCTGGCGCGTTCGATCCTCAGAACGACGACTACCTGATCCTGCTGGCCGAAGGCCGTCTGGTGAACCTGGGCAACGCCACCGGTCACCCGAGCCGCATCATGGACGGCTCGTTTGCCAACCAGGTGCTGGCGCAGATCTTCCTGTTCAACCAGAAGTACGCTGATCTGAGCCCTGCTCAGAAAGCCGAGCGTCTGACCGTTGAAGTGTTGCCGAAGAAGCTGGACGAAGAAGTGGCGCTGGAAATGGTACGTGGCTTCGGCGGCGTCGTGACCAAGCTGACCAAGACCCAGGCCGACTACATCGGCGTGACCGTCGAAGGTCCGTTCAAGCCGCACGCTTACCGTTACTGATACGTCTGCGGGGCGTGCTCGTCATTTCGGGCACGCTGACCCCGCATGAACGGCCGCAACTTGTAGGAGCCGGCTTGCTGGCGAAAGCGTCAGGTCAGACACCTCGATGTCGACCCAACTGTCGTTTTCGCCAGCAAGCCGGCTCCTACAGGGTTCGCGTCAGGCTTTTGAGCTTCCAAGGTTATGACCATGTCCCAAGACCGTAGCTACAGCTTCGAATTCTTCCCGACGAAGACCGACGCTGGTCATGAAAAACTGCTTGCCACGGCGCGTACGCTGGCCAGCTACAACCCCGAATTCTTCTCCTGCACTTACGGTGCCGGGGGCTCCACGCGCGACCGCACGATCAACACCGTGCTGCAGCTGGAAAAAGAAGTGCACGTCCCGGCCGCACCGCACTTGTCGTGTGTCGGTGACAGCAAGGCCGATCTGCGCAGCTTGCTGACGCAGTACCGGCAAGCCGGTATCAAACGCATCGTCGCCCTGCGCGGTGACCTGCCCTCCGGCATGGGCATGGCCAGCGGGGAGCTGCGTTATGCCAATGACCTGGTGAGCTTCATCCGTGAAGAAACCGGCGATCATTTCCACATCGAAGTCGCGGCCTACCCCGAGATGCACCCGCAGGCGCGTAACTTCGAAGACGATCTGAAAAACTTTGCACGCAAGGCCAACGCCGGCGCCAACAGTGCGATCACCCAGTACTTCTTCAACGCCGACAGCTACTTCCACTTCGTCGAGCGCGTGCAGAAGATGGGCGTCGATATCCCGATCGTGCCAGGCATCATGCCGATCACCAATTACAGCAAACTGGCGCGCTTCTCCGACGCGTGCGGTGCGGAGATCCCGCGCTGGGTTCGCAAGCAGCTGGAAGCGTACGGCGATGACACGGCGAGCATTCAGGCGTTCGGCGAGCAGGTCATCACCGAAATGTGCGAACGACTGCTGCATGGCGGCGCCCCTGGCCTGCATTTCTACACGCTGAATCAGGCCGAACCGAGCCTGGCGGTCTGGAACAACCTGAAGCTTTCTGCTGGATAAGGGCTTCAATTCAAACGGATTGAAAACGAACAGGCGTCTACTGCAGGCTTCGTCACCACGAGGCCTGCCAGTCCCGTCGTTGAGCCTTGCATTCTGTTTTTGTTGAGCATCACTGCTTCTATTTAATGAGCTCGCGTCGTAATCTCGCGCGCATGCCGCCCATCCTCTCAATATCCGCTGCTGCCCTCCTCGCCTGCCTGAGCTTCAGCGCGTTGGGTGAAAAACTTCGGATCGTCACCGAACCCTGGTCCCCCTACGTCATCGTGGACGGCAACCACGCTTCAGGGCTGGATTACGACGCGACGGCGATTGTCTTCGAACGCATGGGCATCGACGTCGAGTGGCAGTTTCTTCCTTGGAAGCGCTGCCTGATGATGCTCAGTGAAGGCGAGGCCGACGGTATTCTCGATATAAACAAGGAAGAGGCGCGCGCCGATCTGTTGTATCCGGATGAACCGTTGTCGAGCATCGACTGGGTGATCTTTCAGGCCAATGTCAGGCCCCATGCTTTCAATAGAGTGGAAGACCTGCACGGGCTGACCGTCGGCGTCTCTCCGGGTTATCGATACAGCCCCGCGTTCGACAGCTCGACCGAGTTCATCCGGGAGCCTGCGCCAAGCCATGAGGCGAACTTCGGCAAATTGATTCGCGGCCGCATCGATTTGATGGTGACTGATCGCCTGCTGGGCCGGCAGATGATCGAGCGGCTCAAGCTGGAAGGCCAGGTCAGTCAGTTGCCGACCGTGCTCAATCACCGGGGCCAGTATCTGGCGCTACGCCGCAACGCCGGCATGGACCTGCTGGCCCAGCGGTTCAGCGCAGAACTGAAGCGATTCAAGCGTGAACCCGCGTACGCAGAACTGGTGGAGCGGTACACCGGGGAAATTTCGACGGCACTCCCTGAAGAGCCGGATAAAAGTGTCGATAAAACCGTTGAGCAGCAGGAAAGCGGCGCGTTGTGATTGCTCTGTTATACTCCGGCGTCCCCGCCAGGCTTGCGCCCGGGTGCACGGTCTCACAGAAGACTTCTCGAACACGTCAGCAGCGCACTTTTAGCGCCCCTGCCCGAGTTGAACTTACAGACCTCCACAGGACCGGACGCCATTGCACCTTCCAAGGACTGTGCGATGACCGCAGCAGGGTCGAGCGCATTCACGTTAGTGCAGAACCTTTAGTCTGCGCCTGGAAGATCATCCCTATTTGGGCCTCTATGGCCCCAACTCAAGACAGGATTACTCATGTCCTTTGCTTCCCTCGGTCTCTCCGAGGCTTTAGTCAGCGCCATCGAGGCTGCTGGCTACACCCAGCCTACCCCAGTGCAACAGCGGGCCATTCCCGCCGTGTTGCAAGGCCGCGATCTGATGGTCGCCGCCCAGACAGGTACTGGTAAAACCGGTGGTTTCGCCCTCCCGATCCTGGAGCGGTTGTTTCCCAACGGTCATCCGGACAAATCCCAGCGTCACGGCCCGCGTCAACCGCGCGTTCTGGTCCTGACCCCGACTCGTGAACTGGCCGCTCAAGTCCACGACAGCTTCAAGATCTACGCCAAGAACCTCAAGTTCGTCAGTACCTGCATCTTCGGCGGTGTCGGCATGAACCCGCAGGTTCAGGCCATGGCGCGCGGCGTTGACGTACTGGTCGCCTGCCCGGGTCGTTTGCTCGATCTGGCCGGTCAGGGCAGCGTCGATCTGTCCCACGTTGAAATCCTCGTGCTGGACGAAGCCGACCGCATGCTCGACATGGGCTTTGTTCACGACGTGAAGAAAGTCCTCGCCCGCCTGCCGTCCAAGCGTCAGAACCTGCTGTTCTCGGCAACGTTCTCGCAGGACATCACCGCGCTGGCCGGCAAACTGCTGCACAATCCGGAACGCATCGAAGTCACGCCGCCGAACACCACGGTCGAGCGCATCGAACAGCGCGTTTTCCGTCTGCCGGCCAACCACAAACGCTCGCTGCTGGCGCACTTGATCACTCAAGGCGCGTGGGAACAGGTGCTGGTGTTTACCCGCACCAAGCACGGCGCCAACCGCCTGGCCGAGTACCTGGACAAACACGGCCTCAGCGCTGTGGCGATCCACGGCAACAAGAGCCAGAACGCGCGCACCAAAGCGCTGGCTGACTTCAAGGCCGGGACCGTTCGCATCATGGTCGCGACCGACATCGCTGCCCGTGGTCTGGACATCGACCAGTTGCCCCACGTGGTCAACTTCGAACTGCCTAACGTCGACGAAGACTACGTGCACCGCATCGGTCGTACCGGTCGCGCAGGCCGTAGCGGCGAGGCGATCTCGCTGGTTGCGCCGGACGAAGAGAAGCTGCTGAAGAGCATCGAGCGCATGACCAAGCAGAAGATTGCCGACGGCGATCTGATGGGCTTCGACATCACGGCCGTTGAAGCCGAAAAACCGGAAGTCCGCGAGCGTCCGGATGTGCGTAACCCGCGCAATGCCCGTGGCCCCCGTGGCGATGGTCCGAACGGCGGCGGTGGTGGTGGCGGTCGCAAGGACAAAGGCAAAGACAAGGGCAAGGAAAAGCCGGCATCGGCAGCGGCCGCACCTTCGGGCGAGCGCCCGGCACGTCCGGCGCGCCCGCAAAAGCCGCGTCAGGGCACAGCGTCGAGCGAGTCACGTCAGTCGCAGCCGGCAGCGTCAGGTGCGAATCGCGCACCCGACGAGTTCCTGGATGATGAAGTGGACAATTTCGGCAACCGTGCCGACTACGTCAGCCCGTACCAGAACAAGAACCAGAGCCGCGGCCGTCGTCCGGGCGCTCCTGCCACGGGCGCTGCACCGGCACCTCGCGGTCAGGCGCCAGGCCGTAGCGGTCCGCGCAGCGGTTCGGCAACGGGCGCACCCGCCAGCACCGACACCGCCGGCGCTCCGGCCAAACGCAGCGGCCCTCGCAACGGTTCCGGCCGTGACGGTCAGGCTCGCCGCGAAGACCAGCCTCGTGCTCGTCGTCCGGCACGCGAAGACCAGCCAGCGCGTCAGGAGCCAGCGGTTCGCGGGCCTCGCGACGGTCAGCCAGCACCGAAGATCATGCACAAAGAGTCCAAGGGCGATCGTTTCCCTTCGGCTGAACAACTTGATCAACTGCCAAGCCGCCCACGCGGTGAAAAACCAGCCCTGCTAACCCGCAACCGCGAAGGTTAAGCAGCGCCGGTTGTTCTGCAGCACATAAAAACGCCCCGACTGGTTCGGGGCGTTTTTGTTTGCGTGATTAGACGACGAATGACGGTAGGAGCGTGGCTTGTCCCGCGATCGGCGGGGCACCCGTCGTAAACCTGATATCCGCGATCGTGAATCCGGACAGGCAAACCGGCTGCCGCTGCGCGCCAGTTCGCGGGACAAGCCACGCTCCTACAAAAGCGACGGCAGACACAAAAACGCCGACCCAAAGGTCGGCGCTTTATCACCACAACAACTCGTCTTACTTGGCTTTGACGCCTTCGAACGAGATCATCAGGTCCATAGTGTCGGACTGTGGGCCCAGGTCCATCATCTTGCCGAAATCAGAACGCTTGATCGAGGTAGTGCCCTCGAAGCCCGCGCGGTAGCCGCCCCATGGATCCTTGCCTTCACCCAGGAAGGTGGTTTTGACGGTGACCGGCTTGGTCACGCCGTGCAGGGTCAGGTCGCCGATCACGTCAGCAGTGGTCTTGCCGTCAGCATTCTTGCCGACGTTGGTGACCTTGGTGGAAACGAACTTGGCGTCAGGATAGGTCGCGACGTCGAGGAAGTCCTTGCTGCTGATGTGCTTGTCACGTTCAGCGTGGTTGGTGAAGACGCTGGCGGTCTTCAGGTCGATGCTGATCTTGCTGTCTTCAGGCTTGGCGGCGTCGAAGCTGAATGTGCCGGTCCAATCCTTGAACGTACCGTAGATGAAGCTGTAGCCCAGGTGGCTGATCTTGAAGTTGATGAAGGCGTGCTGGCCTTCCTTGTCGATCGTGTAATCAGCGGCCATTGCCTGACCAGCTGTCAGCAGCGCGGTACCGAGGGCCAGTGCAGCAAGTGTCTTTTTCAACATACGTCATCTTCCTTTCTAGTCGAATTGAGTATCAGGCCTTGCGGCCAAGCATACGTACAAGCGTGGCATCACGATCAACGAAGTGATGCTTCAAAGCGGCCAGCCCGTGGAGTCCTGCAAAAATCACCAGGGTCCAGGCCAGGTACAAGTGCACGGTGCCTGCGACGTCTGCCTGGTCTGGCAGTCCGCTGATCAAGGCAGGCACTTCGAACAATCCAAACACCGGAATCCCGACACCGTCTGCGGTGGAAATCAGGTAACCGGCGAACATCACCAAAAACAGGTCCAGGTACAGAAACGCATGCCCCAGCTTTGCAGCCGTTTTCACAAACCGGCTGTGTGTGGCAGGCGCTGCCGGCGGCGGGCTGACGAAGCGCCAGATCACCCGGATCAGCATGAACAGGAACAGCGTGATGCCGATGCTCTTGTGCAGGTCCGGGCCAGCCTTGCGCCACGTGTCGTAATAGCCCAGCCCCACCATCCACAACCCTAGCGCAAACATGCCAAACACCGTCAGCGCGACACCCCAATGCAAAACGATGCTGACCCAGCCATAGCGAGAAGAAGAGTTGCGTAGCTGCATGCTGAATATCCTGTAGGGGCCGAGGGAGAGACTAGCGCTTTACCTATCGAAAGAAAGCGCAAAATGTTGCTTTGATGAATCAGGAAATCCGATTGAAATCTCCTGACATATTTTCGTCCGAATGAGATTAAGCCAGCGTTACGGTTCATCCAGGCGAAAAAAAGGCGCGGTATCAAGCCGCGCCTTTATTTTCAGCCGTTACCGATCAGTTTTTGCTGTCGGTCGCGGGTGCTGCCGGAGCCGTTGCCGGAGCCGCCGGAGTGGCCGGTGCCGCCTTATCACCCGTGGTCTTGGCCGGCGCTTTTTTCGCAGCGTCGGCTTTGGCAGGGGCTTTGTGGGTGGCGGCCGGCTTGGCCGGGGCCTTTTTGACGGGCTCCTTCTTCGCCGGTTCTTTCTTGGCCGGTGCCTTCTTCGCAGGTTCCACGACCGCAGGCTTGGCCGGTTCAACCACTGGAGCCGGCGGCGGCGTTACCGGGGCAGGCGCTGGAGCCGGGGCCGGGGCCGGAGCAGGTGCTGGCGCTTTCTCGGCCGGTTTTGGCTCAGGCTTGGAACCGCCGAACATGTTCGAGAAGAAGCCGCCAATGCCGCCGCTGCTTTCCTTGGCCGGTTCAGGGGCCTTCGGTGGCGGCGCTTTGACCGGTTCGAACGACTTGCCTTCAGACAGCCCCTGCACCTGAATCGCCGCGCGCTGGCCGGAACGCAATGCGCCTTCCAGGGTGCCCGGGTACAAGGTGTCGGTGTGTTCGCCGGCAAAGGCTACGCGCTGCAGCGGTCGTTCCCACAAGCGCCAGTATTTGCTGATCTGGCCCGGGCCGAACGCCAGGTACGCGCCGCCGCTGGACGGGTCAATGCTGGAGCGACGCAGTTCATAGCCGGTGAATGCCCCGCGCGCTTGTGGATAGAACGCCTGCATGCGGATCAGCACCTGATCCACCAGTTGCTTGTCGCCGAACGCCTGCATGATGCGAGCGTTGTCGCCGGACAGGTTGATGACGACGTTGGCGCCGCCCTTCAACGCAGGCTCGACCCACAGCATGCCCAAACCGGTGTTGCTGTAAATCTCGCCAGACATGCGCGCCTTGCTGTCCCAGACCGGGGTCTTGAACTTGAGCATGATCTGGTCGTGCCAGCCGTAGTTGGTGCTCTTGATCGCGCCCAGACGCTGGGCGTCCAGTGCCGGCGTCATCTGAATCTTGCTGAGCGCGCGCAACGGCACGGCCAACACGACATATTCGGCTTCGTAGCCCAGCGAACCGACCTTGACGGTCACGCCGTCCTTGTCCTGGTTGATGGCCGACACCGGCGAATTGGTCTTGATCACTTTCAGCTGTTTGACGAACTCCTCGGCCAACACGGCGCTGCCACCCGGCAGGCGAGCGGCGCGACGGTCGCGGTCGTCGATGTTGCGATTGACCCGCGTTTGCTGTGCGAGGTAGAGCAGCGATAGACGCGAAGGCTCGTCGTAGCGCGTACGAATCTGCTGGTTGATCAGTTGGCGCGCGGTCGGTGGCAGGCTCAGACGGTCCAGCCAGTTGGCAACCGTGATCTGGTCCAGTGCAAACAACGTGCTGTTGGCAGCCGGGTTGTCCGGGTCGGTGATCGAGCGGGCCAGGTCATCCACCGCCGCTTCGTAGCGCTTGATGGCTTCGGCGGTCGCCGGTTGTTTGGTCGCCAGGTCGGCGCCGGTGAAGTACTCGCCTTCGATCAGATAGCTCGGGGTCCGCACGAATTCCGGCGCGGGCACCGCCTTGATCTTGAAGCGATCGATGTATTGATTCAGCACCGGCTGGGCCTTGGCGTTGCCGATCCACTCGCTGCCGGCCAGACCGGAGCGGCCGCCGACGTTGGGTTTGGCTTCCAGCAAGGTGACTTGCCAGCCTTTGCTCTGCAGCTCGTAAGCCGTCGTGAGTCCCGCCAGACCGCCGCCGACGACAATCACCGTATGCGGTTTATCCACGGCAAGCGCTGAAGCGCTGACCAGCCCAACCATCACCAGCGCACAGGCGCGCAGCCAACCAGAAAGCATTCAGCGAACTCCGGAGAAAAACGGGGGGAATTGTCGGATTTTGTTGTCCGATTTTTCGAAGAGCGCGAAGGATACGCGAGCCGCGAAACGCCCGCCAGCAATGTCCGTCAGCCTTGAAAGCAGCGTTCGCGGCGATTGAAAGAACGCGCTAAAGGTTGTCCCGCTGGCATGCATTGCATAGGCTTGCGCGATTGTTTGCCCTCGCGTCATGCGAGCCGCTATGTGGAGAAGAGTAATGGGCCTTAACGACCAGTGGATGCAGCGCGACCTGAAGGTCCTTTGGCACCCCTGCACCCAGATGAAAGACCACGAAAAACTGCCGCTGATTCCGATCAAGCGTGGCGAAGGGGTCTGGCTGGAAGACTTCGAAGGCAAGCGCTACCTCGACGCGGTCAGCTCGTGGTGGGTCAATGTATTCGGCCACGCCAACCCGCGCATCAATCAACGCATCAAGGATCAGGTCGATCAGCTGGAGCACGTGATTCTGGCGGGCTTCAGCCATCAGCCGGTCATCGAGTTGTCCGAGCGCCTGGTGGCGATGACGCCCGAAGGCCTGACGCGCTGCTTCTACGCCGACAACGGTTCGTCCTGCATCGAAGTCGCGCTGAAGATGAGCTTTCATTACTGGCTCAATCGCGGCAAGCCGGACAAGAAACGCTTCGTCACCCTGACCAACAGCTACCACGGCGAGACCATGGCGGCGATGGCGGTCGGTGACGTGCCGCTGTTCACCGAAACCTACAAAGCGCTGCTGATGGACACCATCAAGGTGCCGAGCCCGGACTGTTATCACCGGCCTGAAGGCGTGAGCTGGGAAGACCATACCCGCACGATGTTCGCGGTGATGGAGCAAACCCTGGCCGAGCATCACGACAGCGTCGCGGCGGTGATCATCGAGCCACTGATTCAAGGTGCGGGCGGCATGCGCATGTACGACCCGATCTACCTCAAGCTGCTGCGCGAGGCCTGCGACCGGTATGGCGTGCACCTGATCCATGACGAAATCGCCGTGGGCTTCGGCCGCACCGGGACCATGTTTGCCTGCGAGCAAGCCGGCATCCGTCCGGATTTCCTGTGCCTGTCGAAAGCGCTGACCGGCGGTTATCTGCCGTTGGCGGCGTGCATCACGACCGATGATGTGTACGACGCCTTTTACGATGATTACCCGACCCTGCGCGCCTTTCTGCACTCCCACAGTTACACCGGCAACCCGCTGGCGTGCGCCGCGGCGTTGGCGACGCTGGATATTTTCGAGCAGGACAACGTCATCGAAAACAACAAGGCACTGGCCCAGCGCATGAAGACCGCGACGGCCCATCTGGTCGATCACCCGAACGTCGCTGAAGTGCGGCAGACCGGGATGGCGATTGCTATCGAGATGGTGCAGGACAAAGCCAGCAAAACGCCGTATCCGTGGCAGGAACGGCGCGGGCTGAAGGTGTTCGAGCACGCGCTGACCCGAGGTGCTTTGCTGCGTCCGCTGGGCAGCGTGGTGTACTTCCTGCCGCCGTATGTGATCACGCCGGAGCAGATCGACTTTCTGGCCGACGTGGCGACCGAAGGGATCGACATCGCGACGCGCAGCAGCGTGAGCGTGGCGGTGAGAGAGAACTTCCATCCGGATTTCCGTGATCCGGGGTAGCAGACCGTTACACCCATTCTGTAGGAGCGTGGCTTGTCCCGCGATCGGCGGGAACCGCCGTAAATTGCGTAAACGCGTTAACTCTGACTCGACGAGTTCACCATTCTTGCTGCCGCTTCGCGCCAGATCGCGGGACAAGCCACGCTCCTACAGGTGCTGCCTTCAACACAATATTTAGAGAAACAACCATGAGACTGTCCCGCTTTTTCGTCGATGCCACCCTCAGCGTCGGTGAGCACGAACTGCCAGAGGCCCAGGCCCACTACATCAGCCGCGTGTTGCGCATGTCCCAAGGCGACGCGGTGCAGCTGTTCGATGGTTCGGGCAACGAGTTTCGCGCCACGCTGGCGGAAGTCGGCAAAAAGCAGGTGCGGGTGGAGGTGACGGAGAGCTTCGCCGGTCAACCGGAGTCTCCGCTGCACATCCATCTCGGCCAAGGTCTTTCCCGGGGTGAGCGGATGGACTGGGCGATTCAGAAAGCCACCGAACTGGGCGTGACGCAAATCACCCCGATCATCAGCGAGCGCTGCGAAGTGCGCCTGAAAGATGAGCGTGCGGAAAAGCGTCAGGCGCACTGGCAGCAGATCGCGATCAGTGCCTGCGAACAGTGCGGGCGCTCGGTGGTGCCGGTGATTCATGGGCCAGTGACCCTGGCTGACTGGCTGAAGCAGACGGAAGCGGACTTGAAGCTGGTGCTACACCCTGTCGCGGCGCCGCTGACCAGTCATGAAAAGCCCGGCAGTCTGGCTTTTTTGATTGGCCCTGAAGGCGGCCTGAATGACGCCGAAGTGGCTCAGGCGCAGGACGCCGGTTTCCACGCCGCCCGGCTCGGCCCACGCGTGCTGCGCACCGAAACCGCGCCAGTGGTGGCGCTGAGCATCGCCCAGCAGTTGTGGGGGGATTTTTAGTACGGGAAAGCGCAGATCACACTGTAGGAGCCGGCTTGCTGGCGAATGCGGGGTGTCATCCAATAAATGATCCGCCCACCTGCCGGGTTCGCCAGCAAGCCGGCTCCTACGGTTTTTGTCTCGCCCGTAATCCACGGGGAGCCCAATCAAGTGAGTGTTATTGACGCGCCCTGGGAAATCACTCAGGCAGTTCCGACTCTCGTCGCCGTGCTTTCGCCGGTTCCGGCCGGGCGCAGGGCAGAAACTCTCCGCGCCCAGGTTCACCCAACGGACTGCCGTCCCACACCCGCTCCCCTCTGGCGAAGGTCATCGCCGGCCATGCACTCAAGCGCATACCCTCGTACGGGGTGTAATCGACGTTGTGGTGCAGCATTTCGTTGGTCAGCTCGATGTCCAGGTCTTCATCCCAGATCACCAGATCCGCATCCGATCCAATGGCGATGCTGCCCTTGCGCGGATATAAACCGTACAGCCGCGCGGCATTGGTGGCCGTCAGCGCGACAAACGCCTGCGGGCTGATGCGCCCCTTGCGCACGCCTTCCGACCAGAGCAGCGCCATGCGCGTCTCGACGCCCGGAATGCCATTGGCCACTTCGGAAAACGGCGCCGTCTCGCCATGGGCACGTTTGCCGTCCGGGCCGCCGTAGCGGAACGGCGCGTGATCCGACGAAAACACTTCAAACGAGCCATTCTGCAGGCCGTCCCAGACCACTTGCTGATTGCCGGCGTCTCTCGGCGGCGGGCTGCAGATGCACTTCGCGCCTTCGAAGCTGTCATCGCAGCCCAGCGAATCTGCGGTCAGAAACAGATACTGCGGGCAGGTTTCACCGTAGACCTTCAAGCCGTGGCTCTGGGCCCAGCGGATCTGCTCGATGGCCTCGCGCCCGGACACATGGACGATGAGAATCGGCACATCCACCAGTTCGGCCAGCGCAATGGCCCGATGCGTGGCTTCCCGTTCGACCAGCATCGGCCGAGACGTGGCGTGATAACGCGGCGCGCTGAGACCGGCGGCGAGCAGGCGTTCGGTCAGCCAGGCGATGCAGTCGCTGTTTTCGGCGTGGAGCATCACCATCGCGCCTTCGGCCCGCGCCACCGACAGGGTTTCAAGAATCTCCCGGTCGTTGAGCTTCAGCGCGTCGTAGGTCATGTAGATCTTGAACGAGGTGTAGCCCTCGGCGATCAACTCGGGCAGCTCGCGGCGCAGCACGTCTTCGGTGGGGTCGGTGACGATGAGGTGAAACGCATAGTCGATCAGCGCCCGACCGTCCGCGCGCCGATGGTAATCCTCCACCGCCGCCCGCAGGGTCTGGCCCTTCTGCTGGCAGGCAAAGGGAATCACCGTTGTCGTCCCGCCACAGGCCGACGAGCGGGTGCCGCTTTCGAAGTCATCGGCCATGACCGAGCCATCGCCGGTCGGCTGATCCAGGTGCACATGGCTGTCGATCCCGCCGGGCGTTACGGCTCGCCCTCGTGCATCAACCTCCTGCGCCGCACCTTGCAGGCCAAGGCCCAGCGCAACAATTCGGCCGTCGCGCACGCCGATGTCGCACAGAAAACCGTCCGCCGCCGTCACCACATTGGCGTTGCGGATGATCAGATCAAAAGCCTGCATGTCGTTCACTCCGTCAGGCGCGGGTCAGCCAGGCCTTGGCGATCTCTTCGCGGGTGGTGAACCAGACGCCTTCGCGGGCCTGGGCGTACTCGATGAAATGCTTGATCGCGCGGACCCGACCCGGACGCCCGACCATGCGCGGGTGCAGCCCGATGGACATCATTCGCAAGCCGTCGGCCGACTCTTCATACAGCACGTCGAAGCTTTCCTTCATGTACTCAAGGAAATCGGAGGCCTGGGACAGGCCCGGGGAGTTCCAGTAACGGAAGTCGTTGACGTCGCTGGTGTACGGCACCACCAAGTGTTGCTTGCCCTCGACGTCGACGAAATACGGCACGTCATCGTTGTAAGCGTCTGAGTCGTAGAGAAACCCGCCCTCTTCCGCCACCAGCCGCCGCGTATGAACGCTGGCACCATAGCGGCAATACCAGCCCACCGGACGCTTGCCGCAGGTGCGCTCGAATGACTTGATCGCCAGACGAATGTGCTCGCGTTCCTCGGCCTCGGTCAGGCGAAACACCTCTTCCCAGCGATAACCATGGCTGCAGATTTCATGACCCAGCTCGACCGCCGCCTTAGCGACATCCGGGTTCTGCTCGAAAGCCACCGCGCAGGCATGAAAGGTCGCCGGGACGTTGGCCTGTTGCAGGATGTCGAGGATCCGCCAGATGCCGACGCGGGCGCCGTACTCGTACATCGATTCCATCGCCAGATTTCGCACGCCATCGGGAAACTGATAGCTGCCCCACTCGGTCATGCTCTCCTGGTCAGGATCACCCATGGCCAGGGACCGCTCCGACCCTTCTTCGTAATTGATGACAAAGTTGACGGCCAGGCGCGCGCCGTTGGGCCAGGTGCCTTGGGGACGCTGCCGGCCGTAGCCGACCAGATCTCGAATGGGTGATGCCATAAAAGCCTACTCCTGCAACGTTCGAACAGTCGGCAGACCGCCAAGCCAGGGCTCAGCAGTCGATGGTTTTCAATGCATCGTGGTCAGGGCCATCGAGGTTCTGGCCGGTGCGAAAGGCCAGGCCCATGGCCAGGGTCTGCGCAATGCAGAACGCAGCGGTCAGGGAACGGAAGCCCAGCAGCTCAGCGTCGTTGACCTCGATCATCACCGACGCGGTTTGTCCGATGGGGCTGAGAATGCTGTCGGTGATCGCCACGATGGGTGTCCCTGCTGCAACGGCTTGCTCGCAGGCGTCGATGGTTTCCTGCGCGTACGGCGGAAAACTCACCGCCACCAGCACGTCATCGCCGTGCAGTGCGCCGACCTGCTCGCGCAAACTGCCGCCCAGGCCGCTGATGTGTACGGCACGACGACCAACACGGCTGAGCGCGTAACTCAAGTAGGACGCCATGGGAAACGAGCGACGCATGCCGACCACGAAGGTGGTGCGCGCCTGCTCCAACAGCTCGATGGCGCGCTCGATGGCTTCGACTTGCTCGCCTTCGGCCAAGTGTTCGAGCGACACAATATTCGCGCGGCTGAACGCCGAGAGCATGGCGCCAACATCGGTGGGATCGTCGAGCAATTGCTCGCCGCGATAGTGCCGGATGCGCTCTTTGAAACTGCCCTGCCCGGCCTGCTGCAACGGCTGCTTGAACAGGCGCTGCAGGTCGCTGAACCCGCCGAAGCCCAGCGCCTGGGCCAGCCGAATGAACGCCGACGACGGGATGCCGGAGATTTTCGCCAGCGCCGCGACCGTGTTCAGTGCCACGTCGTGGGGGTGCTCGTTCAGGTAGTGCGCCGCGTCACGCTGCCGCGCGGTCAGGCGTTCCTGATGTTCGACGATGGCGGCACGCAGCTCGGCCAGGGTTTGGGGTACAGGCATAAAAAGGCTCGATAGAAGTCAGGATGGACGCAGTTCTGTGATCGCCCGGGCCAAGTGCTCAACCAGACGATTCAGCTCATCGACGCTGTTGTAGTGCGCGATCGACACACGAACCACGCCGCCGTAAGGGGTCAGACCCAACTGTTCGATCAGGCGGCGAGCATAGAAGTCACCAAAGCGGATGCCCATGCGGTGGTTGTCCATGCGGCGCACGATGGCTTCGGACTGAATGCCCTCCACCACAAAACTGATGGTCGGCACGCGGTCGCCGTCGGTGACACAGGATTTTCCGATGATTCGTACGCCCGGCGTCTCCCGCAGAAACGCCAGCAGTGTCTCGGCCAGCAGGTCTTCCTGCACTTCAAAGGCATCGAACGCCGCCTGCATCAACTGGCGTTCACTGCCGCTGGCGCCGAGACGTCGGCCGATGTCGATCAGGTAATCGCTGATGCCTATGCAGCCGTAGGACAGTTCGTAGTTCAAATTGCCAGGCTGCAGCTTGTAGGGAATGACCTCCTGACCGATGAAAAAGTGGTTCAGGCTCGGCAGCTCCAGCAAGGCCTCGCGCTGGCCCCACAGCACGGCGAAGTGCGGGCCGAAGGTCTTGTAGAAACTGAACACGTAGTAATCGGCGCCGCTGGCCTGCACATCGACCAGCCGATGGGGCGCGTAGGCCACGGCATCGACGCACAACTTGCCGCCCACCGCGTGCACCCGGCGCGCCACTTCGGCGACCGGGTTGACGCTGCCGAGGATGTTCGACGCATGGGTCATGGCCAGGTAGCGGGTCTTGTCGCTGAGCAGCGCATCCAGATCAGCCAACTCCAGGTCCATGCTCTGGGCGTTGACGGCCCAGACGCGCAACGTCGCGCCGCGCTCTTCGCACAGCCGCACCCACGGCCCGATGTTGGCTTCATGGTCGCAGTTGGTGACGATGATTTCGTCGCCGGGATTGATCGACGGAGCGATGGCCCGGCAAAGGATCTGCAGCAAATGGGTGGTCGAGCCGCCCATCACGCACTCTTCCGGGTAGCGCGCGTTGATCAGTTGCGCGACCGATTCCCGCGCCTGCATGACCCGCGCCCCTGCATCGACCGACTCGCTGTAGGAGGCCCCCAGTTGCACGGCGCTGTTGAGCAAGTAATCGGTGATGCGGTCGGCGACCGGCTTGAGCACGGCCGAGCCGCCGGCGTTGTCCAGGTAGGCGTAGCCGCTGCCGAGCGCGGGAAACTGGCTGCGTACGTAATCGATGTCCAAGGCATTCAAGGGATGAACTCCAGAGTCTGGTCAGTGATGCAGGATGGCCTGCAAAAACGCGCGGGTTCTCGGCTCTTGCGGGGCCGTGAAGAAATCGTGCGGGTTGTTCTGTTCAATGATTCGGCCGTTTTCCATGAAGATCACCCGGTCGGCGACCTTGCGCGCAAAGCCCATTTCGTGGGTTACGACGACCATGGTCACGCCCGAGCGGGCGAGGTTCTGCATGACGTCCAGCACTTCGCCGACCATCTCCGGGTCGAGTGCGGAAGTGGGTTCGTCGAACAGGATCACCCGTGGCTCCATCGCCATGGTCCGGGCGATGGCCACGCGCTGCTGCTGGCCGCCGGACAATTGGCTCGGGTATTTCGTCGCGTGGGCGCCCATGCCGACTTTCTCCAGCAACAGGCGCGCGCGTTCGTTGGCGTCACGGCGCGACATGCCGCGCACCCGGACCGGCGCCAGCGCCACATTGGCGAGCACGGTGAGGTGGGGGTACAAATTGAAATTCTGAAAGACCATGCCGACTTCGCAACGGATGCCCGCCAGTTTCGGGCCCGTTTCAACCCGTTGACTGCCGACGCGAATGTCGCCCTGCTGGTATTCCTCCAGCAGATTGATGCAGCGGATCAGTGTCGACTTCCCGGAGCCCGACGGCCCGAGGATGACCACAACCTCGCCTTGATCGACGGTCAGGTTGATGTCGGTCAGGGCCTGGAAGGGACCGTAGAATTTGGCCACGCCTTCCATTTCGATCACGGTGCTCATGCGCTTTTCCTCCCGGCGCCGTTACGTCGCTCGATCCAGCTCACCAGTTGCACCAGAGGCAGAAGCAGCAACAGGTACATGACCGCCGCGCCCACCAGTGGTGTGGGGTTGGCTGCCAGCGCCTGGGCCTGAGTGGCTTGTTTGAGCAAATCGGGCATCGCCACGACCGACGCCAGCGCGGTGTCTTTCATGACGTTGATGCAGTTGCTGGTCATGGGCGGCATGACGATGCGCATGGCCTGGGGCAGGATGATGTCGCGCATGGTGTTGAAAAAGCTCATGCCCTGGGAGGCCGAGGCTTCGAATTGCCCGCGGGGAATGGCTTCGATGCCGGAGCGAAAAATCTCCGCCGAATACGCGCACGACACCAATGACAGCGCCGCCGTGGCCGCCGCGAACGACGACAGGCGAATGCCCACGAACGGCAGCGCGTAATAGATCAGCACCAACAGCACCAGCAATGGAATCGAGCGCAGCACGTCGATGTACACCCGCGCCAGAAACCGCACCGGCGCGTACCCGTACAACCGCAGCATCGCCAGCACCAGCCCGCCCACCAGGCCGAGAATGATGCTGACCACGCCGAGCATCACGGTTACGCCCAGGCCGCGGAGCATCAGTGGCAGCGCATCGACGAACACGCTCCAGTTGAAGAACGTTTCTAACAACTCCATTGCGATTCCTTGATGGCGAGCAGTGTGACGAGCAGTCACGGGCGCGAGCTTGGGCGGTCAGGGATTACTTGAGTACGTCGACCACTTTGACGGTGCTGGACTCCGGATCAGCGTCGGCACCGAACCACTTCTTGTGCAAGTCGGCAATCACGCCTTCTTTCTTCATCGTGGTGATGATGTCGTTGACCTGGCCGGCCGAGGCCCAGCCCTTGGCGTGCATTAACGAGTACTTCTCACCGGTAGGAATCTTCGCGACGACTTTGTACTGCGGCTTGTCCTTGATGTAGTACAGGACCGCAGGGATATCGCTGACGTAGCCGTCCATGCGGCCGGACGCGAGATCGAGCATCGCAGGCGACAGCCCTTCGTAGCGTGAGACTTCCTTGAACTTGTATTCGGCCTGATGGGCGTTGACCCACATGTCGCCGGTGGAGCCGGTGTCGACGCCGACCACCTTGCCGTCCATGTCCTTCAGGCCGTTGATGCCGGATTTGGCGAGCACCGACAGGGATTGATCGCTGTCGTAGTACGGCTGGGCGAAGCCGACCGACTCAAGGCGCTTGGGTGTGATGGTGATCGAGGAAATGGCGATGTCAGCGCGCTTGGATTGCACGGCGCTGAACAGGCCGTTGAAGGGGATATTGACGAACTCCACGGTCTTGCCGGCGCGTTTGGCGACTTCTTTCACCACGTCGACTTCAAAGCCGACGATCTCGCCTTTGGCGTCCTGAAACTCCCACGGCACGTTGCCCACGTTGGCGCCGACCGTCCAGTCAGCGGCCCAGGTGGATGCGGAAAAGGCGGTTGCCACGGCCATGCTCAAGAGTACTTTCACATTCATGTCTTGCTCCCCGATTGATCAGTCAGTTCAAGAAGGCCGCCTTACCACAGAGGGGGCGTTTCGAGGATCAGACTAGGATGACGAATCAAATAATTCAACAAATAAAATAAATGAATTAAATGCTTCAATCGGGTGCGAAAGTTATCCGCATTGGTGCAGGTGGGAAAGCACGCAAGGCTGCGGGGTGTACAGAAAATAATCAGCGATTTGAAAAGTGCCATGCACCGAAGCGGCGCATGGATCGCTCGAATGCATAATCTGCGGCCGGCTTGCTGGCGAGCCGGCGCCGGATGTGTAAGCCGCAGATTGTGTGTCTGCCGTAATCCAGTGTAGGAGCGCGCTTGCCCGCGAAGAGGTCGGTACAGGCGACACATCTCTGTCGTCCTAACCAATGCCTTCGCGGGCAAGCGCGCTCCTACATGTTCTTCGTCGAATCCAGATGCAATGGCTGGCGTGTAATCCGTAGGAACCGAGGTTTCAGCGGTCTACCGCTCTAGCCTCACAACACATAGCGCATGATCGCGACAAAGTGCAGAAGGCTGCCGGCGATGACGAACAGATGCCAGACCCCATGGAAGTGTCTGACCCTGGTGTCGAACGCAAAGAAAATGATCCCCACGGTGTAGAACACCCCGCCCAGCGCCAGACAGACGAAGCCGGCCATGCCCAGCGCAGCGATCAGCGGATTGACCGCGACCAGGACAATCCAGCCCATGACCGCGTAGATGACAATGGACATCACCCGCGCTTCGGAGCGCGGTTTGATCTCCTGCAGA
This sequence comes from Pseudomonas sp. NPDC078416, assembly GCF_050268485.1. Taxonomy (NCBI): domain Bacteria; kingdom Pseudomonadati; phylum Pseudomonadota; class Gammaproteobacteria; order Pseudomonadales; family Pseudomonadaceae; genus Pseudomonas; species Pseudomonas sp. NPDC078416. The sequence goes on along the minus strand of NZ_JBNNGV010000012.1, from coordinate 3,053 downwards.
ATGCCGATGATCGCCAGCGCCCAGACGATGCCGAACAATGTCCAGCCCCACGCCCCGTGCAGTGTCACCAGACAAAACGGCGTGTAACTGCCGGCGATGAGCAGATAGATCGAAAAGTGATCAACCTTTTGCATGATCACTTTGGCCCGACCGCGAACGCTGTGATAAACCGTCGACGCGCTGTACAGCATGACCAACGCCACGCCGTAGACCGCGACGCTGATGATCTTCCAGATATCCCCTGTCATCGTCGCGACAACCAGCATCCACACCGCGCCGATCGTCGCGAGAATCGCGCCGACCAAGTGGGTCCAGGCGTTGAATTTTTCTCCGTAGTACATCCGCACACTACCTCTCTCAATTGCATGACACGCGCCAAGCGTCCTGCTTCTGAACCTCAATGACAACGCATTGTGTCGTGTTATCGAGAATTTAATGCAGTCAGCCGCCGATCTCTTCGGCACAATCGGGCGCTCTCAAAACAAGAATCCGGCGCGGGCCCCCACGATGCAGATCGACGAAGAGCTCACCCTCAAGAAGCTGGAAATCTTCCTGGCATTCATGCGCACCGGCAATCTGGCCCGCGCGGCGGCGGAGTTGCAGACCAGCACGGTCAGCGTGCACCGGGCGATTCACTCGCTGGAAAGCGCGTTGCGTTGCCCGCTTTTCAAGCACGAGGGTCGCAACCTCACGCCCCTCGAAGGCGCTTATGTGCTGGAGGAGCGCGCGCAGAAGCTGGTGCAGGACGTACTCAGCACCATCGAACAGACGCGGCAGGCGGCGGGGTTTTCGGCGGCGCGGTTCAAGCTGGGCGCGTTGTATTCACTAACGGTCAAAACCGTGCCGCAGCTGATCATGGGCCTGAAGATCCGCCGCAGCGAACTCAACATCGACCTGATTCTGGGCTCGAACATTGACCTGTTCTACAAGCTGAAGAACATGGAAGTCGACGCTGCACTGGTGTCGCTCAACGAGAGCGTGAGCGATCCGGATTGTGAGCAGCTGCCGCTGTTCTCCGACGATATTTTCCTCGCCACGCCGGCCGACTCGCCCTTCGCGCTACAGAGCGAGGTGGACCTGAGCGATCTGCGGGAAATGACCTTCATTACCCTGACCCAGGGCTTCGCCACCCACCGCGATGGCGCACGGGTGTTCGAGCAGGCCGGGTTCGAGCCGAAGGTGGCAATGCAAGTGAACGACATCTTCACGCTGCTGAGCATGGTCAGCTCGGGAGTGGGCTACGCCTTGCTGCCGGGGCGAATCGCCGCCGTCTACGAAAACCGCGTCCGCCTGGTGCCGCTGCAAGCGCGATACCGCATGCAGCAACACATCGGCCTGGTCTTCCTCAAAGCCCGCGAGCGCGACCCTAACCTGCTAGCGCTGCTGGCGGAATGCCGGATGTACTCGAATCGGCTGGCCCAGGCCTGAGTCGACGCCCTGTGGGAGCGCGCTTGCCCGCGAAGAGGCCGGTGCAGCCCAAATTTCTCTATCGTCCGAACCAAAGCCTTCGCGGGCAAGCGCGCTCCTACAGGTTTTGTGGCAGACGCCACATCCACGTCTGCCCGCGAGAATAACGCCGCATCAAGATTTGCTCGTTGAGGTCCGCCGCCGAGGCTACGTCGAACCCGCTTCTGCCGAAGGCGTAGGAGCGCGCTTGCCCGCGAATGCGTCATCACGGACACATCCGGAATATCTGTTTGCCGCAGGGGTGATTGTCTGTGCACTAGCCTGATCCCGCACATCTCACAACGCGCAAAGGAATGCCAATGTCACAAAGAAGCGCTGATCTCCGACTAGGCCGTTATTCGGGAGTAGGACAGATTTATCTTCTGACCTCCGTAGTGAATGGCCGACAACCGCTGTTCACCAACTGGCGCACCGGCCGGCTGGTGGTCGAAGAGTTTCGACGGGCCCAGCAAGCTGGTATTGCAGAGTCTCTGGCGTGGGTCGTCATGCCGGACCATTTTCACTGGCTAGTGGAGTTGAGAGAGGGAACGTTGGGAATGCTGGTGCGCCGGGTTAAATCCGGCAGCGCGCTGGCGATCATGCGGTCGGGTCACACACCGCTTCGGGTATGGCAGAAGGGTTATCACGACCGGGCGGTTCGGCGGGAGGAAGATTTGCAGGCCGTCGCACGTTACATCGTTGCCAATCCGTTGCGGGCCGGGCTGGTGAAACGCGTGGGAGACTATCCACTCTGGGATGCTGTGTGGCTGTGAGATTTTTCGCGGGCAAGCGCGCTCCTACAGGTTTGGCGGCGAACGCCAAATTCACGTCTGCCCGCGAGAATAACGTCGCATCCAGATCTGCTCGTTGAGGTCCGCCGCCGAGGCCTTGCCGGACCCGCTTCTGCCGAAGGCGTAGGAGCGCGCTTGCCCGCGAACAGGCCGGTGCAGCCGACGCATCTCTATCGTCAGAATCAAAGTCTTCGCGGGCAAGCGCGCGCCTACAGGTTTTGCGGCGGATGCCACATCCATGTCTGCCCTCGAGAATAACCCCGCATCGAGATTTGCTGGTTGAGGTCCGCCGCCGAGGCCGCGCCGAACCCGCTTCTGCCGAAGGCGTAGGAGCGCGCTTGCCCGCGAAGAGGCGGGTGCAGCCGACGTATCTCGATCGTCCGAACCAAAGCGTTCGCGGGCAAGCGCGCTCCTACAGGTTTTGCGGCGGACGCCAAATCCACGTCCGCCCGCGAGAATAACCCCGCATCGAGATTTACTCGTTGAGGTCCGCCGCCCAGGCTACGTCGAACCCGCTTCTGCCGAAGGCGTAGGAGCGCGCTTGCCCGCGAAGAGGCCGGTACAGCCAACACATCTCTATCGTCCGAACCAAAGTCTTCGCGGGCAAGCGCGCTCCTACAGGTTTGCGGCGGATGCCACATCCATGTCTGCCCGCGAGAAGAGCGCCGCATCAAGATTTGCTCGCTGAGGTCCGCCGCCGAGGCTACGTCGAACCCGCTTCTGCCGAAGGCGTAGGAGCGCGCTTGCCCGCGAACCGGCCGGTACAGCCGACGCATCTCGATCGTCAGAAACAAAGCCTTCGCGGGCAAGCGCGCG